>NZ_JAAGLX010000015.1:0-183287 GCF_010548325.1 Streptomyces sp. SID13666 | reverse complement strand
ATGGCCTCCCGGCCGACCAGCAGGGGCACGGTCTGACCACAGAACTCGAACGGCTCCGGCATCGGAAGTGCTCACCTGCTGGCGGCTACAACATCAAGTCTCTACGACCCGATACGGCCCATTAGGCGTCGGGAGGCTGGGCTGCGCGCGGGCAAGGCTGCGGGCAGCACGGCGGGATGCCGGATCTGCAGGGGGACAACAGCAGGAGCTTCTTCGACTCCGACCTGATCGCGAGGGCCCGGGTGGCGACGGGCTCAGGCCTCATCGGCGAGGATCAGTTCGGCCATCGCAAGCAAGCCCCCAAAGGCCCTGAGCCCCTCCCGGTACTCCGCCGAGCGCGCCAACAGCGCGACGGCCGCACGGAGCTCCGGGAGGCAGTCCCGGAGAACGTCCGTGTGGCTTGGGCTGGTGACGCCACCGTTCTTGAGGTAGGTCATGACGCAGCCGGCCATGTTGAAATCCAGGTACGCCAGATCGTGGCTGTCGTCGAACGGCACGTCGGGGAACGGCCCGGGCTGGTGCGCGGCCCACAGGAGGGCCACCTCGCTGACGATCGCCCGGTGCCGGTCGGGCCCGGGAGGCGGGATAAGGGTGGTCACGAAGCGATCTTCCCGCACACCCCCGTCCTACCCGCCGCTGGGCCTACCTCGACCTAGCCAACATGCTGATCAAGCGAGGTCACCGAAGGACCTCCACTTTGAGAGCAACACCGTCAAACTTCACTGAGAACGGTCAAAATTCCTTGAGACGGGTCAGAGACCGACTGAGCGCCGGGCCACCGCTGCTGTCCTCTGTCATCCAATCGAGTCGTTTGACAGCGAACCCGGTCGTTTGGGCTGCCTTGCCATCGAACCTAGTCGTGTGAGGTAGACGCGCTGGGGTGCTGTGTGGCTGTCCCGGCTGGGTGGAGTCCGCAGGGCCGTACGTCGAGCTGACGGACATGAGCACCGTACGCGAGCGGGTTCGACGTCCGATGCTGGATTGCGTGACGGCCCGTTCGAGGATGTCGCTTCGGTCCAGCCGCTTCGCCGGTCGCGGGGCGAACGTCACCTTCCGGGCTGGTTCTGGGCTGCCACCACCGGTCAGCATGTCGGTTTCGAGTCGTGGCTGGAGCGGGACCGATTGGTGCTGTTGGACATTGACCAGCACCGGATTATCGCTCCTGCCCATGAATCACCCTCCGTCTTCGTACAGTTGCCCTGCCATCACCGACAAAGGGGGATTCGTGAGTTCAGCTGCCGATGCGTCCGAAGTAACGGCCTTGTCCTTCTGGGTTTCGTACGACGATCAAGATGGCCAACTCGACGACGGCGGAGACTCCATGGGCCTGTTCGGCGGTGGGGACGGTGAGGTGCGGCTGAGGAGCGTACCTCTGGGGGCTTTACGCAAGAACCTCGCCGAGGCCGTTGACGCGTTGCAGCAGGTGTTCACCGAGGCCGCCGCCCGAGGCGGACCGCTGCCGTTGCGGGAGGCACACCTGTCCTTCCAGGTGACGGCGAGCGGGGGTGTGCAGTTCGTCGGTTCTGCGCAGATGCAGCGCAGCCACGGCATCACACTGGTCTTCAAGCAGTGACCGGCGTGTGATGGTACGTCACAGGGCCCTCCTCATTGGGGCCAGCGCCTACGAGATGCGCGGTGTTCCGCCCCTCCCCTTCATTCCGGCCGACCTCGCCCGGCTCGGATCGGCGCTCGAGGACCGTGGTTTCGACGACGTGCAGGTCCTGGCCGGGCGCGAAGGCGGCAAACAGGTTTCGGCGAACTACGTGAACGCCCGGGTGGTCGGCTTCCTCAGGCGCGCCCGCCCGGGCGACACCTTGCTCATCCTGCTGAGCGGGCACGGCGTGCATGCCAAGGGTCGCGACTACCTCGTACCTGAGGACATCGACGAGGACACGCATCCCTTCGAGTCGGGGTGCGTGGCGATCGACTGGCGTGAGCACCTCGACGAGACGCCTGCCGAGCACGTCGTCTTCCTGATCGACGCCTGCCGGGAGGGCATCGAGCAGGACTCGATGGGCGTGGCGAGTGTCAAGCAGTGGAGCCGGCAGAAGGTCAGCGCCGCGCTGCGCCGCAAGGTGGCTTACGTGTACGCCTGCTCGCCGGGACAGTACGCGCTGTTCGTGCGCCCGCACGACTCCCCCATCAACCCTGTCACCGGGGTCCGGACCGGCGATTCGTTCAGCATCTTCTCCCGGTCGGTGTCCGACGTCATCGCCGCGCATCCCGGTGCCGCCACCCTCCCCCTCGGTCGGTTCCAGGACGCCGTCCAGGACCGGATGACCGAGTTGCACCGCGGGTACCGCAAGAGCGGGCAGCCGCAGTCCCTGCGGGTCATAACCGATATACCGTCCGATGGATTTCTCTTCCTGCCGTCGCCGAGCGGGCGGTCGGGGCGTGTGCCCTCCACCGCGATCCGTGAGCCCTCCACAGTGGGAAGGGACGCCGATACGACGGCGTATGAGAGCGCCGGGATGGGTGTCGAGGCTGGCACTCCCCAACCGGCGTCTCCGCAGCACGGCGTTCGGCGGGGCCGACGGGTCTTCTCCGCGCTGACCCTGCTCGGCCTGCTCGGCGTCGCGGCCTGGGCCGCAGCCACCTACAACGGCGATGGCAAGGGAGGCGACGCGAAGTCGAACAAGCCCGGATCGGAGACCTCGCTCACGCCCAGCTCCTCCGGGGCGCGGCCTTCCAGCACGAACAGCAAGAACGACAAGGACAGTTCAAAATCAGAGGAGACCAGCGCGTCCAACATGTCCCCGATGCCCGACTGTACTCCGAGCTCTGCGGAGTTGACCGTGCGCAGCCTTCACAACGCATACGGACCCGATGACATCCCCACCCTGCTGCTGACCGCGAAGAACATCACCGGCAGCGACTGCAAGATCGATCTCGGGCCTAAGAAGACGGTACTGACCCTCACGCCGGTCAACAGCGCCGACACCTATTGGTCCTCTGCCGACTGTCCCAAAGGCTCGGGCAGTCGGCTCTTCCTAGTTCCCGCCCACCGCGACCTCACTTACACCGTGACGTGGGACCGCAAGCCAAGTGCTCCGCAGTGTGGAACGTCTCCGGAAGGGTACGCAGGCTTCGGCACCTTTCTAGCGGAGGCGACAGCACCGGGCTTTGGTAAGGCGCAGACATCATTCGTGCTGTCCAAGTAATGAACACGCCCCCGTGGAGAGACTATGGAGATGAGTGCGTCTCTTGGCTCATCCAAGACTTTCGTAGACGTTGATCGTCCGCCGTTCCGGTTGTGTGAATGGGTGCCAGGTCAGCTGGAGTGACCGACCTCAGCCGTCGCTCTCGACGCAAAGGCCCTGCCCAGAGGGCTGGGCCGGGCAGCTGCCCACCTCAATGATGAACGTATGAGCCAAGAGCCACACTCATTCTTCAGCGGCATCCGCTGAAGGCTCGATGGCACAGGACAGACGGAGCTGATCGTTTGACATCCAACCTGGTCGCCCCAGGCCAGGGCACCGCAACGGACTAACTTCGTTGTCAAAGGACAGCTGCGACGGAGGTTCCCGCAGCGCACTGACCCGAGGGCGGTCCATCTTCGCTGTCACAAACGCACGTTGGCTCAACTTCAGTGGCACACGACCCAACTTCGCTGGCACAGGTCAGCGGCCAGCGCCCCGTCAAGACCACCCGGCATCCCCGAGCCCATCAACCGTAACGCGCAGCAACGCCGTTGCACCTCCACCGCCGCCCACTCAGCGGCCTCCAGACCCTGACTGGAACCGTCTTACACCAGCGACCACACACCACACCCCCATGGAGCTCACCTCCGGATTCCGCATTCGGCGCGTCATGCGCGTTTCCACATGGGCCGGTTGGTCCCCGTCCCGGGCCCAGCGGCCCCTGCTCCTGCGCCTCGATGAGGCCGAAGCTGAAGACCAGTCATCCGATCCGGAGGTATGCCATGTCCCGAACCGTCACCGTCGGCCTGGACGGCACGATGGCCAGTGCCGTTGCCGCGGACTGGGCAGCCCGCGAGGCACTCCTGCGAGGACTTCCGCTGCGCCTGGTGCATGTCTGGCCGTCCGACACGACCGGCACGGCCTCCTCCCCGGACCACGCTGCTCTCCACTGGCTGCAGCGCGTCCTGAGCGAAGCCGAGGCCGAACTCGACGCCGGATATCCCGGTCTGGAGATCAGCACCGGGTACCTGGACGACACCCCGCTGCACGGATTGCTGGCCGTCGCCCAAGAGTCGGAAGTCCTCGTGGTGGGATCCCGGGGCATGGGTCCGCTCGCCGGGTTCCTCCTCGGTTCCACCGGCCTGTCGACCGTCGCCCGCGCCGAGTGCCCGGTCGTGCTCGTCCGTTCCGGGCACCATGCCGCGGAGGAGCACCGTCCCGGCCCGGACGGGGCGCCCAGCACCAGCACTCCGCAGCGACCCGTCGTCCTCGGCGTGAGCCTGGACCACCCTTGCGACACGGTGCTGGAGTTCGCTTTCGACGCCGCCTCCCGGCGCGCGACCTCGCTCCTGATCGTCCACGACTGGGATCGGCCCTACACCTACGGGTACTCCCCCGCATCCATGACCGACACCCTGCTCCAGGAGACCGAGTCGGCCGCGCGGCGCACGCTCTCGGATCTCGTCCGGCCGTGGCGAAGCAAGTTCCCGCAGGTCGCGGTGAAGGAACAGACCGGGTGCGGGGACGCTGTCGCGCACATCGTGCGGGCAGCCGCTGACGCCTCACTGGTCGTGGTCGGGCGGCGTTCCCGTCATCATGCGGCGGGCCCGAAGCTCGGGCCGGTCGCGCACGGGGTGCTGCACCACGCCGGGTGCCCTGTCGCGGTGGTCCCGCATCTCTGAGGATCTTCCAGTTCCGCGCTCAGTCGACCGGCTCAGGACCCCCGCGCATCGGGGGCCCTGAGCCGGTCGACGGATGTCAGGCTCGGACGGGCGGTTCATGCCTCGTGGGGGATCACCGCGATCGGTGCGTCGCAGTGGTGGATGACCGCGTGAGCGACAGGGCCGATGTGCGTGCCCGCCGCTGCGTGACGGGTACGGCGGCCGATGACGACAAGGGAACAATCCGATGCCGCTTCCATCAGGTGCTGCGCGGGCCTGCCGATCACCGACTGCTCGATCACCTCGACGCCGGGGAACTTGTCCCGCCACGGCCGCAGGGCCTCGGACAGGGCGCCCTTCTCGTTATCGGCCAACTCGACATCCAGGCCGGGGTCCAGAACGCCCGGCGAGTAGCTGTACGCCGTCGGGAGATGCCAGCCGTTGATGACCCGCAGCCTCGCACCTCGTTGAGCGGCGGCGCTGAAGGCGAATTCCAGCAGCTCGTGGCACGGCCTGGTGAGGGCCATGCCGGCAGCGTCGGGAAGGTGCTCGTCCTCCGTGCTCTCCCCGGCTCGGACCAGGACGACCGGCCGCCCGACATGAGCGACGGCGGCCTGGGCAACGGAACCGACGAAGAAGCCGGCCACCCCGCTGAGCCCACGCGAGCCGATGACCAGGAGCTCGGCCTCGTTCGCGGCGGTGGACAGGGCTTCTGCGGGCGGGCCTGCCAACTGCCTGGTTGTGATCTTCAGCTCCGGGTGATGGCGCTGGACTTCAACGGCGATGTCGCGGGGCATCGCGACCTACGGCGGCCGCCGGCACGACAGCGAAACGGCGCGCAAGGAGTTCGCGGCCGTCATCGCGCGCACCCTGTCGCGCGGCGGCACCGTCGTCGTCCCCGCCTTCGCGATCGATCGCACCGAGATCGTCCTCCACGAACTCGCCGATCTGCGCCGGGACGGAATCCTGCCTTCCTCCGTCCCCGTCTACGTCGACAGCCCCATGGCCCTGGCCGCCCTGGACGTCTACCGGGACGCCCTGCGCTCCGGCTCCCCCGAGTTGCGGCCCGAGATCCTCGCCCAGGGGGAGGCCGCGATCAGTCCCGAGCCGTTCCTGGCGGCCCGCGCCGTCCAGGAGTCCATCGACAACAACAACACAGCGGTCCCGCCGTCATCGTCCTCGGCCGGCATGGCCACGGGAGGCCGTGTCCTGCACCACCTGCACCGGCTCCTGCCCGACCCCCGCAACGCCGTCGTCATCGTCGGCTTCGCGGCCGCCGGCACCCGGGCCCGCGACCTGGTGGACGGCGTTCCCGCCCTCAAGATGTTCGGCGAGTACATCCCCGTACGGGCGGAGGTCGCCTACGTGCCCTACTTCTCCGCCCACGCCGATGCCAGACAGATCATCGACTGGCTGCGCGGAGCCCCGCCCCCGCACACCACCTACCTGGTCCACGGCGAGGAGTCCGCGGCCGCGACGCTCCGGGACCGGATCGACCACGAACTGGGCTGGACGTCCGTCGTACCCAAGCCAGGGGAGGCCGTTCTGGTCCGCTGACCGCCCTCGAAGGACCCGCCACGGCCGGGTCCTTCGAGGGCGGGTTGGCGCTTCTCGCCCAGGCGAAACAGAGAGACCGCCCGCGCCTGCGGACGGTCTCTCGGATCCTGTGGCTCTGTGGGCGGGCTTGTCGCTCCAACACCTCACCCGAATCATCAGCGATGTCCGTGATGCAGCTGGTGATGTCTGCCCTGGGTGTAGCGGCGGGTCCGCACCGCCGCCCAGAGGCGGCTCACCTTGTCGAGGAGCGTCTCCGATACGACCGTCATGACAGCGATCACAGCCAGCGCGGCCAGTAACAGCAGGACGAACAGTGTCCAGAAATCGGTCGTCAGCGTCGTCTCCACGATGGCCCTCTCCTCATCGGCAGCTGTCGCTCGCAGCCGCTCTTCCGCCAGCATCGGCCGCTCAGTACCGGTGGTGCCCGGGGCCGAACGTCCCGGGGTGGGACCGTTCGGCTCTCACTCCGGCCCCATCGGAACGAGGATGACCGGGCAGCGGGCGTGGTGCAGTAAGGCCGTGGTGACCGGGCCGAGTTGAGGGCCCAGCCGGCCCCGGCGCCGGTGTGCGGCCACCACGATGACAGCGGCGTTGCCCGTTGCCTCCAGCAGTGCGTGCGCCGCCCCGGAGCGGACTGCGCGGGTCCGTACCGGGACCTCGGGATACTGATCGCGCAGCGATGTCACGACGCGTTCGGGCACGGCGGTCTCGTTCTGTGAACGACGGTCGATGTCGTCCTGAACACGCAGGGTGGGGACCGGTGCAAGACCGACGGGTGCCAGATGACGATAGGTCCAGGCGTGCAGGACGCGCAGGGGTGATCCGCGGCGCGCGGCCTCGGCGAAGGCGTAGGCCGCTGCGTCGGTGTCGTTGTCGCTTTCGATGCCCAGCAGCACCTCACCGCCGGGGCCGGGGCCGTCCGGTCGCGAAACCTGGTCCCCCCGCACGACGAGGAGCGGGCTCAGCGTGCGTGCGGCCAGACGCAGACTCACCGATCCGAGCACCAGGCCCGCGAAACCTGGCAACCCGCGAGATCCGACCACGGTCAGAGCAGCATCACGGCCCCTGCGCAGCAACGCCTCGGCCGCATCCCCGACCACCGGTACGGTGCTGACCGGCAGACCAGGGTGCCGCTCACGCACCCGTTCAACGGCGGACTTCAGGGTCGGCCCGGCCTCATCGATGTCGGTGACGGCGAACACGATCTCCAGGTCCGTTCCCAGCCTGACGGCCTCTGCCGCGGCCTCGTCCAGGGCTCGTACGGCGACGACTGAGCCGTCGACGCCGACGACCACGTGTCGAGCGGTCATGGTTCTCTCCTCCTTGGGTTTCGCGAGTTCGGCGGTTCGCCGCCGCGCTCCCCGGTGCGCTAGAACGCGCGCACGCCGTGATCCCGGAACTGGCCTCGCACACGTTCCACAAGGTCCGGCGACGGCGTTGGGGTGTCACGTAGCGGGAAAGGGATGTCCAGGGCTTCGTACTTGGCGGCGCCCAGCTTGTGGAAGGGCAGGACATCGACGCACTCGACATTGCCCAGTCCCGCGACGAAGGCCGCCAGGCCGTCGATGGCGGATTCGTCGTCGGTCCGGCCGGGAACCAGGACGTAGCGGATGCGGACCGGCACCCCGAGCCGCCTCAGCCTGGTGGCGAACGTCAGGGTCGGCGCGAGGCCGGCGCCCGTCAGGCTGCGGTAGGCAGCGACGTCGAAGGCTTTGATGTCCAGCAGGCCCGGATTCGTGTCGGCGAGCAGATCGTCCGTGGCGCGGCTGCCGAGGAAGCCCGAGGTGTCCAGGGCGGTGTGCAGGCCGAGTTCCTTGCAGCGGTGGAACACCTCGGCGGTGAAGGCGGGTTGCAGCAGCGGCTCGCCGCCGGTGATCGTCACTCCCCCGCCGGCCGCGGTGATGAAGGTGCGGTACTTCTCGATCTCGGCCATCACGGCGTCAACGGTCATCTCCTGCCCGTCCCGCATGTGCCAGGTGTCCGGGTTCGCGCAGTACAGGCAGCGCAGCGGGCAGCCGCTGAGGAAGAGCACGAAGCGGGTCCCGGGACCGTCCACGCCGGTGGACAGGTCCCAGGAGTGGACGCGGCCGGTGTTCACAGCCGGCCGTGGAAGGTGCGGCTGATCACGTCGAGCTGCTGCTCGCGCGTGAGCCGGACGAAGTTGACGGCGTAACCGGAGACCCGGATGGTCAGTGCCGGGTAGTCGTCCGGGTGCTCCATGGCGTCTTCCAGAGTGGCCCGGTCCAGGACGTTGACGTTCAGGTGGAAGCCGCCGGCGGCCATGTAGCCGTCCAGGATCCCGACCAGGTTGGCGGCGCGTTCGCCCGGGTGGTGGCCGAGGCCTTCGGGCGTGATCGTCGAGGTCAGGGAGATGCCGTCGCGGGCCTGGTCGTAGGGGATCTTGGCGACGGACAGCGCGGAGACGGCCATGCCGTGGCGGTCGCGACCGTTCATCGGGTTGGCTCCGGGTGCGAAGGGCTGCCCGGCCCGGCGGCCGTCGGGGGTGTTGCCGGTGTGCTTGCCGTAGACCACGTTGGAGGTGATCGTGAGCACCGACTGGGTGTGCTCCGCATTCCGGTAGGCCGGGTGCTCACGCACCTTGGCCATGAACCGGCGCACCAGGTCCACCGCGATCGCGTCGGCGCGGTCGTCGTTGTTCCCGAAGGCGGGGTATTCGCCCTCGACCACGTAGTCGACCGCGAGGCCGGTGTCGTCCCGGATCACCTTCACCCGGGCGTGCTGCACCGCGGACAGGCTGTCCGCGGCCACCGACAGCCCGGCGATTCCGCAGGCCAGGGTGCGGTGGACCGGGTGGTCGTGCAGGGCCATCTCCAGCCGCTCGTAGGCGTACTTGTCGTGCATGTAGTGGATGACGTTGAGGGCGTTGACGTAGGTCGCCACCAGCCAGTCCAGAACATGGTCGTAGGCGGTGTTCAGCTCCTGGTAGTCCAGGTGGTCGCCGGCCAGCGGGCGCGCGGCGGGGGCGATCTGTTCTCCGGTCATCTCGTCCCGGCCGCCGTTGATCGCGTAGAGCAGGGCCTTGGCGAGGTTGACCCGGGCGCCGAAGAACTGCATCTGCCGGCCCACCGCCATCGCCGACACGCAGCAGGCGATCGCGGTGTCGTCCCCGGTCCGGGGGCGCAGCAGATCGTCCGACTCGTACTGCAGGGCGCTGGTGTCGATCGAGACCTGCGCGCAGAACGTCTTGAAGCCTTCGGGCAGGCGGGGCGACCACAGCACGGTGAGGTTCGGCTCCGGTGCGGGCCCAGGTTGTACAGGGTCTGCAGGAACCGGAAAGAGGTGCGGGTGACCAGAGTCCGGCCGTCCTGTCCGATGCCGCCCAGGGACTCGGTGACCCAGGTGGGATCGCCGGAGAACAGTTCGTCGTACTCCGGGGTGCGCAGGAAACGCACGATCCGTAGCTTGATCACGAAGTCGTCGATCAGTTCCTGGGCGCGGGTCTCGTCGATACGCCCTTCCTCGAGGTCGCGGGCGAGATAGACGTCGAGGAACGTCGAGGTACGGCCCAGTGACATCGCCGCGCCGTTCTGTTCCTTCACCGCGGCCAGGAAGCCCAGGTACAGCCACTGGACGGCTTCGTGCGCGGTGGCGGCCGGACGGGAGACGACGCAGCCGTACGAGGCGGCCATCTCCTCCAGTTCGGCCAGGGCGCGGATCTGCTCGGCGAGCTCCTCGCGGTCGCGGATCACCTCGGCGGTGGACGGCTGCGTGTCCAGCAGGTCGCGCTCGGCGTGCTTGGCCTCAATGAGGCGGGTCGTGCCGTAGAGAGCGACCCGGCGGTAGTCGCCGATGATCCGGCCACGGCCGTAGGCGTCCGGCAGCCCGGTGATGATCCCGGCCTTGCGGGCCTGGCGCATCTCCTGCGTATAGGCGTCGAAGACGCCCTGGTTGTGCGTCTTGCGGTAGGTGCCGAAGACCCGGGAGACGAACGGGTCCGGTTCGTAGCCGTAGGCGCGCAGCCCGTTCTCCACCATCCGCAGCCCGCCGTTGGGCATGATCGCCCGCTTGAGCGGCGCGTCCGTCTGCAGACCGACGATGAGCTCACGGTCCTTGTCGATCCAGCCGGGTCCGTGCGCGGTGATGGTCGACGGCGTGGCGGCGTCGACGTCCAGGACGCCCTTGCGGCGCTCCTCGGCGCGCAACTCGGACACGGTGTCCCACACGGCCTGGGTGCGTTCCGTCGGGCCGGTGAGGAAGGCGGCGTCGCCCTCGTACGGCGTGTAGTTGTCCTGGATGAAGGCGCGCACGTCGATCTTCCGGTGCCAGCAGATTCCGGCGAAGCCCCGCCATGGATCGGTGGGAGGCCGGGTGTCCGTCCGGGTGGCCTGCGTCATGGCTCGTCGCCTCTTCCGTATCCGGTGACCGCAACACTGTCCGTCACTGAACCGTCGCACCGGCACGGTGGCCTGGGCGAGGGGCGGTTCGGCCCTGGTGCGGGACGTTCGGCCCCAGCCCGGGCCGGGTGCGGAACAGGGCCCAACGGTCCCGCACGGGCCCGGTCAGCCCCTGTGGTCCGCCCCCGGTACGGACGGATCGTGGAGTCAGGAACATTCCAGGGGAGAGAGGTCCGCCATGACGCACACCGCGCACCGCACCGAGAAGGTCCACGCGTTGCTCACCGACGGCAGGACGGTCGAGATCCGTCCCGCAGGTTTCGAGGACCGTGACCAGCTGCTGCGGCTGTACGAGGGGATGTCGGCGCAGAACATGCGCCTGCGGTTCTTCGGCGTGAGCCGTCTGTCGGGGCCACAGGCCACCGAGCGGGCCTGTGCCGGCCCCCGGAGCGGTCACTGCGCGCTGATCGCCGTCCGCGACGACCAGATCGTGGGGATCGCCGAGTACGAGATCGGTCCCGATCCCGGCTCCGCCGAGATCGCCTTTGCGGTAGCTGACGCGTTCCATCACTGCGGGGCTGGAACCCTGCTCCTGGAGCACCTCGTGCATGCTGCCCGCAAGGACGGCATCACGTCCTTCACCGCGGACGCGCTGTCGGAGAATCACCTGGTCCTGAAGGTCTTCGCCGACCTGGGCCTGAACACCGCCCGCCGCTTCGCCGGCACGGAGGTGCACTGCACGATCCAACTCGACCCGGACGAGGACTATCTCGCAGCGGTCGACGAGCGCGGCCGGACCGCGGACACCGCGAGCCTGCAACCGCTGTTGCGACCGCGCTCCATCGCCGTGGTCGGTGCCGGAACCAAGGCCGGATCGGTCGGGCGGGCCGTCCTGAAGAAGATCCGTGACGCCGGGTATCCCGGCCGGCTCTTCGCGGTCAATCCCCACGCCCATGCCATCCTGCGCGTTCCCTGCTATCCGACGGTGACCGCTCTCCCCCACCCGCCGGACCTCGCGGTGCTCGCCGTACCCGCGCACGTCGTACCGGAGACCGCCGAGCAGTGCGGAACGAGTGGCGTGCGGGCGCTGGTCGTGCTCACCTCCGGCCTGGACGTCCACCAGTCGGCCGGTCTGCTCAGCGCCTGCCGCCGCTACGACATGCGGTTGGTCGGCCCGAACTGCCTGGGCATCGCGAACACCGAGGACGAGGTCCGGCTAGACGCCACCTTTGCCGCCGACCGTCCGCGGCCCGGATCCGCGGGAGTGGCCGTACAGTCCGGCGGTGTCGGAATCGCCCTGCTCAGCGGGCTGGCCCGGCTCGGGATCGGTGTGTCGAGCTTCGCCTCCCTCGGCGACAAGTACGACGTCAGCGCCAATGACCTCCTGCAGTGGTGGGAGGGCGACGGCCGCACCGACCTGGCCCTGCTGCACGTGGAATCGTTCGGTAATCCCCCGGCGTTCTCGCGGACCGCCCGCCGGGTCGCCCGCAGGATGCCGGTCCTGACCGTCGACGCGGGCCGGTCCGCGGCGGGCCGGCGCGCCGCCGCCTCACACACCGCGGCGGCCGCGACCCCCACGATGACGCGGCAGGCGCTGTTCCGCCAGGCCGGCATCACCGCCACCCGTACCATCGGCGAACTCCTCGACACCGCGGCCCTCCTGAAGTCCCAGCCACTTCCCGCGGGCGGCCGGGTGGCCATCGTGTCCAACGCGGGCGGCGCGGCCGTGCTCGCCGCCGATGCCTGCGCGGAAGCGGGACTGACCGTCCCCGAACTGCCCGCGGATCTGATCACCGAACTGCTCCGGTTGCTTCCCGAAGGGGCATCCGCCACCAATCCCGTGGACGCCACCGCCGCCGTGGGCGAACGGGAACTGGGCGACTGCATCGACCGGCTCACCGCGCACGGCGCGGTCGACGCGGTCCTCGTCGCCCTGGTACCCACCGCACTGGCCGCGGCGACCGGCGACGATCCGATCCGGGCACTCACCCACGCCGCCCCGGGTCGTCGTTCCCGAACGGTCGCCGCGGTCCTCCTCGACCAGGACGAACGGGTCCGCCTGCTGGAGGCCCCGGCCGGGGGCAGGGTCCCGGCCTACGCCGACCCGCAGGCCGCCGCCAGGGCTCTGGCGTACGCGGCCGACCGCGCCCGGTGGCTGGCTCAACCGGCCGGGTCCGTCCCCGAGCTCATCGGTACCGACCCGGAAGCCGCCCGCGCGCTGGTCGGCGACTTCCTCACCGAACACCCCGAGGGCGGCTGGCTCGACCCACGTGGCTGTGCGGAACTGCTCGACTGCTACGGCATACCGCATCTGCCGTATGCCTGGGCCCGGAACGAACAGGAAGCGGTCGACGCGGCGGACCGCCTGGGCGGCCCGGGTCAGCGTGTAGCTCTCAAGGCCTACTGGCCCGGCCAGGTGCACAAGAGCGACCAGGGAGCGGTCCTGCTGGACCTGGAGGGCGAGCTCGCGGTGCGGGCCGCCCACCGCGATTTCACCGCCCGCTTCGGCGACACCATGACCGGCGTCCTCGTCCAGCCCATGGCCGAACGCGGCATCGAACTGGTCACCGGAGTGGTACAGGACGAGGTCTTCGGCCCGTTGGTGCTGTTCGGCCTCGGCGGCACCGCCACCGACCTGCTCGCCGACCACGCCGCCCGGCTCGCGCCGCTCACCGACCGCGACACACACGAACTGATCACCGCTCTGCGCTGCGCCCCGCTGCTGTTCGGATACCGCGGCGCCGGACCGGTCGACCTGGAAGGGATCGAACAGCTGCTGCACCGGCTGTCGAAGATGGCAGGCGACCTGCCGCAACTCGTCGAGGCCGACCTCAATCCGGTGCTCGCACGGCCGGACGCCGTCTCCGCCCTCGACGTCCGTATCCGCCTGGTCCCCCAGCAGACGCACGACCCGTATCTGCGCCGGCTCCGCTGAGGAACAGCCGACCCGCACCACCCGCGAGCACCGCCCACCACACGATGCACCAGCCGAGGAGGAACCTCCGATGACCGCAACGAAGCCCCGGCGCACGCTCGTCGCCTACAGCAGCAAGAACGGGTCGACCGCCGAGATCGCCCGGTGGATCGGCGAGGAACTGCGCGAACAGCACATCGATGCCGAGGTCGCTCCCATCCGCGATGTCTCCAGCGTCGCGGCGTACGACGCCGTGGTCCTCGGAGCCGGCCTGTACGCGGGCCGGTGGCCGGGAGAGGCCGTCCGCTTCGTCCGCCGCCACCGCCAGGCACTGACAGAACAGGACGTCTGGCTCTTCAGCAGCGGACCGCTCGACGGTTCCGCCACTGAGCGCGCCATCCCGGCTGTGCCCGCCGTCGCCCGCATCGCCGCCAAGCTGGATGCCCACGGCCACGTCACCTTCGGTGGCCGGCTCACCGATGGGGCCCGTGGATTCATCGCCCGCGGGCTCCGGAAGCAGGGAAAGGGAGGCGACTTCCGCGACCGCGAACAGGTCTGCGCCTGGGGCCGGAGCATCGCAGCCGAACTGACCGTTGTCAGCAACCACCACTGATCTGATGGGCATACCTGTCCGACGACATATCGCGGCATAGTCCCCAGGCAAATGAACAATTCTGACCGATCAAGGCCAGATTCAGTCCCTTCCGATGGCCCTGGAGGAAGACGGCTATCGTCCGACAAATCCCGTACCAACTGGTTCGGGCAACAGGAGGGACTGCGATGCCGACGTCTGTCCATGGCGGGAGTCCGGCGGAAGTGATGTTCCGGGCCTTGCTGGAATCCGCACCCGACGCCATGGTCATCATTGATGACGCCGGAACCATCCGACTCGTCAATGCCCAGACCGAGTCGATGTTCGGCTACTCCCGGCGGGAGCTCCTCGGGCACCCGGTCGAGATCCTGGTCCCCGAGAGATTCCACGGGAATCACCCCAGGCACCGCCACGGATATGCCGCGAACCAGCAGGTACGCCCCATGGGCGCAGGGCTCGAACTCTACGGACGGCGCAAGGACGGCCGTGAATTCCCCGTGGAGATCAGTCTCAGCCCGCTCCAGACGTCGGACGGACTGCTCGTATCGGCAGCAGTGCGGGATGTCAGTGAACGCAAGTCCGCCGAGGAGCGCATCAACGAACTCGCCGTGCTCGTCGAGTCATCGCAGGACGCGATCCTCGCCAAGACCCTCGACGGCATCATCACCTACTGGAACGCCGCCGCCCATCGCCTCTACGGGTACGCGGCGGAGGACGCGATCGGGAACTCCATTGCGATGCTCGCCCCTGCCGACTGCAAGGACGAGATCGCGAGCCTCCTGGCAAGGCTGGGCCGGGGAGAGCGCGTCGAACACTTCGAGATGTTCCGGGTCACCCAGTCCGGACGCCTGCTCGACGTCGACATCACCCTCTGGCCGATCAAGGGACGCGACGGAGCGATCGTCGGCTCCTGCTCGATCGTGCGGGATATCGCCGACCGCAAACGGGCCGAGGAAGAACTCACCGAGCTCTACCGGCAGCAGCGCCACATCGCGTTGACCCTGCAGCACAGTCTGATGGGCTCTCCCCCCGCGCTTCCCGAAATGCAGGTGGCCAGCCGCTATTTCCCGGCGACGCAAGGTGCGGGAGTCGGCGGCGACTGGTTCGACATCATTCCGCTCGGCGGCGGCCAGGTCGGCGTGCTCATCGGTGATGTCATGGGACGCGGCCTGGACGCCGCCGCCGTCATGGGCCAACTGCGCTCGGCCGCTCGGGCACTGGCCAAGACCGGCATCACGCCGCGGCAATTGATGAAAGCCCTCGACGCGTTCGTCGCCGACCTGCCCGATCAGCTCGTCACCTGCTGCTATCTGGTCGTGGATCCGGACGCCGGCGAGGTGACGATCTGTTCGGCCGGACATCTGCCCGTCCTGCTCGTGCAGCCCGACACCTCGGTCGAGCACCTTCCCGCACCGGTCTGCGTGCCGCTCGGCGTCGGCGGCATCCCTTACCAGCAGGCCTGCATTCCGGTCATGGCCGGCTCCACTCTGGTGCTCTACACCGATGGACTCGTGGAGACGCCTCGCTCCGACATCGACGTCCAACTCAAACTCCTCGCGGTGGAGCTCCAGAGCGCGTTCCTGTCCGGGGTGTGCCTGGAAGAGGTTTCGGACAGGGTGCTGGCGGCGCTCCGCCCGGACGCGGACGGGCATGCGGACGACGTGACGCTGCTCCTGGCCCGGATCCCGGCGGCGCCGGTCGCCGCGGCCTCGATGAAGGTACCCGCCGACCCCGCCTCCGTCTCCGCCGGACGCCGCTTCGTGATGACCACACTGCGCAGTTGGGGTTGCGAGGAAGCGACGGAGTCAGCCTGCTTGCTGGCATCCGAGGTCCTCACCAATGCGATCAGCCACAGCCACCCCCGAGGAACTCTGGACCTGCGACTGCACCACACCGCACGGGAGATGACCGTCGAAGTCACCGACAGCAGCACCCACATCCCCCAGCTCCGGCACGCAGAATCGGGCGACGAGTCGGGCCGGGGACTTCTCCTCGTCGACACCCTGGCCACCGACTGGGGCACCCGCCCCACGGACGACGGCAAGACCGTCTGGTTCACGTTGCCCCTGAAACAGCCCGAACCCCTGGGTTAGTCAGCCGGCGACATGGCCGCTCGCGGCCGAATATCCGTCTCCCCATGCGGCCTTGGCCCCGGAATCCCCGATCCGGTAGACCTGCACCACTGCCCCTGCCCCGACGATGAGGGTCAGCGCCATCGCCGTCACCCGCACCGGCAGACTCACCGTTACAACGCCCCGGGGCATATCGGCATCAGGGGCCGCTCGGCCGGTCCCCTTGCGTCCGAACCACCAGAACGCCACGGCGAGAAGAAAGAGCCCGACGGCCCAGGGCAGCAGCCCGTCGCCCAGCTCGGCATGCCGGCGTACGAGAGCAGTGCGATTCACGCGGTGCTCCAACCACTCACCCGCGTGTGTGGTCAGCGGCACGCTGACCAGGGACACCAGCGCCAGCACGGGAAGAACGAGGCCGAGCCTGCTGATCCAGGCAGGCCATACGGCACAGACCACCAGGGCGAGAGCCGTGAGCGGCACCAGCACCACCACCACGTGGACCAGAAGAACATGAGCGGGCAGCCCATTGATGACAGTCGGCCCCATGAACAAGCACCTTCCAGAAGGATCGGTCGAGGGCGCCGAAGCTACTACACGCATGTAGACACTCAGAGCACATCGTTCACGATCCGAAGGCCCGCCGTCCCGCCCCCTCCCCTGGGGTGAACCCTGGCGCATCCGTGTCGGCGCAGCTCAGCGGGCGCATTTGCCCGGGTCGTCCTTCCACAGCCGGCACGCCGGGAGCAGAAGCGAGGAAGGGCGGCGTGAGAGATTCAGAGAGAACTCAGAGGTTCAGGGACCCGTCATGTCCCCGTCCCCCCGTCGCGTCGGCATCCCCGACAACGTGCCGCCTCGGATGCCGTCCCGGCGACCGGATCTCAACAGGTGCGGCACGAAGGGGCTGCCCGCCGCCGCGATGACGAGCACTCCCAGACCGACCGACGGCCACGGCACCAGCGGACTGCGCACACCAACGATCTTCAGGACTCCCCACGCCACGAGCGCGATTCCGCCGAGCAGCCACATGGCGACCTCGTCAGTCACGGCCACGATTTTCCCGTCACCTCACCTTCGCTCCGCTGAAAGGCGCCCGCCAACGGGCCGGACGGCCCCCTCCTCGGGACCGAGAGGGCCACGCTTGTCCCTACCCATGAGGCTGCGGATCGGCACAGTTGTGGGAGACCGATGACGGGTTCGTTCCTCCCCCGGTCCAAGGTGGTGACCTTCAACCCTGTGACGAGGGCCGAATGGCCACCTGTGCGGCGAGGCTCGTCGGCGCAGGCTGAGAACGCCAGTGAAGCCAGGGGCCGCCTCCTTCGCGACCCGTCACCATCTTTGCTCCGAGGAGCGGTTCCATGACCAGGTCGAAGCCGATCGCCGGCGCCCACCTCGCGGCTGCCCACCACGACGCGAAGTCGTCGACAAACGGCAGCCCCGAGACCGATCGGGCTGTGAACAGCCTCGTCGAAGGGGCCCTCCAGGCGTTGGAGGAGTACGCGGACTTCACCCAGGAGCAGATCGACCTCATTGTCAGGAAGGCGTCCCTGGCGGCCCTGGCCGAACACACCGGCCTGGCCGCCCTGGCGGTCGAGGAGACCGGCCGGGGCGTCTTCGAGGACAAAGCCGTCAAGAACGTCTTCGCCTGTGAGAACGTCACCCACTCGATGGCGGGAATGAAAACTGTCGGGGTGGTGAGCCGCGACGAGATCACCGGCATCGTCGAAATCGCCGAACCCATCGGTGTCGTCGCCGGGGTCACACCGGTGACCAACCCGACCTCGACGACCATCTTCAAAGCTCTCATGGCTCTCAAGACCCGCAACCCGATCGTGTTCGCCTTCCACCCCGCCGCTCAGCGCTGCTCCGCGGCTGCGGCCCGCATCGTGCGCGACGCAGCCGTCAAGGCCGGAGCGCCTGCGAACTGCGTGCAGTGGATCGAGGAGCCCTCGATGCGGGCGACGGCAGCGCTGATGCATCATCCCGGCGTCGCGACGATCCTGGCGACCGGTGGCAACGCGATGGTGAAGGCCGCCTATTCGTGCGGCAAGCCGGCGCTGGGCGTCGGGGCGGGCAACGTCCCCGCGTACATCGAGAAGAGCGCGGACCTCAAGCGCGCGGTGAACGACATCGTGCTGTCCAAATCGTTCGACAACGGCATGATCTGCGCGTCCGAACAGGCCGTGATCCTCGACGACGAGGTGTACGAGGCGGCACTGGGGGAGTTCCGGACGCTCAAGGCGTACGTCGTGAACCCGCAGGAGAAGGCGGCACTGGAGCAGTACGTCTTCGGAGTCGGTACCGCTCATGACCTCGACTGCGCAGGTGCGGTGTTGAACGCCGCCGTGGTCGGCCGTTCCGCGGCCGAGATCGCACAGGCAGCCGGCTTCACCGTCCCGCAGGACACCTCCATCATCCTGGCACCGGTCTCCTTCGTCGGCGAAGGCGAGCCACTGACGCGCGAGAAGCTCTGTCCGGTGCTGGCCGTGCTGCGTGCGGCCGACCGTTCCGAGGGGATACGGCTGGCGGCGGAGATGGTGGAGTTCCACGGTCTCGGGCACAGCGCCGCCGTCCACACCGAGGACGCCGCGTTCGCCGAGGAGTTCGGGCACGCGGTGAAGGCCTGCCGGGTGATCTGGAACGCCCCCAGCTCGCAGGGCGGCATCGGCGACGTCTACAACGCCTTCCTGCCCTCGCTCACCCTGGGCTGCGGGAGCTACGGCCACAACTCCGTCTCCGGGAACGTCACCGCCTTCAACCTGCTGAACATCAAGCGGATCGGGCGGCGCAACACGAACCTGCAGTGGTTCAAGGTCCCCTCGAAGATCTTCTTCGAGCGCAACTCCATCACCTATCTGGCCGACATGCGCGGTGCCCGCAAGGTCGTCATCGTCACCGACCGGACCATGGTGGACATCGGCCATCTCCAGCGGATCCGCGGCATCCTCGACCGGCGCACGACGCCCTGCGAGATCCGCGTCATCGACTACGTCGAACCCAACCCCAGCATCGACACCGTCACCAAGGGGGCCGAGCTGATGCACGGCTTCCAGCCGGACGCCATCATCGCGCTGGGCGGCGGATCGCCGATGGACGCGGCCAAGGTGATGTGGCTGATGTACGAGCACCCGGACATCGACTTCGCGGACCTGAAGGAGAAGTTCTTCGACATCCGCAAGCGCGCGTTCACCTTCCCCGACCTCGGCGAGAAGGCCCAGCTGGTGTGCATCCCGACGACGTCCGGGACCGGCAGCGAGGTGACGCCCTTCGCGGTGATCACCGACACCGCCACCGGTCAGAAGTACCCGCTGGCGGACTACGCCCTCACCCCGAGCATCGCCATCTGCGACCCGGCGCTCACCACCCACCTGCCGAAGGCCGTCACAGCCGACACCGGATTCGACGCCCTGACGCACTGCATCGAGGCCTACGTTTCTGTCTATGCCAACGACTTCACCGACGGGCTGGCCCTCCAGGGGATCCGGCTGATCTTCGACCACCTGGAGCGCGCCGTCGCCGCCGGCACGCACGACCTGATCGCCCGGGAAAAGATGCACAACGCGGGCACCATCGCCGGCATGGCGTTCGGTTCGGCCTTCCTCGGTGTCGTCCACGCGATGGCTCACACCCTGGGCGGGACCTTCGGCGTCGCGCACGGACGCACCAACGCACTGCTGCTGCCGCATGCCATCCGCTACAACGGAAGCGCACCGGCGAAGGTCACCTCATGGCCCAAGTACCGCAACTACATCGCCCCCGAGCGCTACCAGGCCATCGCCCAGACCCTCGGCCTGCCGGCGTCCACACCGGAACAGGGCGTCGAATCCCTCGCATCCGCCGTCGAGCGACTGCGCGACGCCGTCGGCATCCCGCCGTCCTTCAAGGCCGCGGGCGTGGACGAGAAAACGTTCCTCGAAGCCCTGCCCCAACAGGCGATGAACGCCTACGAGGACCAGTGCGCCCCCGCCAACCCCCGCATGCCGATGCTCGCTGACATGCGGCAACTCATGCGCCAGGCGTACTACGGCTCTCCCGCCTGAGGCGGGCACGAGGGTGACCCGGTGGCAGCCGTTCAGTACGGGCGGGACAAGGACGCCGTCCCATGCCTGACCCTGGCCCTCACTTCAGGGCCCGGGTCAGGCCGTCGTGCGGGAGTGCTCGGCGGACATCATGGGGCGGCGAACCGAGTGCCGACGCCGGCGGCTCACTTGTCCGGATGCTCACGTGTACGGAACGACGGCGACCGGCGCAGAGGAATGGTGGAGCAGGGCGAGGGTGGTGGGGCCGATGTACCTGCCGGTAGGCAGGTGACTGATGCGCCGGCCGACAATCAGCAGAGAGGTGTCACCTGC
Source organism: Streptomyces sp. SID13666 (assembly GCF_010548325.1). Classification (NCBI taxonomy): domain Bacteria; kingdom Bacillati; phylum Actinomycetota; class Actinomycetes; order Kitasatosporales; family Streptomycetaceae; genus Streptomyces; species Streptomyces sp. SID13666. The sequence continues at coordinate 162,647 of NZ_JAAGLX010000015.1, read as the reverse complement.
TGCTTCCAGAAGCCGCTCCGCGGGCCGTCCCGTCACAGCTTCTTCGATCACCTCGACGCCGGGGAACTTGTCCCGCCAGTTGCGCATACCGGTCACCTGCCGCGCACGCGGGCATGACGCGACCTCCCGGAGGGTCACCCACCATGGATCATCCGGTCCTACACGTCGCCGACCGCATCGAGCCGCGGCGTGTCTACTCGGCTGCTGATGTCGCCAACCTGCTCGGCGTCGTCCTCAGCAGCGTCTACACGCTCAAGAACGCCGGCTGTCTTCCGGGTGGCGAACAGCAAACTGTCGGAGCTCGCACACGTTGGGCATGGACGGGCGCGGCCCTTCTGGCGGCGCCGGGACGCGCCGAGGACTTTCCGGGGCTGGATCACGACGCGTACGCCCCTTCCAGTTGTGGCGATTCGGATGCCGCTGTGACGACTGCCTGGAAGCGCACGACATGGCATCCCGCGAGCGCCGACGAGGCGAGGCCGCCCAGATGTTCCCCGACGTGTTGCGTCAGAAGGTCCTTGATCTTGTCGAGGCCGGTAACCCGGTCAAAGACGCAGCAGAAATCGTTGGCGTCACAGCAGTCCGGATTTACGGGTGGGCCCGCCGCGATGAGGTTTTCAGCGCCGCCGTGAACCACGCCGCATGGACCCTGTGCACGGACCGGGGCGGATCGGCGTGCTCAACCGCGCGCCAGCACTCCGCGGGCTGCCGGGGGACCGGGCTGCCGGATCGCAGACCGACGCCGGTGCCTGAGTCGGTATCGCGCCCGGCCCGGCCGCCGTTCAGGGCACCTCCTGCGAGTGATCCCCCGTGGTGAGCGACGTCCACAGGTCGGAGACCGGGTGCTGATGCGTTGGCGCTCATGGCCGCTCGGGTCTTCTGGCCAGAAAAGTGGCGATCGTTCGCTTGGCCCCTTCGTCGGGCTCCTGCATCAGGCGTGCGGTGACGATGAGTCCGGCCCGGCCCAACAGCCGGGCGATCCGGTCCACCGGCAGCAAGTGGGAGGCGTAGGACACCGGATGGCCGCCGAACGCTTGCGTCGGCCGTAGCTCCTCCTCGTCGTCTCCCACATAGCCGGCCATCATCAGACGGCCGCCCGGCGCGAGCGTGCGCCGGAACTCGGCGAACACGACGGGCAACCACTCCGGTGGCGTGTGATGGGTGGAGTAGTGGGCCAGGATGCCGCCGAGCTCGTCGTCCCGGACGGGAAGGGCGGTCATCGACCCCACCGCGAACCGCAGCCCCGGACAGGCCCGCCGGGCGAGCTCGATCATCTTCGGGGACAGGTCGATACCGAAGGTGGACACCCCCAGCTCCGCCAGGTATGCGGTGACCTTGCCCGGGCCGCACCCGAGGTCGGCGACCGGCCCGAGGGCGGCGGCCGCCCGCGCGACGTCGGCGAAGGCGGTCAGCATGGCGCGGGACAACGGATCAAGCTCCGCAGGGCTCTTGACGATCTCCGCGTAGTCGGCGGCGACGGTGTCGTACGACTCCCGGACCGCGGCAAGGTAGGAGGGTTCAGTCACACGGACGACCCTAGGCGAGGAGGGTGCTGACAGCCGGAGATCGGACAACCCTTGTCAGGTTCGGCATACAACCCGTGTTGGGGAACGATCGACCGCGCAGCGCTACATGCGGCACATCACGGCCACGCCGGTGAATCACTTGATGAATGCCGGTGTGTTGGGCGTGCGGGCCCGGCTTGGGGAGCCGGGCCCGCACGCCCGGTCGGTGTGACGTGTGCGGGTGCTAGGTGACCGGGCGGGTCGCCAGGTCAACGATGTGGAGGGCGGAGTTGGTGGGCAGGGTGACTGAGCGCAGTTCCCTGGTCGGGTCGGTGGGAACGGTGTTGACGTAGAGGCGGTACGGCAGGCCGAAATTTGCGGGTCCGGCCGGGGTGACCCGGTGGTCGGTGGTGACGGCGATCCGGGCGCCGTTCGCGGTAGGTTGGTCCGAGAGCCAGTTGGGCAGGAAGAGGTTCGCGGTGGCCGAGCTTCCGTCGGTGTACCGGATGGTTACCGTGCCGGTGACCCCGCCTACCGAGGCACCGAGGAAGCCGAGTTCGCGGGCGTGCCCGCTCAGGGCGATCACGCCGCCCCCGCCCGCCGCGTTGTCGCGCTCGCCGGGACCGTACCGCGGCATGGTGAACTCCAGTCCGTCCACCGTGATCCGGGCGCCGGGGGCGGCTCCCGCAGCGTTGAGGGCGTCGGCGGAGTAGCTGTTGCCTTCGGCGAAGGAGCCGTCCGAGGGGTTGCTGTCGCGTGCGATCATGGTGCTGTTGTAGGCGGCGGAGATCCTCGGCAGCGGCAGGCCGGCGAGTACGGCGGCGGTGGTGACCGCCGTGCCCGAGCCGAGTGGGTACGTGGCGCGGGCCCGTACGGCGCCCTCGGTCTCCGCGCTGTCAGAGAGGGGCGGCACGACCGAGAAGGCGGCGGTGGCGGCCTTGCCGGCGGCCACCGGGTCCAAGGCGACCCGCTCCGGGGTGACGCGCCAGCCGTCGGGGGCGTCCAGGGTCAGGACGGCCCCGGTCAGTTCACTCCCGCTGCCGTTGGTCAGCCGCACCGTGACCGCGGTGGCTGTCCCCCGGGTGTAGAGTGCAGCATCGACGGCGACCTTGACCGGTGGAGCCGTGGGGCACCCGGTGTCCGGTCCGGCCGGCCCGAGATCATCCACCACCAGGTCGTCCAGGACGAAGGCGTCCCCGGCGGCACGCTTGACGCCCAGCCAGACGTCACCGCAGCCCGCCGCACCCGTGACGATCGTCTGCTCGTACACCCGGTGCGGGGCGGACGGCTGGGGCGGCAGGCTGTCGTCCCAGCCCTCCGGCACCGGCAGGGAGCGGGGCGGGGCGCTGTCCATGGGTCTGCTCGTGGTGGGCGGCAGAGTGTCCTCGGTGAGGGCGGGACCGCCGTCCCGGCCGATGACAGCACGGAAGTCCGAGCCAGGGTCGGCCTGGTAGGAGAAGCGGATCCGGTACGCGCGTCCGGGCGCGAAGCGCAGGGTCTGCGGCATCGTCCGGTAGACGAGCCCGGTGCTGTCCGCGAGGGTCTTGAGCGAGAACCGCCCGCTGACCGTGTCCCGGGTGTAGCCCTCGTGCGTCCTCGACAGGTGGGTTCGGTCGGCGCCGCCCGTCCCGGTGTAGACGAAGGGCCCCCAGCCCTCGTCGACATGCTCGAAGTCCTCGGTGAACCAGTGGGCGCCGTGATTCGGGTCGGCCCCCGGAGCCTCGACGACCCGCACATCTGCGAAGTCCACCTGTGTACCCGCTCCACCCGCCTCGGCGGACAAGGTGAGCAGTGCCGAACGGTCGCTCCCGCCGCCGCGCGGAACGGTGAACAGCACCCGCATGCGCTGGAAGGTGGTGCCGGTGCGGCGCCCGTTGCCGATCTTGTTGGTCAGCGGCGAGCTGGTGGCCCAGTTGACGGCCTCCGGCCCGCCGTGGCCGGAGATGGTCAGCGCGGCCTTACGGGTGCCGGTGATCCTTACCCAGACCGACGCGGAGTACGTGCCGGGCGAGAGCCGGCGCAGCCGCTGCGACACGGTGCGCGAGCCGGTGGCGGCGATCCGCAGGTAGGTCAGCCCGTTGCCGTCGTCCGTGACGGTGACCTGCTCCGGATCGGGGACGGTCCAGCCGTCGGTGGTACGGCCGGTGAAAGACGGGTTCGCGACGATTCCGCCCCGGCCGTACGCGGCCTCGCGCGGCGACGGAGCCGGCTTGCGGTACAGGACGTAGGGGGTCTCCGCTGTCGCGGTGACAGTGACGGCACCGCGCGTCACGGGCAGCCCGGCCACGTGCGTACGGCCGTTCTCGCCCAGTCGGTAGAGGTCAATGCTCTGCGCGCGCGCCCACCTCGCGGGCAGCTGCCAGGTGGTCGTTCCGCCGGTCGGGTTCCAATGGTAGATCTTGTCCGGATCCGTCCCGTCGGTGGGCTCCCAGGGGATGAACATGCTCGAACCGTCGGCCACCAGACGCCCGTTGTGGGTGATCCTGACGGTTCCGGACGCGTCGCTGACTGTGACCCCGCCGGTCAGGTCGACCTGGTGATCCGTCATGCGCGTGATCTCGAAGTGCTGAAGGAACTTGGTGGGCAGGTTCGTGGTGAACGTCGCCCGCAGCCAGTTCCGCATGTTCCGCTGACCCTGCCAGCCCATGAAGTGCGTGTTGTCCGCACCGCGCAACAGCGGGTCTCGCTTCCAGGCGTCGCGCTGGTGGTTGCGGATGAAGCGGATGATCCGCGACTTCAGGCCGCCGTCCGTCTGGCCGGCGTAGGTGAAGACGCCGTCCCGTTCGAACTGTCCGTCCGCCTCGCCGCCCAGCGGCAGACCCGCGCCGGTGATCACCCGCGCCTGGCGGGCCGCCGCCCAGCCGCCTGTCCAGTAGGTGTCGGAGTAGACGAAACCGAGGTCAGGCAGATCCCGGACCAGCCCGGCGAAGCGCTTCGCGAATGCACCCGTCGCCTGGTCCCTGACGGTGTCCGAGTGCCATGCCTGATCCATCCACCGCCAGCCGAGGTCGGTGGCCCCGTTGCTGCGGTCCCAGCGGAAACTCTCCGCCTCCGGGTACTGTTCCCAGGCGTTGATGTGCACTCCGACGGCGGCCTCGTAGCGGCGCGCGTCCCTGGTCAGGGTTCGGAGCGCCTTCAGGCCGCCGGCCCGCTCGTTGTAGTCGGTGTAGTCCATGTGCCCGCTGTCATGGCCCTCGGACTGGTACCCCTTCACCAGGATCGCCTGCGGCAGTCCGTCCGTGTACAGGTAGGTTCGCCGGATCTCGTCCAGGGCGGTCAGGAAGGGGGTGTTGGCGTTGCTCGCGATGTTCATCGCGACGCCCTGGACCACCCGTCCGCGGCTCCATTCGGCGGCCGGCGGCTCGCGCATGATCGTACGGAAGGCGATGGCACCGTCCTGCCAGTCCGCGACGCCGTCTCCGTTGCGGTCGCCGGTGACGACGACCGCAGCCTCCGGCAGGTCGAAGACCTTGCCGTCCGCGCCCCGGTGGATCCACTCCCCGCTCGCGATTTCCGTGTGTCGGGCGCCGTCGACGGTGCTGGTGCGCACCAATAGCCGGTCGTCGGCGCAGGTGAACGACTCGACGGCGGCGGCCAGTGAGCCGGTGTGAAGGATGGCGTACGAGGCCCGCCGCCATCTTCCGTCCGCCGGGGCGTCGGCGACCTTGACGAAGGCCTCCTGGACGGGAGCGCCCAGCCCGTACCCCAGTGCCACCTGCGCGATGCCGGCATTCTGGGTGGCGGACGCGGAGACGAGTCCCAGACCGGGCAGGGCGAAGGCCGAGACCTTCACGGAGCCCCTTTCCATGATCTTCGCCGCCTTGAGGCGCAGGACCGCGCCCTTGAGCGTCAGCCGAAGGTCGACGACGACGTCCAGTGCGGGGAAGGCCAGCCGGTAGGCAGCCCTGGTGCGGGTGAACTCCGCCGTGACCTCCGGGGTGTGGTTCTCGCCGTTGATCCGCACAGTCCGCCCGGCGTCCAGCGCACCGCCCAGGGTGTCCCCGGTCGCGAGCCACCGGTAGCCGATGACCCGGGGGAAGGCTGTGTCCACCGTGACGGCGAGGTTGTCGGAGAGCAACTCGGTCGTGCGGTCCGTGGCGGCCGCAGGGAGGGCGGTGGCGGCCAGCAGTCCGGTGGTGGCGGTGCCGACCAGGAGCGTGCGGCGGCTCACGCCCGAGGGCTGTCCCTCGGGGGCTCGATGGATTCTCGGGTCGTTGTCGTGCATGATGCTCCTTCTCGTGAACGGGACGCGCGGGACCCAGGGAACGCCGTGCGGTCCGCGTGCCCGTAGGAGCGGTGGGGCGCTCTGCGTGTGCGCACAGTCTGCGGACCGGCCGAACTCCCGTATATGGACAAGCAGTTCGGCGCGCTTGGACATTTCGCGCTATCCGATCGGCCGGCCGGTCGCACCCCTCTGTCCTCGATGGGGAGAGCGGGGCTGAGGGGTACGTTCGGTGCGGACGTCCCCGTGCTCAGCCGTGGCGATGATGTCGAACACGGCGTAGGAGGGGGGATGCCGGCGGGCCCGCCTCAAGGGGAGGTCTGGGACTTACCCGGGGCGATCTCGTCCAGCTCCTGAGGTTCGACGACGACGTACCCGCCCCCTCCCAGGTCATAGCCCTTGACGATGTCGCCGTTCTCGACCTCGTCCCCCGTGCGTTCGTTGATCTTCTTCATGCGGACGCGGTCGCCGGTGCCACGCTGAAACCTATGGAAGTGCACCATGTGGTCATCGGTGGCGGTGACGAGCGCGACAGGCACGGTGACCAGCCCGAACGTCAGGACACCACTCCAGATCGCTCGTACCATCGCCGCCGCCGCCAGCAACACGCGGATCATGCTGGAGGGACGGTGTTGGCGACCCACATCCGCCAGTCGGATTGGCCCGTTTGGTGCGCCCGCCCGATGAACTCACACCCTGTCGCATCCGCCGGCCCAACGCGCGGGCGCCCAGGGGTGAGCAGCCGGGGGCTGGTCCGGGCGGATCATGGTCAGGTGACGGGCCGTGTACGGCTCCGGACGTCCGGGCCGCGGCCGCGCCATAACACCACCGCCGGATCGACCTGGCGGCCGCTGGCGCGCCGGCTCCCGTCCTGCGCAGCGCGGTCACTGTCAGACGGGAGGCGTCCTCCTGAATGTGGGGTGACTATGGGAGGGGAGGTTGGTCATCTTCGCTCCGGCGCCCAGGCCGCAAGATCTTCTTGCGTCGCTGACGTCAAGAGCCTCGCTTGAAAGGCGCCCGGAGCGCCTTGGGAGGCGGTCATGACGGCAGCAGCCACCTGGAGGCGCGCAGCCGCAGCCGCAATCGCCATCGGCGGCCTAGCGGTTACGGGTTGTGATGGTGGGGGCGGCTCGCAGCCACGCGTCTCAGCGACTGCTCCGTCCGTCGACGCCGCCTTGGCAGCTCTTGTTCCGGCGCATCTGAAGGCGAAGGGCAAGGTCGTCATCGCAACGGATGCCTCTTACGCCCCGATGGAGTTCAAGGATGCCCAGGGGAGGATCGTCGGCGTGGACGTGGACCTGGGTGAGGCCGTCGCTGACAGGCTGGGGCTCGATGCGGAATTCAAGGACGCCAAGTTCGACGGGATCATCGGCGGCGTCCAAGCAGGCAAGTACGACCTGGCCATGTCGGACTTCGCCGCGACCCAGGAGCGCCAAAAGGCGGTCGACATGGTCACGTACTTCACCTCCGGCAGTGCGGTCGCCGTGCGGTCAGGCAATCCCGACCGGTTGGACGCCGCCCTGCTGTGCGGGGTCAGGGTGGCGGTGCAGGCCGGCTCCATCCAGGCCGAAGACGTCAAGAACACCCGCAATCCCAAATGCCGGGCGGAGGGGAAGCCGCCGATTCCCGGGGACGGCGACAAGTTCGACCTGCAGACCCAGGTCGCCGCCGCCCTGCTCGCAGGTCGCGTCTCCGCCATGATCGCCGACAACGTCGCCGTCAACTACGCGGTCAAGGCATCCGGCCAGATCGAACAGCTGGGTGGGTCCTACAACGTTTCCCCCTCCGCGATTGTGATCCCCAAAGGCGACGGCAAGCTCGCCCAAGCCGTCCAGCGTGCCGTCCAGGCACTGATCGACGACGGAACGTACGGACGGATCCTCGACAAATGGGACCTTGAGTCCAACGCCGTCACCACGTCCGTCGTCAACGGCGCCACTTCCTGACACCACCGCGAAACAGGGGATGATCATGCACACCCATGCGGAGGAACAGCAGGTCAACAGTAGTCCTCGGCCGGAGAGTATCCGCGCCGTTGCCGTGCGCCATCCGGGCCGCTGGGCCGCCGTCGGCGCCGTCGGAGTCCTCCTGGCGATGCTCGGCCACGCGATCGTGACCAACCCCAAGCTGCAGTGGCACCGGGTCTGGGACATCCTGTGGGACCCCACTGTGCTCATGGGCCTGCAGACGACACTGCTCCTGACGGTTCTGGCCATGGTCATCGGCTCCATCGGCGGGCTCTTCCTGACCGTGATGCGGCTATCCCACAACCCGCTGCTCTCCGGTCCGGCCTGGCTGTTCATCTGGGTCTTCCGCGGCACACCGGTGCTGGTCCAACTGTTCATATGGAACTTCCTGGGCGCGCTGTGGCCCAGGATCTCCATCGGCATCCCGTTCGGCCCCGAATTCCATTCCTGGGCCTACAACGACCTGGTGTCGCTGCCTACCGCGGCCGTACTGTGCCTGGGCCTGAACGAGGCCGCCTACATGGCCGAGATCGTCCGGGCGGGCATCCTCTCCGTGGGCGAGGGGCAATCCGACGCAGCGGCGTCCCTGGGAATGACCCGCAGACAGACCATGCGCCGGATCATGCTGCCTCAGGCGATGAGGGTGATCGTGCCACCGACCGGCAACGAGGCCATCGCCATGCTCAAGATCACCTCACTGGTCAGCGCGATCTCCCTGGTCGATGTCACCCGGGCCGGGCAGGACATTGCCTCCAGGACGTTTGAGAACATGCCGGCGCTGATCGCCGTCAGTATCTGGTACCTGGCCTTTACCTCGCTGCTGATGATCGGGCAGTACTTCATCGAGCGCCGCTACGGCCGGGGCACCAGCCGCCTCATTCCGGCCAAAGCGGCCTGAGCGATACCCCGGGGTGGCGCGGACCAACCCTGCGACCTGCACCCACGAGGATGCGAGGCTCACTTCCCTTTGGCTCGGTACGTTCTCGTCGGCGGGTGCGCACTCGGATGAACGCGATAGCGCGTATCCGTGGCCGGACACCGTGTCCGGGGCCACGGCATGGAACAGCTCTGCCCTGCACCTGCCCCAAACAACCTCGGCGAGACAAAACGCTCTTTCAGGCCACCGGCGGCGCTGCGTGCTTCACGGGCCTTCAGGGGGGAGCGCGGATGCGGCGCCGCGGAGCTCTTCCCTGCTGATGTCGAGTTTCTTGAGGACGCGGGCGACGTGGTGCTCGACGGTGCGGACGGACAGGGACAGGGCGTGGGCGACGTCCTGATTGGTGGCTCCGTCGGTGAGGAGGCGCGCCACTTGTTGTTCGCGGGGCGACAAATCGGTGTCGTAACGGCGCGGGGCGCGGGGCGCGGGGCGAGTGAGGCCGAGTTTGCGTGCAGCCTGCTCGCAGCGGGCGGCGTCGGCGGTGGCCCCGAGATCGTTGTAGGCGTTTGCGGTCTCGGCCAGCTGCTGCGCGGCGTCGTGTTCAGTTGTGGGGGCGCGGGTATGGGCGAGACATTCGGCGGCCTGTGCGGCAGGGTAGGGCCGTCCGATCGCCTTGTAGGTCACATGCGCGCGATCGAAGTGCTCACCCGCGCCGTCGATGTCCCCGGCCTGCTGAAGAAGCATGCCCTTGAGGAGATGGACGACGGCGGTGATCGCGGGTGAGCCCTTGTTGAGGATGCTCTCCTCAGCTGAAACGATCAGGTGCCGGGCCCTCTCATGGTCGCCGCAGGCCAGGGCGGCCCGGACCCCCACCACCAGCAGACCGTTCGCCCAGGGCCGCGGCGCGGTAGGCATGGGATCCAGCCTCGGCGCCACGGTGGCCCAAGCAGCTTGCGGGTCTCCCTGGGCCAGGCGTACCTGAGCGATGCCGGCCGTCGCGGACAGCACCTCGCCTGCCTCGGAGAATCGGTCCTCCATGACGGCCGCGCGACCGAACGCGCCCAGGGCACGTGTCCACTGTCCGCGAGCGGCGGCCAGATTCCCGCCGATCTGCGCGGCGGCCTTGGTGATGGGGAGCATGTCGGGAGCATCCGCCGTGAGCGCCGCGAATTCATCCTCCAGCCCCGCCCACCGGCCGGCCAACCAGTCCATCGTCAGCAGCCCAATGCGACTGAAGGCCTCCATGGTAGAGAAGCCCGATTGCCGACTGACGTCCCGACACTCCCTCAACAGGCCGGCAGCGCGCTCGTCGTAGCCCCGCTCCATCCCGGCAACGCCCACGTTGTGCACGGCACGCAGATTCTGCCGCAAGACCTCGCGGTCCCCGGTGTGCCGGGACAATTGCTCGACCAGCTCCCACACCCGTGGGTCCCCGTCCAAAGCCATCAGATCCAGTCTGGTGGCCCACACCGCCGCCCGCGATTTCGGGGAAGAAACGCCCTGGGCAGTGCGTTCGGCCTGGTCCATCCATGCCATCGCCTCCCGACGGGAGAGATCAGGCTCGCCCCGTGCGAGGGCGACCATGGCACGCACGGCCAGATCGGGCCGGTCGGCCAGCTCCGGCACAGCCAGCTGCAGCTCACGGTGACCCGCATGGTCCCCACACTGGTTGATCATGAACAGGCCCAGCGCCAGGCGAATCTCCCCACGAGCCTCGGCTGCAAGCTGGGGATCGACCACGATCCGGCGCAGCGCGGCGGCACTGGCGCTGTAGTCGACGCTGTAGTGGGCAATCCGCGCCAGGGCCAGGGCCGCGCGGTTGCGTAGATCCGGAGGTAGATGCGGCTGCCTGAGGATGTCGTGGATGAGGCTGATCGCGGTGCCGTCGTCGCCTCGGGCGACCGCCTGATCGGCGGCTTCCTCAGCCTCACGCAGCCAGGTCTGCATATCGCCGAGCGCGAGGGTATGGTGCGCGATCTGCACCAATGGGGGGCTGGACTGTCCTTGCAGAACCCGGTGGGCCCGACGGTGCAGCGCACTGCGCAGAGGGCCGAGGATCTCGCGATAGACGGCTTGCTGAGCCAGTGCATGACGGAACCCGTACAGCGCAGGTGCGCTCTCGCGGAGCACTGCCGCCTGCAGAGCCTCCACCAGCGCAGCTTCGGCTTGATCGGCGTCGAGATCAGCGATATCGGCCAACAGCCGGCCGGATGATGGCACGGCCAGTACGGCAGCGGCCTCGACCATGGCCACCGCCGGTGCGGACAGGCCCGTCATCCGGCTGACGATCGCCTCCCGCAATGCCCGGGGTACTTCGATGTCTTGGAGCGTCTCGACCACGGTCGTCGCATCCGCGTTGGGCGGCCTTGGCTGGCGGCCCCAGTCGGTGAGGGTGAGCAGATCCTCCTCCGCGACGAGCGGCAACCCCGCGCTTCGTTCGTAGATCGCTTGACCCAGAGCCCTGGTGGACCGCGGCCCCATGACGGCGGTGACCAGGTCCTGCACGTCCTGTTCACTCAGTGCGTCGAGATGGATCTCCGCGCCGCTGGTTCCCGCGGGGCGGTGGTAGGGCGCGCCGAGTACCGGGGTGCTGTGCGCAAGGTCCTCTGTACGGTAGGTGAACACAAGTCCCAGGTTCTTGGGCGGATTTCGGGCCAGCACCAGGAGGAGCTCACGTGTGGTCTCGTCGGCCCAGTGCAGGTCTTCGACCACGAGCACCACCGGGCCCAGCGCTTCCAGGATTCCGCGCACCGCCCCCAGAAGCTGGAAGCGGCCCGCGCGTGGGTCAGCCGGGGCCTGGGGAGCAGGGGGCAGGCGGTCTGCGAGCTGGGGCAGCAGTGGGGCCAGCGCCCCGGTCTGCGGATTGAGCAGGCCCGGCTCCGGCAGCCAGTCGGCAGCGGTGGCAAGGGCGTCCAGCACTGGGCCGAAGGGCAGAGGCTCGCGCAGCGGATGGCAGTAACCGGTGAGCACGCGCACCCCGCGCGCTGCCACGGCGCGGGCCGATTCGTGGACCAAGCGGGATTTGCCGACCCCGGCCTCGCCCTCCACCAGCACCACCGCAGGCAACCGCGACAACCCGGCCGACAGCAGCTTCAGCTCCCCACGCCGGCCGACCAGCGCAAACCCATGCCCTGAGTCGGCGGCCTTAAAGCCCAGATCAGCATGCATGTAGCCAGCCTCCCGACCAGACGGCTTGCTTCCACGCTACCCCGCAACCGGGGCAGGGGCTCAGCCTCCCTTTGGTGATGCGTTCCGCGTGTGCCTGGCTGGAGGCGGTGGCGGGCAGCCGGAGCGCTGCTGGCCCCCACCACGTGCTCGACACGGTGCGGTACCTGCTGGACAACGGAGTGAAGTGGCGGGGACTCCGACCGGCTTCCCTGTCTGGGTGGCGGCTTACGCCGTCTTACGGCGCCGACGACGACAGGGGCTGATCGACGAGTGCCACGGCCGCCGACGCGGCCCGGGGCGCATGCCGCGAACCCCTTCTTTCCGCAGCTCTTTGAACGGGGACCGTCGAGCCTGGTCCTCGATCACTCCATCATCCACTGCCTGCCCGTGGCCGGCCCCGCCGACGGAAGGGGTCACCGCGTCGCCGGCGACCCTCCATCAGCAGCTCGCCCGAGGCTCCCGTGACGCTGGCCGGCACACGGAGGCCTCCGGATGGTTACCAAGGCACAGGCAACACTGCCGTTTGCTGCCTGCCGCCGCCGACGTCCTTGGAGGGTTGCGCTGACGCGGGCTTCATAGGGCTGTGCCGACGTCGCTCCTTGTGACGTGAAGTTTCTTCAGGGCCTTGGCGACATGGTGTTCGACGGTGCGGACGGACAGGGACAGGGCTCCGGCGATGTCTTGGTTGGTGGCGCCGGTGGCGAGGAGTTGGGCCACTTGTCGTTCACGGGGGGAGAGTTCCTCCCCGTAGCTGTGGCGTCCGCGTGGGACAGGGCGTTCCTGGCCGATCTCGCGCAGGGCACGGGAGCAGCGTGCTTCATCGGCGGTTGCCCCCAGGCGCCTGTAGACGTCGGTGGCCTCCTGGAAGTACCCGGCTGCCCGGCCTGCATGGCCTAGATGTGCGGTCAGCATCGTGGTGCCGACACCTTCGGTGATGCGGGCGGCGCGGTGGACGCGGCCCAGGGCCTGGAACCGGGCCCGCGCCCGCTCCAAGCACTTGAGCGCCGCCGGCGGGTCGGTCCGGGCAGCAACCAGACCCTGGCACCACCACAGTTCCGCTGCTGCTCCCGGTGCATCGCGCCCCTCGATGCCATGCGTGGCCTCCCTGATGAGCCGGTCGGCCTCCTCCTCGAGGCCGCCGGCGAGAGCCACCTGTACCGCCGTGGGCACCAGGTCCACCGCCCACCCCCACACCCCCTTGTGCCGCAGGAGTTCCAAGGCGGGCTGCATCGTCTCCCATGCGTTCTCGCCCCGGCCCTCGGCAAGGTCGAGCCGGCCTGTCGCCGCAGAGCGCACCATTTCCCACGGGGGAAACGCCTGGTTCGTGAGCCCGGCCAGTGCGGTGAGCCGCTCGCGCGCCCGGACCCAACTCCCACGGGCAATCTCCAGGAGCGCGCGAATCAGAAAGGGTTCCACATGGAAGACGCCCTCGTCCCGGCCGTCCACCGGTGCGATGCGCTCCAGGCGCCCCTCCAGGCCGTCCCAGGCACCGCTGACGAACTCCAGGTTCAAACGGATGACCCGGCACGAATGCAACCTGCTCTGGGTCCGCGTCTGGCTCGCGAGTCTCTCCGCTTCGTCCAGCAGAGCACGGGCCCGCTCGTCGTCGCCGCGCCAGAACGCCTCGTCGGCGGCATTGTGCACGGCCCGAAAGCGTTGACGCTGAACCTCTCGGTCCTGGCTGAGACGGGGAAGCATGGCGAGCAGCTCCCGGGCCGAGGGGTCTCCGAGAGTCTCCAGCAGGGTGATCCGGCTGGCCAGCACGGTCGCCTGGGCCCCCGGGTCGCTGCTGCGGGTGATGGTGTGCACGGCCTTGTCCATCCACATCACATCCTGGGCGACTGGCGAGGAGCTGTTGCCCATGCCGAGTTGGGCCATTGCCACGGCGGCGAGGTCCGGCCGGCTGTCCAGCTCGCCGATCGCCCGCTCTGTCTCGCGGTTGAACTCGGGGACATTGGTCTGGCTCAGCAGGGTGCGCGCGAGGAGAAGACGGATCTCGCCGCGGGTCGCGATGGGCAGCACCGGATCCGCCAGGATCCGGCGCAGAGCGCTCACACTGGCGGCTTGCTCGATCCTGTGGTCGGCGATGCGGCCGAGGGCCAGGGCGACATGGCTGCGTTGACCGGGCGGCAGTGCTGGTTCTGCCAGGAGCTGCTGCAGCAGGTCTGTGGCGATGCCGTCGTCCCCAAGTTTGATCGCCTGCTCGGCGGCGGCCTGCGCCCGTGGTAGCCACGCCTGGACGTCACCATGCTGGCGGGTGTGGTGGGCGATCTGCACCAACGGAGGCGGTTCCCTGGCGATCAGAACGTCCGATGCACGCAGATGCAGCCGCTGACGCCGTGGCCCCAGAATTCCTTCGTAGACGGCCTGGCGCGCCAACGTGTGCCGGAACCCGTACTGACCGGCTGACGACTCCTGAAGGACCGCGGCCTTCAGTGCCGCGGTCAGCCCCACTTCCGCGTCCTTCTCCTCCAGCCCGGCCAGCGCCGCGAGCAGCTCCTGGGGGGCCGGCACGGCAAGCACCGCCGCCGCGTGCACTACCGCCAACGCACCCGCCTCCAAGCCCGAGAGCCGCAGATTGACCGCCTCCCGCACCGCCCGCGGCACCCCGACGCCCTCAAATACCGCCGACACCTCTCCTCGGCCCGGGCGCGACAAGCGATCGGACAACGCCAGCAGGTCCTCCTCAACGGCCAGGGGCAGGCCGCCGCTGCGCTCGAACACCTGCCGGCCCAGGGTCGATCCCGCAGTCCGGCCCAGCGCGGAGATGGTGAGGTCACGTACCTGGGCCTCGTCCAGCGGCCCGAGCCTGATGTCCCTGCCGCCCACCCCGACCGGACGCCGATAGGGCGCACCCAGCACGGATCTACCCGCAGGAAGGTCCTGTCCGCGATAGGTGATCACCAGCCGCAGCCCCTGGGGCGGGTTCGTCGCCAGCAGCCGCAGGAGTTCACAGGTCGCCTCGTCGGCCCAGTGCACGTCCTCGATCACCAGCACCAGTGAGCCCATTGCCGCCAGTACCTCATGCGCAGCGCGCATCAAACCACCCTGCACCTCGCCGAGATCGGCGGCTCCGTCAGGTGGGAGGCGGTCAGCGAGCTCGGGGAGGTATGGGACGAGCGCCCGAACTGCCGGGCTCAGCTGCGCGTCATGGGAAAGGTGGGGTGATCTGTCTCGCAGGGCCTCGATGACCGGCTCGATGGGCAGCGGCTCACGCAGCGGATGGCACCATCCCTGCAGCACCAGGACTTCGCCCCCGGCCAGAGCGGCGACCGCTTCGGTGACCAGACGGGACTTCCCGATGCCTGCCTCACCCTCGACGAATACCACCGCAGGTCCGGTGCGCACGACATCCAGCAGCGCGCGCAGCTCACGCCCACGCCCGACAAAACCGAACCCCGCAACACCATGAGCCAATGCCACTACCGCCGGTCCACCTCGGGACAATCCCCCACCGCCAATTATAGGTCGGGCCTGCTCACCCCACTCGTTCTCCGAGCGCCGTTCAGAGCGTTACCCCACCGCAGAGGGAGCCTGATCAGAGGCCGCATGCCTCTGCTGCTGCGGCCCTTTGCGTAGTTCCCCCGTACGCCGGACCGCCCCTGCTGAAATCGCGGCCCCAAGGGCCCGGGTTGACGCGTCCGTGTCTGTCGCCAGCGCTGCGATGGCTCGTGGCTCACGGGCCATCGCAGTGGCCCAGTTGCACGTGACACTTCCGGGCCGGACCCGTCGGCTCCAGGTCAGGAAGAGGACCCCGCTGGCCAGATTTTGATGTCGGAGCGCTGGTAGATACCAATGGGCCCAGTGGATCCATCACTGGGAACAGCGGGACGAAAAAGTCTTTCACTTCGCCGGAGACAGAAAGTTGCAGCAGAAAGGTGCGCGGACTACCTAGTCCACCCCCTATGCACTACCTATGGTCTGCTCGGTCACTACCCATAAATGCCGCAACATCGGTACGAGCTGTAACGGAAGTGGCCCCGGTTTCGCCTGGATCTGATCGGTGCTCTGTTCTTAGCTGAAAGAGCGACAAAGACAGGGAATGTCTCAATAAGTCCACCTGATGGCATTCCGGATATCTCCAGGTAATGGGTGAGAGACGATGAATGCCAATGGGATTCCCCGGACGGCAATGTATCTGCGGTGCTACCCGTACGACAAGTGGGAGATGAGTTCCCATCAGGGCGCCCTGATGTACCAAGCCTACAGGCTGGGGCTTCCCGAGCCCGCTGTGTTAATGGACAACGGCCACCCCTCCACGCGGCCGCTGCCTGCCCTGGAACGCCTGATCGGATTGATTGACGGCGGCGTCTACAACGTGATTTTCGTGCCCGGCCCGTTTGTGTTCTCTCTCGACGACAGGGAAGCCCGTGCGGTGGTGCGGCACATTCAGGAAGCCGGCTGCCAGATGGTGGAAATTCCGCCCCGGCGCTCGAGGACAAGGGCAGGCGAGATCGATTCTTACTAACTCGGACCCCGCGTGGGAGATGTGGGTGGGGCGGACAGTCGCCGTCCCCAATGGCCGCAGGGCCATTGTCCGTATGGCCCGCCGCGGAGCAGCCTCCGACGTTCTGTGGGCGGTGGATCCAAAAGGGACTATGCGCTGCCTCAATGTGCACCTTCAGCCCAGTAAGTACGCATCACAATCCTCGGCCAGATGCACGGAGAATCATTCTTCACTCGCATCACATAGGTAACCGGGCTCCTCGATGCACCGGCACCCCCGAAGACTCGCCGTGTGCGCCGACAGCCCAGCGGCCCCCGCCGCCGATAGGCCACCATTGTCGAAGCACGCATCGAACCGACCCGGAGCAGGCCACCCGAACACCACAGAAAGGGCCCTGCCAGGAAATCGTCAGCAGCCTATCGCCGCTGTTACCCCTACGACCCGTGGGAAATGACACCCTAGCGCCAAGAACCGCACCGCTGCGCCCACCGGCTCGGACTCATTCTGCCCGTCGTCCGTCTGAACAACCCGCCAGCTGTGGACCAGACACTTGGGCAAGCGCATCACCGTCGCCCAGTTCTCTCCAACAGCCTTGTCCTGGTTCGGTAGTTGGAATCCTGGTCGTTGATTCGCGGGACACCACCCCTTGGCATTATCGGCATCAGATACCGGCACCACACGCTTCTCGACCTGCCGTACGACTACGCCGCACTGGAGCCGGCCATCGCGGGCCAGATCCTGGAACTGCACCACGCCAGGCCGTCACGGTGACCCCAGCCAGGTTGTAGGGCTCCAGGAGCGCGGTGAAACAGGTGATGTCGTTGGTTTTGTCGGGGACGCACAACTGGGTGACAGTTCGGCCGTCGCCGGTCAGCGCTGCCAGGAGATGCGCGGCGGGCAGAGTTCCGTGACGGGAACCGCGGGCGGCTTTGCCGTCCACTGCCACGCTGTCCGACCGGGCGGACTCGGCGCCGGTCAGATCAGCGAGTCCGCCCGGGCAGGCCAGTCCGATGACCCGGCGGATCATTGCGGCGCTCGGAGCGACCCGTACGCCGAGAGCAGGCCCCGTACCGGTCCAGCCTGGTACGGGGCCACCGGCCTTCGCCTTTACTGAAGGCGAAGGCCGGGTCGAGCCGTTGTGGCTAGCGTGCGGTCAGCGCGAAGATGTGGATCTTCGTGGTGGCGGGAAGTTGGACGGTCGCGATGGTCTTGGTGGGGTCGAGGGGTATCTGGTTGAAGAAGACCCGGTAGGAGCCGCTGGTGTTGCCGTACCCGCCGGGCGTGTTGCGTCCCTGGGTGGAGAAGGCCAGGGTCGCGCCGAACTCGGTAGGGCTGGAATCCAGCCAGTTCGGGAAGCCGACGGACGCCGTGGCGGTGGTGCCGTCGGTGTAGGTGACCGTGACATCGTCGGTCACGTCGCCGGCCTCGGATCCGAGGAAGGCCAGGGTGCTGCCGCCGTGACCAGAGCCCGGGATCATCGCAGAGCCGGCGACGTTGTCGGGCGTGCCCGCGGCCACGTCCGGCCAGGCGAACGCCGTGCCCTGCACGGTCACGGTGGCCCCGGCCGTGACACCGGCCGCGGCGAGCTGCTCGGCAGAGAAACTGTTGCCGGATCCGTCGAAGTTGCCGGTCGCGACGTCGGTCTGCGAGGTGACGCCGACGTTGTCGAAGGCCGACGTCAGACTCAGCGTCCCTGCGGTGGGCGGGGACGGCGGCGTCGCGGCGCCGATGGTGAAGGTCTGCCGCGCGTTCGGTGTTCCGGGGGCACCGATGCCGGTGAGGGTGAACCTGGAGGTCGCGCTGGTGGTCGGGATGCCGGTGATACCGCCGGTGTCGGCGTTCAGCCGCAGGCCGCAGGGCAGGCGGCCCCCGGTGATCTCGTAGCGGATGATCGAGGGGACGTTCGCGGCCGGCCGCGCCTCGTACAGTTTTCCGGCCTTCATACCCGGCAGGGTGGTATTCGGAAAGCCCGGCGTGGGGACGGAGACGGTCCGCGGCGCGCCGATGTCGTTGCCGGAGGCGTTGCGCTGCTGCAGCGACCAGGACGTGCCCGGCGTGATGACGCTCAGGTGCCAGTGTGTGGACTGGTCCCGGAACTGCGCACGTTGGGAGTCGGTGAAGGCTCCGCTGTTACGGGCCGCCTCCCATTGCTTGACCGCGTCCAGCAGCAGCGATGTGTTCTGCCCGCCGGCGGTCAGGCTGGACACGGAGGTCTCGAATCCGGCGCCGGCGTTAAGGCCCGCGCCCCGCGCGAGGGTGTCCTCGACGGCGCGCAGACCGGCGTTGCCCGGCAGGGCGATCCAGCCGAGCATCCCGGGCAGGTGGTTCGCCTGGTAGTAGGCGTTGTTGAGGAACACCTGGTTCATGCTGGTGGCCCCGACCTCGCCCCAACTGGCCCGGGACAGCCCGTCCCAGATGTTGGAGCCCATCCGGCTGGTCTCGGAGATGAAGCCGTCCTGGGCATGCCGCTGCGCGAAGGCCCCGTTCACCATGCGGGCCATGCCGTACTGGCCCCAGCCGGAATCCGAGGCGGACTCCAGCCCGTCGAAAGAGGTCGCCGTGATGCCGGTGGTGTTCCAGATGGTGGCGAACCGGGTGGCGATCGCGTCGATCATGTTCAGATCGCCGTAGGCCCCGCCGTAGCCGTTCATCTGTACCCGGTGGACGGTGGCGGCCGTGGAATGGGAGACCGCGGCCGACGACCACTGGGCACGGGCCAGCCCGGTCACCTGGCACTCGCCGCCGACCGTGCTGGACCCGGTGTAGGTCAGGAACTCGTTGTCGACCAGCAGCCGCTTGCCCTGCAGGCCCCCGGCCAGCGGGGCGCAGTTCGCCATGGAGAGCGACGTGTCGCCGGAGGCCAGGGGCCGGGTCAGCGTGGCGCTCTGCCCGCGTGCGAGATCCGGGCTGGGCGACGGCCTGACATAAAGATCGTTGGTGTCGATGAAGTTCGACAGCGTGTGCGCGCCCACTGCCACGCCGTTGGACCTGGAAGTGTTCACCAAGGTGGTCGCGGCCGCGTCGCTGCCACCGAAGCTGGAGTTGAACTGGTAGTGCCCGGCCGCCCGCCAGGGGCCGTCGGACCCGGGCAGGGAGTAGATCATGTCGATGCCGGCGGACTTGGCGAACTGGTCGGCCGTCCCGACGTTGCCGGTGTTCAGGTCCGACAGGACGAAGATGGACTTGGAGGTCGCCTGCGCCGCCTTCTGCCACTGCCCGTTGATCGTCGGGTAGGGCAGGTTCTGGTCCTGGGCGATCGCCGACAGCACGGTCGGCGCGAGATCCGGTGTGGTGCCGAACAGCGCGATCCTCGACCCGACGATCCCGCCTCCGCGGGGCAACGGCCCGACCGGTATCCGGTAGCCGGAATCGTTCAGCCGTAGGCGCTGCTTGGTGTAGTCGAAGGTGAAGGCGCGCAGCAGGCTCCCCCACGGGGTGCGGCCGCCGACGCTCCACTGCTCCAGCGGGGCCACCTGCAGGTTGGAGGGATTGTTCGACACCTCGCTCTGCCAGCCCATGCCCGTGTCCTCGCGTGGCCAGCCACCCTCGGTGCGGTCGTTGAGCACCTTCATCCCCGCGGAGAATCCGCCGTTGCCCGCGATGCCGACCGACTCCCCGAGCGTGCCGGTGAGCGTGGTCGCCAACGGACCCCACAGCAGGGACTGCACATCAGCGGTGCGCGGCGCCTTGACTCTCGTGGCGGTGAACGTCGCATACGTCGCGCGGTCGTTCACCGCCACATCGACCTCGGTGCCGGCCGCCGGGTTCTTGAACGCCAGCAAGCTGCCCGATCGTTGCAGTGCCGTCGGCTTCACCTGCTGTCCATCGATGACCAGGCTGACCAGGGGAGCGGTGCCGTGCCCGGCCACCAGGTAGTCCCGGCCGTTGCGGGCGTCGACCAGGCTCGTGACCGCACCCGTGCCGTCCAGTCCCACGCGCAGGTATCCGGCGTTCAGGTGGACACCGCCGGAACCGCCCGGGCCGGCCGCCGCCGCCACGCTCCCGGCGCCTGCCGCGGTCAGCCCGGCGGCCATCAGGCCGGCGGCCGCGAGCGTGGCCACCAGGGGGGCGGTGAGTTTTCGTCTCGGAGTCATACGTGATGCGTCCTTCCTCGGACGAGGATGTGATCTTCACGGGGTGTGGGGTGCGGTGGTGTCTCCCGCCGCGGTTATGGAGGTTCGGCGGACGCTTTCAGGACCTGCCGGCGGTCAGAGGTCGACGACCGTCCCGGCGTGCCGTGCCCGCTCAGCGGCGAACACCACGCGATGGCTGGCCAGGCTGGCGTCGATCCCGGAGACGATCAGTTCGGGGCGGCCGTCCTGCAGGGCGTCGACGTAGGCGTTGAACATCGCCTCGTCGCCGCCGGCATGGCCCTCGGCCGCCGAGGAGCCGTCGAGTGAGGTGTCGATGACAGTGGTGCGTTCGGTGAGGAAGTCGTAGACCTCGATACGGCGGCCGTCGCCACTGAGCTGCCCGCGGGTGCCGAAGATCTTCGTATGCCGGTTCTCCAGCGGGGTGAACGCGGTCAGGACGAATGAGGCGGTCACGGCGTTGTCGAACTCCAGGTTCACCACCTGGTGGTCCGGGACGTCATTGTCGCTGAAGTAGACGCAGCGGCCGTACGGTCCTTCGGTCAGTGCCTCGGTCACTGCCTCTTCGGTCAGCTCCCCGGCCGTCGTGATCCGGGTGAAGTACTGCTTGGTGCCGCCGTTGCGCAGCCCTGTCCGATAGAGCCGGGGGGCGGAGAAGGCGCACGAGGATTCCAGCGGGCAGGTGACACAGCGTTCGGTGGCGCCGGCGGGGGCGGATTCGGGACGGAAGTGGGTGAGCGACCCGAACGAGGACACACGCCGGACCGGTCGGCCGACGATGTCTGCGAGCCAGTCGATGTCGTGGCACGCCTTGGCCAGCAGCAGCGAAGAGGCATGGTCCTCGCGCCGCCAGTTGCCGCGGACGAAGGAGTGGGCGAAGTGGTAGTAGCCGATCGGCTCCAGATGTTGCAGGGAGACGATGTCGCCGATCGCGCCTTCCAGGAGGATCTGCTTCAGGGCGACGGTGTAGGGGGTGTAGCGCATGACGTGCGACAGGGCCAGTGCTGTGCCGTTGCGCCGTACGGCCTGGGCGATGGCGTCGCAGCCCTCTTCCGTGGTGGCCATCGGCTTCTCCAGCAGAAGGTGATAGCCCAGGTCCGCCAGTGCGACGGCCGCCTCGACGTGGTCCGCGTCCTGGACCGCGACGATCGCGACGTCGGCCAGCCGCGGACGATCGAGCAGGTGGCGCCAGTCGGTGAAGCAGTGCTCGTCGTCGAGGCCGTGCTGGGCGGCGAACGCCGTGCGGACGCTGTCCCGGAGTTCGGCGACGGCCACCACGCGGGTTCGGTCCGGACGCTTGGCGGCCAGGTCGGCGTAGGCCGAGCCACGGGCCCCCGCGCCGAGCACCGCCAGCGACAAGGGACGGCCGAGGGGCGCGGCCAGGCTCCCGGTGAGGAACGGCGCGGAGTCCTGGGCGCCACTGGCGGGCACGGCGGAACGGTTCACAATTACTCCCGTTGAGCTGTCTGGTCGGTGGAGGGAGGGGACGGGGGCAACGGGGGTCATCCCTTGGTCGCCCCGCCGGTCAGGCCCTTGACGAAGTGGCGCTGGAACGTCAGATAGAAGACGAGGATGGGGAGGGTGGCCAGGAACATCAGCGCGAAGACCGCCCCGAAGTCCGACTGGTGTTCCCCGATCGCGCGGTAGATGCCGACGGTGACGGTGGTGCCGTTCGCCGGGCCCAGGATGATGAGGGGGTTGAGGAAGTCGTTCCAGATCCAGACCCCGAGGAAGATCAGAACGGAGGCGGAGGCCGGCCGCAGCAGCGGGAACACGACTTGCCAGAAGATCCGGAATCGCCCGGCGCCGTCCAGGGCGGCGGCTTCCTCCAGTTCGATCGGGATGGTCTTGACGAAGCCCGTGAAGACGAACACGCCGAAGGGCACGTAGTAGCCGACGTTGACGAGCACCAGGCCCGGGATGGTGGTCATGAGCCCGAGTGCGCGCAGCACTTCGGTCACCGGTTCCAGGATCACCGAGGGCGGGATCATCAGCCCGAACAGCAGGGTCGCCAGCACCGCCTTGGCCCAGACGCCGTCGGTGCGGGCCAGGTAGTGGCCGAGCATGGCGGAGACGATCGTCAGGACCGTGATGGACAGGGCGGTGACCTCGACGCTGTTGACCAGGCCGTACCAGAACAGGTGGTCGGGACGGGACAGCACCTGGTCGATCGAGGACAGCGTCGGCGGGATCGGCAGGCTCACGGGGTGCGCGGTGATGTCCGAGCCCCGCTTGAACACATTGACCAGGACCAGGTAGAGCGGGAGGAAGAACACGGTCGTGACGAACAGCGCCGCCACCGGTCGGAACCAGGAGGACCGCTCGGAGGCGTTCACAGGCTGACCTCCCGCCGCTGCAGGACGCGGAGCGCGACCACCGAGATGCCGGCGATGATGGCGAGCATCATGGTGGCCATCGCCGCGCCGTACCCGATGTGGTTGCCGGTGAACGTGGTCTGTACGACCTCGAAGGCGACCGTGGAGGTGGTGCCGTTGCCCGGACCGCCGTTGGTGATGACCTGGATCTGGTCGTAGGCCTTGAACCCGGTGATCAGCAGCATGACCGTGTTGATCGTCAGCGCCGGCGCCAGCATCGGCCAGGTGACGTTCCGGAACCTCGTCCACGGTCCGGCACCGTCGATCGAGGCTGCCTCGTGCAGTTCGGCCGGTATCCCGGCGAGACCTGCCAGATAGACGACCACGCAGAATCCGAGCATCTGCCAGGTGATGATGAACGCCACCGAGTACAGGGCGATGTCGGGATCGGACAGCCAGCCCGGCGGGTGGTGGACGCCGAGCTTCTTCAGCATCGAGTTCAGCAGGCCGTCGTCGGTAAGGATGGCCTGCCAGACCACGGAGACCACCACCGAGGACAACACGACGGGGGTGAAGAACACCGAGCGCAGCACGTTGTAGAACCAGCCGCTCCGGTCGAGCAACTGGGCGATCACCAGACCGAGGACGTTGGCGGCGACCGTGATGATCACGGTCACGGTGACGGTGTTCTTCAGCGCACCGGTGAAGTCGGCGTCGGAGAACAACCGGGTGTAGTTCCGCATGCCGACCCACCTGGTCGGCGGGTTTGCCGGGTTGCGGTTGGTCAGACTGGTGCCGACCGTCATCGCGATCGGCACCAGCACGAAGGCGAGGTAGACGACAATCCCGGGGGCGCCGAAGGTCAGGAAGTGCCACACCTTGGACCAGCGGGCGGATCGCCTCCTGGTCGGACCGGCACCCGGGGCGCCGCGGGTGGGCGCGCCCGGGGGCGCGAGTGTCGCGGTCATGTCTGTCATCTCCTCGTTCCTGGTCTTACGGGTGCTGGGGACTCGGGCTACTGGTTGGCCTTGGCCCACTCGGAGTCGAGGAACGCCCCGAAGTCCGCCGCCGACTTCTTGCCGTTGATCAGGTCGGCGACCCCGGCGGCGGCCTTGTCCGCGACGCCGGCCGGCAGCGAGCCGTCGCCGGTCTCGATCGAGAAGGCGTTGACGATCGCGTTCTGCTTCACTGCCTGCTGGTACACGGCGAGGGTGGCGTCGTAGACCGGGCCCATACCGGCCGGCGGCGTGTAGTCCTTCAGCGCGATGATCGAGCCGTCGGTCCTGACCGAGGCGTCGAGCGAGGTCTTGTCGAGCATGAACGCCAGCGCCCACTTCTGGGCCAGCGCGACATTGGCGGCCTTGGAGGACACGGACATGCCGCCGCCGGTGTAGGCGGGAACGACCAGGGAGCCGTCGTCGGAGGGCCAGGCGAACACACCGATGTCGAAATCGGGCTTCTTGGCATCCGCGGAGGCGGCAAACCACGAACCCATCGGGTACATCGCGCCCTTGTTGTCGCGGAACGCCTGTTCGTCATCGGCGTAGGAGCGGGACAGGCCCGCAGTGTCGACGTAGCCCCTCTTCGCCAGGTCCGAGACCTTCTCCGCGGCCTTGACGAAGGCCGGGTCGGTGAACTTCGCCGACCCCTTCTCCTTCCGCGACAGCCAGTCGGGGGTCTTTTGGTACGTGTCGGTGGCCACCGCGCCGATCAGCGGGTACATGTCGGCCCAGGTGTCCTTGCCGCCGCCGCCCACCACGAACGGGTTGATGCCCTTGGCTTTCAACTTGGCGCAGTCGTTCAGCAGTTCCTGGTACGTCTTCGGCGGTGCGCCGATCCCGGCGTGGGCGAAGTCGGTCTTGTTGTAGTACACCAGCGGCGTCGGCTGGGTGTTGTACGGAAGTTGGTAGATCTTTCCGCCGATCGGGTTGGAGTGCGGCGACACGAAGTCGGCGAGCTGCTGGTCGCTCCACGGCGCGAGCTGGCCGGCCTGTGCGAACCCGTTCGGCGACACCGCGATCATGATGTCCGCCAGTTGGCCGGAGGCTGCGAGTTGCTTGGCGTAGCCGGCTCGGTCCGCCGAGGGGGCGACGAGCTTCTTGATGGTGACGCCGGGCACCTTCGCCGAGGCTCGGGCGATCGCGTCGTCCCAGTACTTCGCGTTCAGGTTCGGGGTCTCGAACGTCAGGAACGTCAGCGTGATGCTCCCCTTCGTGCCGCCGTCCGCGCCCGACGACTTGTCGCCGCCGGCCGCGCAGCCCGACAGGACCAGTGCTGTCGCCAGACCCGTAGTGGCCAGGGTGACCAATCTGCGTCTCATGGAACTCTCCCTCCATCGTGCTTGAATAGATAACAAGAGTTGTTTAACATTTGGGTGATGAACATAGCGCCGCGCTCCAACCGGTTGTCAAGGGGTGCGCTGCACGACAAGCTCCGAACGGGAGGAAAAGGTTCAGATGCGAATCAAGGGCGGGGACCCGTCGGCACTGCGCAGGCGGAACTTGGCGACGATGCTGGGCAGGATGTACGGGCAGGGGGCCCAGACGGTCACCGAACTCGCCCGCTCCACGGGACTGTCGCGGCCGACCTGCGAGGAGGGCGTGATAGAGCTCGTGGCCCAGGGCTGGGCGACGGAAGTCGCACCCCCGGACCCGACGGCAGCGCGGCAGCCGGGGCGCCCGGCCAAGCGGTACGAGTTCAACGCCCAGGCGGGCCGGGTATTGGGCGTGGACGTCGGCGCCCACAAGATCCTCGTGACGGTGGCTGACCTGCGAGGCAAGGTGACTTCGGTGCGGCGTACCGAGGTCGATCCGGCCCTGGCCGCCAAGGAACGGCTGGCCGCCATGGGCGACGCGGTCACCGCCTGCCTGGCCGCCTCTGCTCCCTCCGCCGACCGCAACCCGCTACTGGCGGCCGTGATCGCCTCCCCGGGGATCATCGACGCCGAAGGCCGCGTTTTGCTGTCCAATGTGCTGCCGGAGTGGACGGGACTGAACCTCGCGGAGGAGCTCGCCCGGATCCTGGGCCCTGGCAGCGTCGACGGGCCGATCCGCGCCGAGAACGACATGCGCCTGGCCGCTCTGGCCGAACAGTGGAAGGGCGTCGCCGCCGGTGTCCCCGACCTGGTGTACATCCACGCGGGCCACCGGATGGGCGCGGCGGTCATCATCGACGGCAAGCCCTACCGCGGCCGCCGGGGCGCGGCCGGCGAGATCGGCACCCTCGGCCTCCTGGACTGGGGCAACAGCTACCGCCGACTGCTGTCCTATGTCCCCGACAGCACGACGGGCGACGCGACGCTGCGCGTCTTCACCGACCTGCGCGACGGCAACGACCGGGCCAGGGAACTCGTCGACCGCTTCGCCCGCGACCTGGCCACCGGAGTGGCCGTCATGTCGATGACCCTCGACCCGTCGCTGGTCGTCGTCGGCGGCGGTATCTCCCGGGCCGGGGACGACATCACCGCACCCGTCCGCCGACACCTGACGGATCTGTGCCTGTTCCCGCCGGACGTCGAAGCCTCCAGCCTCGGCGACGAATCCGTCGCGCTCGGCGCCGTACGCCACGGACTCCAGCAAGTGGAGGAGCGCCTGTTCGGGCTGATCCCGTCCTCCACCTGACAACCGGTCAGAATTGCTCGCCCCGACGACGTGCGACCAGCGCGTCGCGACTTCCGCATGCTCGCCCACCCCTGACGTCTCACCCCCCAGCTCACGAGCGTTGTTGACAGTCGTGGGCCTTGAACATGGCGAAGACCTCCGGTGTGGTGGAGCTGTCTAGGAACAACCACGCCCGGAGGCCTTCGTGCCCACCGTAATGCCCGGCTGACCGTCTTCGGGAGACGGCTGCTGGGCTGCACGACCGCTCCAGCCGCCCGCGCACGACCCCGCACCGCACGCCGGCCGCGGTCGAGGCGAGGGTGTGTGCACTGCGGCAGGCCCGCAAGCTGGGACCGGCCCGGATCGGACCGATCCTGGACCTGCCCGCCTCGACCGTCCACCGGATCCTGACCCGTCACCACCTGCACCGCCTCGCGTGGCTCGACCGGCCCACCGGCACCCTCATCCGCCGCTACGAACGCGAACGGCCCGGCGAACTCATCCACATCGATGTCAAGAAGCTCGGCCGGATTCCCGACGGCGGCGGCCGCACGGTCCGAGGCTGCGACGCCGGCAGGCCCTGTGGGGTTCCAAAAGTCCTCACATGCGCTGAGCTGGGGTTTTCCACTGGCTGGGCGGTCTTATTCGGGCGGTGTCGTGGTACTCGTGGATCAGTCCGCCGAGGATGTCGTGGCGCTGGATCCGCCGGGCGGGGAATGGGATCACGTCGGGTCGTCCAGGGGTGCCCGAAGCTCCCGGGCTCGGTGCGGACGCCCAGCATTGTAGTGGTCGGCGTACTCCGCCAGGACACGGCGCAGGTGCGGTTCGTCGTGGACAAGTAGGCGGTCGGTGCACTCGGCCCGCGCGGTGCGGACAAACCGTTCCGCGTGTGCATTCATCTTCGGAGCCTGCGGCGCACGTTGGGTGAGGCATGCGGCGGCACAGGAGCCTTGCTGGGTTTTCCATCCTGCGGCACTGAGCCGGAGGCTCTGGTCGATGTCGGGGCCATTCGCCTGACAGCGACCCGGCGGCTTCGGTAGTCCTGGGTTGTGAGGTATGCGCAGGGCGGCGAGTTGACCGACGCTGAGATGGCCGTGCGGGAGCGAATCCGGCTGTCGGCCGTGGAACGCTTCGAGGGCGGGGAGAAGAACCGGGAGATCGCGGGCGCGCTACGGGTGTCCGAGCGGTCGGTGGAACGCTGGCGCCGGCAGTGGCGTGAGGGCGGTGAGTGCGGGGTCCTGTCAAAGGGTTCGCCGGGACGGCCGAGGCTGAGTGACAGGCAAATCGCCAGGCTGGGGAGTGAGTTGGAGCGCGGGCCGCTGGCGCATGGCTGGGATGACCAGCGATGGACCGGCCAGAGGACAGGCTCCTCCCCCAGCAAGCGCCGCTGCGGTATCGGCTCATGCGGATATTTCCGGTCGGCCGGCTGCTGGCGGGCAACTGTGGGCCGGCTGGCACCGCCGCCTCAGGTGACCGGCGGCTCGTTGCAGTCCGGTCCCTCATCAGGATCCGGGGCGCAGCGACCGGAGCTTGTCCGCGACGTCGTAGACGTTCAGGCGCAGGGCGCGGATGTCGTTGATGAGGTCGCGCCACGGCTCGAACGTGTCGTCCACGTCGTTGCCGGAGGCTCTGATGTAGGCGACGGCGACGCCATAGGCGAAGTACTCGTTGCGTGCCGGGAGCGGGCGCAGGAGCACGATCTGCTCCAGGAGGGCTGCGGCGCGCCAGTACGCGTCGGGTTCGTCGGCGGCCAGCGCCGGGGTGTTCACCCGGTGCCGGGCGACCGCGGCGACCAGGCCCGAGTAGTCCAGCACTCCCAGGTCCTTACCCAGGAGTTCCTCCTGTCGGTCCAGGAGCCACCGGATGTCGATGTGCAGGTCCAAGGGTCAGGCCGCCCGGCGCGTCGCTGACGACGAAAGGCCGCCGAACTCGGCGTCGAAGGCTTCGGCGATGCCCGGACGACCCACGGCTTCTCGGAACGCCACGGTCGCCCGGCCAAGAGCGAGCTGGTTCTCCTCCTCGATCGCCAGCTCCGCCAGATAGGCACGCACACTCTTGCCCTGCGCGGCAGCGACAGCGGCGAAGCGGTCCCTGGTCTGCGAGTCGATCTTCACAGTCGTGTCAGCCATGCCCCCAGTATGCACCTCTGCATACCTTTGCGAATACCCCCTCGGGAGCAGCGCATATACGGCCATTCCAAAGCCCTTACCAACGCTTACGGCTCGCGCGGCCAGGTCACCATCGCCGACCACAACACCACTTCCTTGTGATCGTCCAGCTCAGCGAGTCGGAAGGGTCGCAGACCACTGTGAAGCTGGGGCTGTTCATCGACAACTGTCGGCGGCGGGCCGACAAGCTCAGCCCGAGCAGCACGCGGAGCTCACCGATCTGGGGCGGCAGCCGTCCACTGGAACACACCCACAGGCCACCCAGACCGGCGGATGGGAGTCTTACAACGTGGTGCCCGATTGAGATCGCGCCGTGCTGGCCTGGTGGGTCGGCTGGTGGGCGATCACCTCTCGGCGGCGCGGTCGGAGACCAGGCCGGCCACGGCGGCGTAGGTCTCGGCGAAGTACTCGCGGCGACCGATGTACCTCTGGAGGGGCCGCCACTGCTTATGTTCGGCGTTGGTGTGCTCGAAGCAGATTCGTTCCGATGACTGCTGATGGCGGGCCGTGTTCCAGGCTGCGACGTCTTCGGGCGGCGCGTCCTTCCTCGGCTTGAGCGGTGGGGGCCTGGACCTGGTCGGGGAACTGCTTGGCCAGTCCCCGGTAACCGCACCGACCTTGGCCTTGACCTGCGGGTACCGCTCAAACAGGTCGCAGATCCCCTCGGTCTTCACAGCCGTCTGGTCGTGCATGCGACCGGGCCGGAACGCCCCGGCCCACAGGGTACGGCCCTTCTCGTCGGCGATGACGGTGGCCTTCTTGAAGCCGCAGATCGGGACAGCCTGACACGGCGAAGCCACGGGCAGCCAGTAGCGGGCGGACCTCGTGGACAGCCCGGGTGATCGTGCAGCGGTCCGCGCCGTAGAGCACGGCCAGCGCTGCGTGTGGGAGTTCCAAACGCAGGATGACCAAAGTAGCGATGACGCGGTCGGCGAACACCAGTTGGTGACGGGGTCCTGCTCCAGCCGCGCGCAGGCGGTCGTGGCCCGGCGGTCATGCAGTCGCCCGTCTTCCGAGGCCGTCCAGGCGTCGGCCAACTCGGCGACCAGCGCCCCGAGTCGACGGCGCTGGAGACCAGTGAAGATACGATGGGACAAGGCCGCGCGGGCCAGGTATCGCGTCACAACAACACCAACTCGCAGCGGGCTTTCTCCACGTCCCCGACTGCTGGAACCGGCACTGCCGGTGTTCGTCAGCCTTGCCGCCGCCGACGCCGCAGAGCACCAACGGTGCCGCAAAGAGCCACAAGCAGCGAGCCGCCCACCAGCCAGGGCAGGTTCGAAGTGACCGATGCGGGGTGGTGTTCGAAGAACATCCGTGACATTGCTGCCCCGAGCAGCCCGCTCGTCAGCGTTAGCCCCCAGGACATCAGGAGGATCGTCCAACCGTTCCGGGCACGCATCCAGTCGTTCACGCGGTCATCATGCGCCCAGCGTCCCATCGCTCACAAGCCAGCCCGCTGAAAGGCAATGACCGCCTGTACCAAGATCACGACGCCCCGCCCACAATCGAGCACAACCTCGTTGGCCTAGGGCCACTATGTCCCGGCGGACCGCCTACGAAGCCTTCCGCAGATACGCGTAGTAGATCCACAGGGCGGCGGCGGCCAGCACCACGGACTCAACCGCCGCCACGATCCGAACAGTACGAAAGCGACGGCGCCACGGAAGCACCCAGCACAGGAGAACGGCGACCCCCGCGAGGAAGACCAGGCAAGGCGCACCGAGCGACCCGTGAAACCCAGGCGCCGCGCAAGGGTCAGAGTCGCAAGAGTCCGGGGGAATCTGGCTGGCCAGGAACATCAACGCGTCGACAGCGAGAAGCGGGACCGCAACAACAGAGGCGACCGTCGGCACTACCCAGGCACGCCGGTCATGATCCGGAGCATGGACCCGAAGCTGCGCCATGATCGAGGGCTGCCACGCCGGCCCCGGGAAGGTCGTCTTCATAGCGCCGATTCAACCCGCCCGCACGGACCACCGGATGAGTCGGCGTACTCACCAAGTACGGCCGGGGTACGTAGTCGGCCTGGCAGGTGCTCATGAACTCGCGGTTCACGCAACTGGACTGGAAGCCGTTTCGGCAGTTCGCACAGGTGTTGTCCGAGGTGGCGAACGAACCGACGACGAACTAGCCCGGCTTGACCACCGTGACCTCGCTGCCGACCTCCTCCACGAAGCCCACGTACTCGTGCCCCATCGGGTGCGCCTGCTCGGTCGGCTCCAGACCGCGATACGGCCACAGGTCCGAGCCGCACACGCAGGTGACGGCCGTGCGGATGACCGCGTCGGTCGGCTTGAGGATCTTCGCGTCGTCCACGGTCTCGAAACGCACATCGCCGGGGGCGTGGATCACTGCTCCGCGCATGGGGAGTTCCTTACGTACTGAGGCGTCCGGTCCACAGATGGGTGTACCGGGCACCGCCGAATGCGGTTGCGGACCCGGCGCAGGCGACGAAAGAGCCGCCCACTGATCCAGGACCGAGCGCTGCGCCTTACCGCTTCTACGGGCAGCCGTCGAGTGCCACGTCATCCAGGTAACCCCCATTCCGCGCGGGCAGCGAGTTACCAATAAAGGTGTGCTGGCAGTGCATCCCTCCCGCGCCGGACAGGCCGTACGGTCGAGGTGTGGACCATGGGGCAGAGCACGTCGTGGGTGAGCAGGTCAGAGGGCCGACTTCCACGTCATCGGACGCGCGGCCCAGCCCATCGTCGCCGACCTCGAACAGGCCGGTTACCTCAGCCGGGCTTCCCTGGCCGCGGCTTCCTGCCCACGCGGGCGGAAGCGGGCGGCTTCCCGCGACGTACGCTGAGGCTCCTTCTACCGCCGCACCCCGGTTCTGCTGGCGCACCAGACTGCCTTGAAATGCCTCTACCAGGTCGACCACGTTGGCGGTCTGGGAGGGTGACTCCACGGACTTCAACTCCCGGCGCTCGGCCTTGGCCTGCACCAGCTCACGCACCTTCTCCTGGTACGTGTAGTGATTCGCGGGACGTCAGTACAGTGCAACCTCACCAGCGTGGACGGCCCGCATGGCGCGCTCGACAGTCTCCTGGTTTTCGCCAACTGGGGCCACATAGCCTATGACGTCGCGCGTGGCGTCCTCCCCGAGCATTCGGGTGATCACCCACGTGGCGAGATACTGTGACGCCAGGCAGCCGCCCGCCGTAGCGATGTTCCCCTCGGCGTGGAACGGCGCGTCCAGCACGGTGACATCGAAGGCTTCGACAAAGGGCCGGCTCTTCATGTCCGTGCAGGCAGGCATGCCATCCAGCAACCCGAGCCGGGCGAGCACCAGCGCGCCTGAGCACTGCGCGCCGATCAGCTGTCGCGAAGGGTCGAGCGGCAACCTGGAGATCAACTGCTCGTCGGCGACCACGTCTCGCGCCTTCACTCCGCTACCGATCAGCACGACGTCGGCCTCGGTCACGAACTCCATCGGGCGCTGCCCGGTTACCTCGACACCGTTCATCGAGGTAACCACCGGCGTCGGCGTCGTGATGAAGGCCTCCAAGCCGCCCTTGCGGCACCGGTTGATCAACGCGGAAGCGATGAAGCTGTCGAGCTCGTTGAACCCGTCAAAAGTGACCACGGCTACCTGCATGGCATCTCCTCGAAGCACGGCACTGGAGGTGTAGCTTCTCAGGCGCTCTGTGCCCAGGTCGCGGGCCAATCAGCCATCTGTGGCTCATCTGTCAGTGCTGCAGTTGTCGAGGTCTGCCATGCGTTGGAAGGTGGAAGTAGGTCGTGCGCGGTGCGGACCAGCGGAACGACAGCGAGGTCGGCGCGGACCCCGTCGCGGAGAGGAACCGAGTGGTATGGCATCCTCACTGAGCGTGAACGTGTTCACGGCGCCGGAGAAGGAGCTGGTGGCCGAGCGGTCCCGGCCTTTCGGCCCGCCGGCGGCCTGGGATCCGATGACCTCGACCCTGGTCTTCGGCGAGCACGACGCTGTTCTGGTCGACGCCCTCACCACGGCCGCCGAGGCCGAGGCCCTGGCGGCCTGGGTAGGTCTGCACCACCGCAACCTCACCACGATCTACATCACCCACGGCCACCTGGACCACTTCGCCGGTCTCAGCGTGCTGCTGCACCACTTCCCCGACGCCCGCGCCATCGCCACTGCCAAGACGGTCGAGTATGCACGCAAGCAGGTCGGGCGGCTGCCGGTCTACCGCAAACTGTGGCCCGGCCGGCTCCCGGCCGCCATCACCGTGCCAGAACCCTGGAACGAGGAGAGCTTCTCGCTGGAGGGCCACGACCTGCAGATCATCGAGCAGGGCCAGACCGACGCCGTCGACTCCACCTCCCTGCACGTGCCCGTCCTGGACCTCGTCATCGGCGGAGACATCCTCTACAACCGCTGCCACATGTTCGTCGCCGCCACCACACCCGAGAGC
The DNA here is from genome assembly GCF_010548325.1 of Streptomyces sp. SID13666. Classification (NCBI taxonomy): domain Bacteria; kingdom Bacillati; phylum Actinomycetota; class Actinomycetes; order Kitasatosporales; family Streptomycetaceae; genus Streptomyces; species Streptomyces sp. SID13666. The sequence continues at coordinate 129,888 of NZ_JAAGLX010000015.1, read as the reverse complement.
CGCGAGAACTGGATCGCCGCGCTGGACCGCCTCGCCGCCCTGAACCCGAAGATCGCGGTCGCCGGCCACAAGAAGCCGGGCGCCCCCGACACTCCCGACATCATCGCGGCGACCAGGCAGTACCTCACCGACTTCGGCCGCCTCCAGCAGGAGACCGGCAGCGACCAGGAGCTCTACGACGCCATGACCGAGCTCTATCCCGACTGGGTCAGCCACCAGGCATGGCTGATGTTCGGCTTCTAGCCGACCCGCGGGTCAGCGGTGAGTGAGGGGGAAGTCCCCCACTGCCGTGCCGAGGTCGCGTTCGAGTTCACCAGGTGTCTGGAGGCCCCGCCCTGCGAGGTAGTCCAGGCGCTCACGGCTTTCGGGCCGGGCGATCAAACTCTGGAATGTCGCGGCGTCGGAGCGGATGTGCGCGGGGGACGCCAGCGTGAGGTCGTTGACGGCACGCTTGGCTGCCCGCACTCCTTCGGGCGGGAAGCCGGCGATGCGTTTCGCCAGGCGCTCGACGAAGCCGTCCAGTTCGGTGTCGGGCAGGGCGCGGTTGATCCAGCCGTAGCGCTCTGCGGTGTCGGCGTCGAAGTCGTCGGCGCTGACGATCGCTTCGATGGCGCGGGTCCGGCCGAGCCGCCGGGCCAGGTGCTGAACGCCACCCGCGCCGGGCAATGCGCCGGTGCCGGACTCGAACTGCCCAAAGACGGCCTTCTCGCGCGAGGCGAAGATCATGTCGCATGCCAGGGCGAGTTCGTTGCCGCCGCCGCGGGCCCGCCCGCGCACCTTGGCGACGGTGATCACCGGAACCCGCGCCAGCTTGTACAGGAACATGCCGAGCGACGCATCGCCAGGGCCACCCGCCTTCGCGGCCTCCGCGGTGTACTGCGGGACCGCCGTGAGGTCCACATGCGCGGAGAAATAGTCCGGCGAAGCACTGTCGATGACAACGACACGCACGTCACCAGGGTCCGTGTACAGCGTGTCGACAAGGGAGACCAGATCACGGACCAGGTCGATACCGAGGAGGTTCAGGGGGCCGGCGTCGAGAGTGGCGAACAGGACGCCGTCCTCCAGCCGGGTCCGGATCGACGGGTGGTCGACGCTCATGGCGGCTCCTGGACGTGAGGTGGACGCGGGCCTAGACCTTTCTCCCAGGATGCGCCCGTCGCGACCGCGGGCGCATGCTGGGACGTGGGGAGGCCTCGCCCGCGGAGGCCGTGCGGGTACCGCGAAGCGGAGTCGCCGCGATCACACTTCCCTACAGCAACAGCCCGACCGAGGGGGTCAACACCAAGACCAAGCGCATGGCCCGCCACATGCACCGACGAGCAGGCTTCACTCTGCTCCGCCATCGCAGCCTCCTCGGATAACACCACTCCGCTCCGTCGCCACCGAATGCGAGACAGAGCCGATAATTGGACACAGTCTCAGCCGGCTCATACGGCTCTTCTCCGGGCCGCATGAGCCGGCTGATCACACCGAGGGCGGGCACGATTCCCGGACCGTTCGAGGACGCGGTCGTGGACGCTCGAAGAGCCCGTCAGCCAGCCCGAAGACCGACCGCCAGCGTCAGTTCGAGGACCCGGTGCGGGGACCCGAGATCCGGAAACAGCTCCCGCAGCTGTGACATCCGGTACCGGACGGTCTGGGGATGGACGAACAGCGCCGCCGCCGCCTCGTCCCGCCTGCCCTGGTGCAGCAGCCACGCCCGCAACGTCTCCTCAAGGCGCCGCGCGGTCGCGGCAGGCAAGGTCAGCAACGGTGCGAGGGCTCGGGCACGCAGGTCTGCGAACGCTTCCGCGTCGGCGCTCAGTACCAGCTCGGGCAGGTGGTCCTCGGTGTCGCGGATGTCGGAGGAGAGGGAGCGCGCGCGTACGGCTCGTGCGTACGAGGCGGACGCACGCGTCCATGGCCGGGCCGGGCCGACCACGGCGGTGCGGTCGGGCAGCTGCCTCAGGAGATGTGCCCGGTTGGCATCGGGGACGAGCAGTACGCCGGAGGCGTCCGGCAGATCGTCGAGGACGAGGGTGTTCGGGTCGAGCGCGCGGTGGGCGGGCCGGGCCTGGGCGGCGGGCAGCAGGACTGCGGTCAGCGAAACCGGCGGCTGCCACCCGGCCCGTTGAGCAGCAGCAAGGAGCACGTCCGGGCTCGCGCCGGCGAGGAGGTCGCGGGCCAGTTGTTCCAGGTGGCGCTCGTGGGCCCGGCCCCGGGCGGCCAGTTCGTCGGCGTGGCCCGCGGCGCTCGCGGCGGAGAGCTCGTCGATGTAGGCGAAGGTCAGCTCGGCGAACTTGGCGACCTCGGCGGCGGGCAGACCTGCGGGTACGGCACCTGCGGCCAGTCCTCGCCAGGCCACGCGGGCGCCGACCCGGTAGGCGCTGAGCAGGGCGTCCATCGAACGGCCGTCGCGGACCTCGCCGCGGCCCAGCTCGTAGGCTGCGTCGCTGGCGTCGCCGCCCGTGGTGTTGCCGCTCGCGAGGTCCAGGTAGTGGCCCAGGGCGGTGCGGACGGCTCGGCGGATGGTGGAGCCCATGCGGCCCGCAAGGGCGTTGGCGTAGGGAGGGACCTCGTCGATGATCGCCTGGACGACCTCGTCGGCGGTGGTCCTCAGCGCGGCCCGAAGCGCGGTGACCGTCGTCTCGTCCAGGACCAGTTCGCTGGCCTTCCGGATTGCATGGCTCACGTTTTTGTTCCCTACGAACAATTCAGCCGACCAGATTCACATCCTACGGACAGGACTTTACCCCCAGGAGCGCATCAAGCTGGGGTCATGACGAGTGCAGCCCTCCGCAGTAGGGCGTGGAAACTGCTGGAGATGCTCACGACGCCGCTGCTGCCGTCGGACTACCTCGACCTGGTCAGCCCGCTGCGTGCGGGTGCCGACCTGCGGGGGCGCATCGAGGCCGTGCACCCCGAGACAAGTGACGCCGCGACCGTCGTGATCAGGCCGGGACGGGGCTGGCGCGGTCACACAGCCGGTCAGTACGTGCGGATCGGGGTCGACGTCGACGGGGTGCGCCTGTGGCGTGCCTACTCGGTCACCTCGCCGACGGACCGCCGGGACGGCCGGATCACGATCACCGTGAAGGCGATCCCGGACGGCAAGGTCAGCAATCACCTGGTCCGCAGGGCGAAACCGGGCACGCTGATCCAGCTCGACCAGGCGACCGGTGACTTCGTGCTGCCGGAGGCCAAGCCCGCCAAGGTGCTCTACCTGACGGCCGGCAGCGGCATCACGCCGGTGATGGGCATGCTGCGCGACATCGAGTTCGACGACGTCGTCATGGTCCACTCCGCACCACAGCCGCACGACGTGATCTTCCGCAGCGACCTGCACGACCTGGTCGCGGACAAGAAGCTGCGGCTCACCGAGCTGCACACCGACATGGACGGCATGCTCGACATCGCCCGTCTCGACGAACTCGTGCCCGACTGGGCCGAGCGCGAGACCTGGGCTTGCGGGCCCGCGGGCCTGCTCGACGCCGCCGAGGAGCACTGGACCGGGCACGGCGTCCCAGAGCGCCTGCACACCGAACGCTTCCGCCCCAGCATCGTCGTCGCCGGCGACGGTGGCGAGGTCACGTTCGGCATCACCGGCAAGACCGTCGACGCGGACGGCGCCACGCCGTTGCTGGACGTCGGCGAGGAGGCCGGTGTGCTCATGCCGTCCGGGTGCCGCATGGGCATCTGCTTCGGCTGCGTCACGCCGCTCACGGCGGGCGCCGTCCGCGACCTGCGCACCGGCGAGATCACCGAGGCCGAGCCGGGCGTCCTCATCCAAACCTGCGTGTCCGCCGCGGCGGGCCCCTGCGACATCGAACGCTAGGAGCACCTTGACCGCCATCGACCCCACCGCCCACCTGACCGCGGAGCAGATCGAGGAGCTCGGTCGCGAGCTGGATGCGATCCGCGACGAGGTGATCGCCGGCCGCGGCGAGAAGGACGCCGCCTACATCCGCAAGGTCATCTCGGCACAGCGCAAACTCGAACTGGTCAGCAGGGGCGTCCTGCTGTTCTCGATCTTCCCGCCCGCGTGGCTGATCGGCACCGCCGGCCTGTCCGTGGCGAAGATCATGGACAACATGGAGATCGGCCACAACATCCTGCACGGCCAGTGGGACTGGATGCGGGACCCGAAGATCCACTCCACCACCTGGGACTGGGATCACGTCTCGCCGGCCGAGCAGTGGAAGCACTCGCACAACGAGCTGCACCACACGTACACCAACGTGATCGGCAAGGACAACGACCTCGGTTACGGCATCATGCGCGTCGACGAGGACCAGAAGTGGCACCCGCTCCACCTCGGCCAGCCGCTGTGGAACTTCATCAACGCCTGCTTCTTCGAGTACGGCATCGCGGCGTACGACCTGGAACTCGGCAAGAACCTGCACAAGCGCCGCCGCAACACCCCTGAGTTCCGCGCGCGGGCCAAGGCCGTGGGCCGCAAGATCCGCAAGCAGGTGCTCAAGGACTACGTGATCCACCCGCTGCTGTCGGGCCCGTCGTTCCTCACCACGCTGGCAGCCACGTTCACCGCGAACCTGGTCCGCAACATCTGGACCCACTCGGTGATCATGTGCGGGCACTTCCCCGAGGGTGTGCAGGTCTTCGAGCGCCGGTCGATCAAGGGCGAAACGCGCGGCCAGTGGTACCTGCGCCAGATGATGGGCTCGGCGAACATCAGCGGCAGCAAGGCCATGCACTTCATGTCCGGCAACCTGTCGCACCAGATCGAGCACCACCTGTTCCCGGACCTGCCGAGCAACCGGTACGCCGAGGTCGCGGTGAAGGTGCGCGCGTTGTTCGAGAAGTACGAGCTGAAGTACGTCACCGGGCCGCTGCCCAAGCAGGTGTTCTCCGCGTGGCACAAGGTCTTCCGGCTCTCACTGCCGAACAAGAAGCCCAAGGTCAAGACGCTGGACCGCGAGCAGGAGCTCGTCGCGGCCTGATCCCCGGTAAGGGTTCGAATCCTTCGGACGTACCGGCGGCACCGCCGGTCTCGGTGAGATCCATGGGAAGGGCCCGGTTCGCCACACCCCTGCTGGTGTACGGGCCCGGCCAAGGGCAGACTGCGGACTCGGCTGGGTGTCAAGGACTGGGATGACGAGAGGCTGAGCGACGGCCTTCATGGCAAGGCCCTGTACGTTCCTGGAACTGTGACTTCCATCACGGCGGACGTGATCTTGTCATGGTGAGATCACCGGATGCTCGGTTTCCTCATTCGTCTCCTGCCGTTCTGGGTCCGCGAGCCGCTACTCATCGCAATTGGGTCTGCTCTCGGCATACGCATCATGTATCTCGCCGTCACCGATCACGACCGGGTTGCGGCTGGTCTCGGCGTGGTGTTCCTCGTGTTCACCGCGATACGCGTCTGGGTGGTGCTCCGTGCCCTGCGCCTACGCCGGAATCCGGGTCCGGCGGCCCCCGTGGAGGAGGCGGCGGTCGAAGGCAGCGCCCAAGCCCAGGGTGGAGCCGGGCCGCGTCCCGGCCCGGACGTTCCGCAGAAGGGGCCCAACGAGTGGGGCCAGGCCATCGCGGCCGTGGCCGTGATCGGGGCACTCGCGGCGGCGCTGTGGGTTGGTCCACGCGTACTGCCGTCCGATGGGGGCACGCAGTCGCAGGCCGCCTCGTGTCCGGACGGAGAGCACAAAGAGCTGCCGACGGCATACCAGGCCACGCCCCGGCCGATGACCGGTGACGAGCTGTGCAAGGCGCTCAACCGGCCCGACCTGGCCCAGCTGCTCGGCACACCTGGAGAGATCGTGACCACGGCCTCCGGTAGCAACAACATCTCGCCCAACAAGAAGGTCGCCCAGCCGGAGGCCGAAGTCAGGTTCGGCGCCTACACCGTGAATGTCTCGGCCGCCTACAACGAGCTGTCGACCGCCCAGTACGTGAAGCTGATGCAGTTCGGCGACGAGCAGGACATCAAGACGCTCACGGTTCTTGGCCGGCCCGCGGTCTTGTACTCGGATCACACCATGCAGCTCGAGATCAGTCTCGGCGGTGGCAGGTCCAGCGGACCGGTCACACAAGGCCCCCCGTCCAGGAATCTGGCGGTGGCCCTCGACCGGACGGACCGAGGCGGCTACTGCGAAGTCACCGTGTGGAGCAAGTCCGGAGCTCTCCCCGACGACCGCGCTCTCCTCGGCATCGCTGAGAAGGTTCTTCCGACGATCCCCGGATGGACTGTCCAGTGAAACGCCGAAGGTCTTCTTGGCGCGCAGGTCCCCTCGTCGCAAGACTGTGACCTACTGGGCCACCTTCGCGGACGCCAGGCGCCGGCGGCAGCGTGGCTATCACCTGAACGGACCAGTCGACACGTTGTCCGTGGAGCGGGATCGAGCTGTCCGTGGGAAAGGGAAGTGCCGGTGTCCGCTCACACCGATCTTGCGGCACGAGCCCTTCACCACGGAGGGTCCATCCCCGCGCGGGGGGGAGCAGTTGTACGCCCAGATCACTTGCCAGGTGGTGCCGGGTCCATCGGGGCACCGACGAAGAGCCCTGATCAGGCCGAGCGGAGTGCGCGTGAAGATCGTTTCCCGCGCCGTTCGCGCGACATTCCCACAATCCAGGTCACGACGCCCGTGCTGGCACTGAGTGTGGCGGGCCAGGCGCCCCGGCGCAGAGTGGTTCCCATCCCCGGTTCGGCGGTGGCCGCCGCAGGCGCCTGTCTCCTGAGGCGTCGGCCCCGGCTGGAAGACCTACCGCCCAACTGCTGTGAGATCGGCCGTCCCGCATGCCGCGTTCGGACAGCTATGGTGCGCCGTGAAGTGATCGTCCGCCATCTTTGTCAACGCGCCACGCCCCGGCTCAGGCCCAATGCCTTGACTGGAACCACCCCCCACCACCGAGCAGTTACAGGTTGCGTCCATGAAGTCCGCCCTTGACGCGGAGAACCCTGGCCGCGCCGGGGGTGCCACGCACGGGGCAAACGGTTGCTGGTCAGGGTCAGGTGGCCAGTAGGCCGCCGTCGATGTGGAGGTCGTGGGCATTTATACCAGTGTTGCGGAGCAGGAAGTCGGTGGCGTCGGCGATTTCGGCCATGGTCACCAGTCGTCCGATGGGTGTCTGGGCCGAGTGCGGTGGGTTGGGGACGTCGCGCCATTTGGGGCTGTCGCCGATCAGGCCCGGGTGAAGGGCGTTGACGCGGTGCGGGGCGATTTCCACCGCGAGCGTCTTCACCAGGCCGGTGATGCCGGCGTTGAAGGTGCTGACGATGGTCGAACCCGGGTAGGGGCGTTCCTTGGCGAGCCCGCCGAAGAGGACCACGGAGGCATCCGGGGTGAACCGGTCGTGCAGTACGCGGACCGTCTCTGCGTAGCCGACGAGTTTCATGGTCACCGCGGAGACGGCGTCCGTGATGCTGAACTGCGCCAAGGTGTTGGCTGCCTGGCCGACAGCCGTGATCACGAGGTTGTCGACACCGGTCACACCCGCCAGCGAGGCGCTGATCGTCTCGGGCCGGGCCAGGTCGAGGGCCAGTCCGCGGGTGCCGTTGCCGATCCGGGCGGCGACGGCCTCGGCGCGTGCCTGGTCCCTGCTGGTGATGATGACGTCGTCGCCGCGGCTCGCGAAGTGCTGGGCGATGACGCCGCCCAGGCCGCCGCTGCCGCCGACGATGAGGGAGTTGGTCATGCGGAGACGCTCCTTGTGTGGTCGGTGGCCGCCTGCAGGCTGCTGAGGGTGGCCTCGGCCTGCTGGCGCATAGCAGGAAGGAGATTCAGGGCGGCGTGCGGCAGGTTCGCCGCGACCACCGCGAGTTCGGCGGAGGTACCCACCTGCTCGAAGAATCCGATGTTGAGATGGGCGCCCACCGGAGGGGCCGAGGCGATCACGGCGCGAGAGAACTGCGACCAGGCTTCGTCGGACATCTGCGACGCCAGCGCCGGGAAGAGCACGATTTCCTCATGGCCGAGGTGCGTGTGCACCAGATCGCGTACCGCCACCGCCGCGGCGATCAGCATCGGACGGTCGTGGCCGTCCTCTACGGGAGCGCCGGCCAGTGCGTGCAGCGCCGTGTCCAGTGCGTCGTGCTCAGCGTGGAGCCCGGCCAGATCGTCGGGTGCCGTGGGACCTGCGGCAGTCAACTGCGGCCAGAGCACGTCGTCCTCGCTCTCGTGGTGGTGCCGCAGCGCCGCCACCAGGAAGTCACGCAACTCCTTGAGCGCAATCGGCGGCGCGGTGGGGCTCTGCGCGGCTTGCGCCAGCAGGGACGTCGCTGCCCTGTGCATCTTGTGCAGCAGTCGGGTCTCGAGGATCGCCGCGCACTCCGGCTCTTCAACGCTCATCACAGGCTTCTCCCCCAGTTCGTTAATATCCAAGTGGATATTAACGTAGCAGAGTCCGGATGATGCGCTGCGGCCGCCGTAGAGTGATCACATGAAGGAGGTCCCGTGGACGACACAGAGCAGGCCGGGGAACCGCCGCGCAGGCGGCGACGGGATCCGGAAGGGCACCGGGCGGCCATTCTCGAGGCGGCCCGCCACACCTTCGCCGAGCGCGGCTACGCCCGTACGACGCTGCGCGAAATCGCGCGCCGGGCCGGAGTCACGCACGGCCTGATCACACGTCACTTCGGGTCCAAGGAACGACTCTTCATCCAGGCCGTGCCCGGCAATCGCGACCTGCAGAGTGTCGCGGCCGGTGACGCGGCGACGTTGCCCGACCGGATCGCCCACGCCTTCGTGCGCCGACTGGAGACCGATGCCGTCAACGACCCGCTGATCATCCTGCTGCGCAGTGCCGCATCCAATGAAGGCGCTGCAGCCCACCTCCTCGACGCGATGCAGGAGCACAGCGCCGCCGTCTACCGCTCCGTCCTTGCACCCGGTACGTCCACCGAGCCCGACGACGACTTGGACACCCGCGTCGCGCTGGTAGGGGCGCAGATGATGGGCGTGGCGTTCAGCAGGTACATCGCACGGACCGAGCCCCTCGCCTCGATGCCGCCCGACCAGCTCACCGACCACCTCACCCGGACACTGCGGCACCTCCTCTTCGGCTGACCGCCCTCGATGACGGCGCTTTCAGCAGCCGCCTGAAGACGTGACCACCGCCCGACAACCGAAGATCCACAACAGGAGGAACCTCTGCGTGACCGACGTCCACGGCGCTGGGTGGGTCAGCGTTTGATGCGTCCGCGGATTGCTAGTGTCCTGCGCCGGAGATCCGTCGGCAGAAACGGGCGGGTGAGTCAAGGATCTCTTCCGCTGTCTTGGTCCAGATGAACGGCTTGGGGTCCTCGTTCCAATTCTTCACCCAGGCGCGGATGTCGGCTTCGAGGTTTTGGACGTTCTTCTGGGCACCCCGACGGATCATCTGGTCGGCCAGGAACCCGAACCATCGCTCGACCTGGTTGATCCACGAGGATCCGGTCGGGGTGAAGTGCATCTGGAACCGGGGGTGTTTGCCGAGCCACGTCCTGATCGCCGGAGTTTTGTGCGTGCCGTAGTTGTCGACGATCAGGTGCACCTGCAGGTGCGCGGGCACCTCCTTGTCGATGCGGATCAGGAACTTCTTGAACTCCGCCGCCCGATGTCTGCGGTGCGGGGCGCTGATGACCTGACCGGTGGAGACATCGAACGCGGCGAACAAGGTGGAACCACGGCGCCCGCGCCGATGCTGATGTCACCGCCGATGCCGAGGGTGATGGCACCGTGCTTCTTCCTCGGGTGCAGCCCGCGACGTCGGGACCTGGTTTCGGCACCTCTGTGGTGACGGTCATGGCCGGCGGCCAGCACTGCCGCCGGTCATGACCTGGCAGTGGGTCCTCAGACGACGATGCGGTCGAGGTTGGGTGCCCCGGCGGAGGGGTTGGAGAACTTGATGGTGTTGTTTCCGGCCTTGAGCTGGACGGTGACGTCCTTGGTGACCACAGTGTTGTAGTCGGGTGTCGCGGGGAAACTGACGGTCTGGTTGACGCCGTTGACGGTCACGACCGCGGAGCGGGACTGGCCGACACTCATGAAGGAGACACTCATCGTGTAGCTACCCGCAGCCGCCTTGGCCACGTTGTTGAACGTCGCGGTGCCACCGCTGCCCAGGTAGCTGAGCTTCTTCCCACCCGAGCAGTGCGCGCAGCTGGTGATCGTCGTGCCACCGGCCAGAGTCGACGCCTCAGCCTCGTACGAGCTGTTCCCACCGGGCGGCGGGTCAGTCGGCGGGTCGGTCGGCGGCGTGCCGCCGTTCATGCTGGAGCCGAGGGTGTCCAGGGCCTTTTGGACCAGGGCCTGGGCGTTGGTGTTGAGGTTGGCGTTGGTGCCATTGACGACCCAGGACGGACCCGAGAACATCGCCAGGGTCACGCCGTTGTCGACGCCACCGGTGGTGCCGCTGCTGGGTATGCCGAGCAGCTGGGCTGCCTTGACGGACGCCTCGCCGAGTTCACGGGAGTCGTTGTCGGAGGTGTCCTGGCCGTTGGCGGTCTGGGTGTCGCCGAAGATCGATCCGATGACCTTGCCGTTGTAGAACATCAGCGCGAACTGACGCCCTGACATGCCGTGTTCCTTGAAGTAGAAGTGCGGACAGGGGGTCTTGCGGTCCCAGCAGTCGTCGCCGAGGACGTAGAAGGGGACCTTGTGGGCGCCCAGTGCCTGGCCGTTGCTGTCCTCCCAGGTCGTCTCGCCCTGGTGGTCGGGGTCGGGGTCGGGGTCACTGCCGTCGGTGTCGATGGCCATGCCGGAGCTGTAGGTGTAGATTCCCGGCGCGACCTGGAAGACGTTCACGTCGGAGTGGGTCATGGTGTTGATGTGAGGCTTGGTGTTGACCTTGTTGGCGGCCGTCGAGTTCTGCTGGATGCCGGCCAGCACCTGGGCGGCGGTGTAGGAGGTCGCGGCCGGTGCGGCAGCCGGGGCCGCCTTGACCGTTGCGGATGTCGTGGCGGCGTCGGCATGGCCGACGACAAGGGGGATGGTGAGCGCGGTGGCTGCGGCGGCTGCCACAACGAGGCGCGTACGGATCGATGACATAGCGGTGTGGGACCTCCATTGTTTGGCAGCAAAGCCTCTTGACGAGTCAATGCATGTGCGACTCTCGTCGCGCATTTGCCTCGCCTCATCAATCGGCTATGCCAGATCGATACTTCCGAGGGACAACCAACTCGCGATCTTGAGCTGAGTCGGTCCTCGCATGGATCCTGCGCCGGCCGCGGTGGTGATCCTGGCTCCGGCTCCCGTAGAGCTGTCAGACGACGATGCGGTCGAGGTTGGGTGCCCCGGCGGAGGGGTTGGAGAACTTGATGGTGTTGTTTCCGGCCTTGAGCTGGACGGTGACGTCCTTGGTGACCACGGTGTTGTAGTCGGGTGTCGCCGGGAAACTGACGGTCTGGTTGACGCCGTTGACGGTCACGACCGCGGAGCGGGACTGGCCGACACTCATGAAGGAGACACTCATCGTGTAGCTACCCGCAGCCGACTCGGCGACGTTGTTGAACGTCGCGGTGCCACCGCTGCCCAGGTAGCTGAGCTTCTTCCCACCCGAGCAGTGCGCGCAGCTGGTGATCGTCGTGCCACCGGCCAGAGTCGACGCCTCAGCCTCGTACGAGCCGTTCCCACCGGCCGGCGGGTCAGTCGGCGGGTCGGTCGGCGGCGTGCCGCCACCGGTGATCTTGTTGAAGATCCGGGAGTAGGCGTAGCCGCTGGCCTTGTCGTAACTGTGGACTTCCCAGAAGGACAGTTCCTGGACGCCGTTGGTGGCAGCGAAGGCTTCCAGCGTGGCGGCGTCGGCCTGGGTGAAGTTCTCGTTGTCGTCGTTCTTGCCGGCGATGGGGGTGAGGCCCATGCGTCCGTATGCCTGTGCGGTGGTGATGCCGTAGAGGCTTGCGAGTTGTGCGGCGGTGCCCTTGGCTGCGGACAGGGAGTCGTTGAGGGCGTTCTCGCCGTCGCCGAAGTCCATGGTCATGATGTTGACGAGGTTGATCTTGACGCCCTTGCTCTTGGCGTCCTTGAGGAGGTTGAGGGTGTCGGATTCGAGGCCGGAGGGGTCCACGGCCAGGGTGTAGTCGACCTCGATGTTGGGGTTTTGGGCCTGGAGGGCGGCCAGGGCCTGGTTGCGGCGGGTGTTGACCGCGGTGTTGCCCAGGGTGCTGCCTTCGATGTCGAAGTCGAGGCGGGTGATGCCGTAAGTGCTGGCGACGTTGGCGTAGGCGGCGGTCAGTGAGGAGACCGAGGTGCAGGTCTGCGCCAGTTCCCCGCCCTCGGCGCCGCCGAAGGAGATGATGACGTTGCCGCCGGCGGCCTTGAGGTCGTTGACCTGGGAGGTGAAGGCGCCCAGTGCGCTGTTGCCGGCCTCCCACTGCGGAGTACAACCGGACTTGGGAATCAGGAAGGCCAGGGTGTAGCTCTTCAGCCCTGTAGCCCTCATGTCAGCTGCCATGTCGCCGGCTGTGTCGCCGGCGAGCTCCAGGTAGGGCGCGGCGTAGTGGGCCGGGAACGTGCTCATCGCCTGGGGGCCGGCGTTGGCGGTCGCGTTGATGCCCATGGCCACCGCTGCCACCGGCAGCGCGGTGGCGATAAGCCCCTTGGTGAGTCGTGACCATGTCACGGATGTCCTCCAGGTGAGGTCGAGACGGGGCGTCCCCCAAGGGGGTCGGGCTCCCGGTCGGCGTCGCGGGACCGGAACGTGTGCCGTGCGGATGCTCCGAGAGAGCCGACGGAGCACGGTGTCCCGGCGAGGGGGAGCTGCGATATCTGGTGCCTCGACGGAACCGTTGGGCTTGCGGGCGCAGCTCGGGAGAGCGCCTTGAGCTGAGTCGAGCTGACGAGTGGGGAGGAAACGGCGCGGGGCCGGGTGTTGTGGAGTTGACCCCGCGGCGCGCAGTCAATCCCTCCCGGGCAGCGCTCGTCAAGAAGTTGGGAAGGAAAGTTTCCTAATAATTAACCGCCACTGGGTCCCGGGGTGGACCGGGGCGGACGAGCAACTGCCTTCATGGGCGTTTCGACGCCTCACCGAGGCGCTCGGCCTCCCGCCTCGCATCAACATCGGCGGACGCCCGGCATTCCGCCGTGGAACCGCCGACGGAATCCGCATCCACGGCCGAGGCGGTTGCTTCGGAGGGAAGGCGTTCATGTGGATGAAATATGTTCAACCTCTTGACTACCGCAGGGCCCGGGAAGACTCTGGGCGACATACCAGTTAGGAAAGTTTCCTTACCATCCATCAAGCGCTCGCGTTTGCGCGGTCGATCGGCACGTGGCACGGGCGGCTCCACCCCTGCTTCAGCCGCCGGAACACGGCGGGACCCACCTCGACACGCAGGTCCCGCAGCTGTCGAAACAGCCCGCCCGCGCGCCTGGCACCGCATCCAGCCGTGCGGTGCCCGACCCCTACTTCCGCCCCCTCGCGTTGGGACGCCCCCATGCCATCGAACAGAAAGCGCCGACTAGCATTCGGCGGAACCCTGGCCCTGTTGGCCGCCGGCGTCGCGGCGGCCGGCTGGACCGGCGTCACTGCCGGCACCGCCGGTGCATCCGCCGTGTCCCCCGGCGTCACCCCCGTGCCCGTGCAGCGGGCACTCGACCTGTCGGCTGCCAACCGCCGCGCCCCGCTGCCGGGCATGCCCGACTGGAGTAAAGCCGGTTACCTCGGCGGCCAGCCACTGCCCGGCGCCTCCGAGATCAACCCGTCGACGTCCTGCCAGATCACACCGTCCCAACTGGCGTCCGGCTACGGTGTGGTGCCGAGTGACAGCAAGGATGATACGAACGGCATCCAGGCCGCGATCGACAAGCTGAAGAGCACGTGTTCGCCGACCGGCTCGTACACCAAGCTGTCGCTGATCTCGTTCCCGGCCGGCGTCCTCAACGTCTCCCACGAGATCGCAGTGGACGCCAACTACACCATCCTGCGGGGCGCCGGCAGCGATCCGACGACCGGTACGTCCTTCGAGTACCGGCCGGATGCCAACACTCTGTACGACACCCTCACCTCGGACGGCACTGACTCCGACGGCGACAACATGACCTCGGGCGACGGCAAGATGGGCTGGGCGTGGCCCGGCACCGGCCTGTTCCGGGTCAGTTCCCGTACGGTCGACCCCTCCTACCAGGCGGAGTACAACGCCGCGCCGGCGAACCGCAAGGAGATCTTCCTCGGCTCCATCAACCAGCAATGGAAGGCCGGCGCCAAACTGCGGGCCAAGCCGGGCGAGACCACGTTCGCCGCTCGGCAGGGCGACACGGTCGTCTACCTGGCGACCAGCGCCAAGATGACCGGTTTCAAGGTCGGCGGATTCGTGAATATGATGGCCGCCAACTCACAGAAGTTCTACCAGTCGATGGACGCGGTCAGCGCGACGTTCCCCGAAGAGAACCTGCAGATGCGGCAGCAGATCTTCACGATCAGTGCGGTCGACGCCACCAACCACACGGTCACGGTCGACAAGCAGCTCGAGTACGACATGCCGATCGACTCCACCTCCGACGGCTCGGCACCGATAGACGGCGCCGTCTACGCCAGCAAGGCATCGCCGCTGGTCGAGCCGGTCGTCGGAGTCGGCCTGGAGAACTTCTACATGACCCAGCCGATGTCGAACCTCAACCAGGCCGCCTCGGTCCAGAACTACGGCAACATGGACCCGCACGCCGAGATGAACGGCATCGTTCTCAAGTGGGCGGTGAACGACTGGGTCCGGGGGGTCCGGACCTACATGACCGGCTCGCACCCGATCGTCACCGAAGAGGCCAAGAACGTTCAGATCCAGGACAACTTCCTGGACGGTTCGTGGAACAAGGGCGCCGGCGGCCGGGGCTACTTCCGCGGCTCACGGGTCTGGGACTCGCTCTACGCCAACAACGTCACCCGCAACCTGCGGCACTTTACGTTCCAGTGGTCGGCGTCGGACAACGTGGCGATCGGCAACGACATCGACTCCGACTTCAACCTGCACGGCGGGTACGAGCGCCGGAACCTGATCGAGCTCAACACGCAGGCCGTGCCGTACGACCACCGCGCCGGCAACTGCCAGTCCAACTGCGGTGACGACGGCGGCGCCAACACGACACCCGACACCTCGAACTGGTACCCGATCTACTGGACCGCAGGTCAGAAGGGCGTCAAGTGGTCGGGTGCAACCGGACCTCAGAACGTCTTCTTCGACAACACGATGACCAAGCAGCTGTCCACCGGCGGTCCGTACCAGCCGTACTACCCGCTGAAGAACACGATCTACCAGTTCGGCGTGGCCGGCCCGTCCGGCGGCGCCTACCACCCGCTCGACGTGGGCGGCACGCCGATTGCCGACTGGGCAAAGAACGAGCAGAAGGACTACACCGGCGGCCACGGCGTCGACGCGTCCCGGACCGACACCGGTCAGTCGCTCTTCCTCAAGACAGTGGGCCCGGTGATCCCACCCACAGGCACGCCCACCCCGACCCCGACGGACACGCCCACGCCCACGCCCACGCCCACGGATACACCGACCACGACGCCGACGACCACCCCTTCCC
Source organism: Streptomyces sp. SID13666 (assembly GCF_010548325.1). Taxonomy (NCBI): domain Bacteria; kingdom Bacillati; phylum Actinomycetota; class Actinomycetes; order Kitasatosporales; family Streptomycetaceae; genus Streptomyces; species Streptomyces sp. SID13666. The sequence goes on along the minus strand of NZ_JAAGLX010000015.1, from coordinate 114,448 downwards.
CCGGCAAGTCCTACGAGGCGGAGAAGGCGACCCTGGGCACCGGCACCACGGTCACCAACTGTGCACACTGCTCCGGCGGTAAGAAGATCAGCTTCCTGGGCAGCAGCACCTACTCGGTGACCGCACCCGCCGCCGGCACCTACCCGATGACCATCTACTTCATGAGCGTCGGCAGCGTCCACACCGCGACCGTGACCGTCAACGGCGCCACCCAGACAGTGAACTTCCCGGCAACGCGGGACTACAACACCGTCGTCACCCTTAGGGTCCAGGTACCCCTGAAGGCCGGCACCAACTCCATCGCCATCGTCAACACGGCGGGCACCGGCCCCAACCTGGACCGCATCGTCATCTGATCCGCGGACGCCCCAGGCCCGCGCCCTGGGACCGTTTCCGAGGCGTGCGGCTGGTGCCGACGGCGGCTCCGACAGTGTGACGCCGAGGGCGGCGGTCGTAACGCATGCGCGGGCAGGACGACGAGATCGCGTTGGCCTGCCGGCCAGGCGTGCGGGCTTCGCGCAGGGGAGGCACCGCGATGAGGACTCCCCCAATGACCAGGTTCCTACCCCCGCCTACCGGCGCGGTCGGCCAGGTCGCCGGTGTTGGCGACCTGGCCGGTGGAGCCCATACCGGTACCGGTACTGCCCGACGGTGGCTCGTCAACGGTCGTCGCAACACCCCGGATCAGCTGCCCCCGAGACGGAGCTACACCCACCATCAATCGCGGACCGAGCCGCAATGGGGGACGGGCCGGACGAGGTGATGCCCAGGTCCGGCCCGTCCGCTCGCCTCTACAGGTCGAGCTGGTACTGGAGTGTCGTGTGTGTGGGAACGTAACCGAGGCTGTCGCTGATGTGTCTCATGTGCGTGTTGCTGTCGGCAGTGTCGGTCAGGAGGCCGCCGAGGTCTGGATAGCGCCCGTGGGCTTGTCGGATCGACTCGGCCTTCATCCATCGGCCGAGTCCGTGTCCGCGGTGCTCGGGCAGTACGCCGGTACCGTAGTGCTGGCCATCACCCGTGCCATTGCCGGGGACGACGAGTTCGGTGAATCCGGCGATCGAGCCGTCCGCAGTGTCGATGGCGACAACCGTGTGCAACTGGTCGCCGCGCTCTTCAACGACCTTCGCCGCAGCCCGGACCCGGTCCACGTCCCAGGCCACGATGCCGTGGTCGGTGTCCTCCATGGGCATGTCGTCCATGGCCCGGCGTGAGGCGGCAAACGCCTGGGCGAGGTCGTCGGGGACGGTACCCTGCCACGACGCCAGCCGGTAGCCGGGATGCGGACGCTCGATGATCTCGGCGAGGGCGATGGCGTCCACGTCGGCCAGTGGCAAGCGGGCGAACCTCAAGGTGAGCACCCTACGGAAGCCGCGGGCCGGCAGGAAGTGATCGCCGGGCGATCCGGCCTGGGCCTGCGCGCTGACGCAGCGCCGGGCGTTGTCCCGGGCGGCGCCCACGGCCGTGTCCAGGAGCTGGGAGCCGACGCCCTTGCGGCGCTCCACGGGATGGACGTGGAGGGTCAGTTCGGCCAGGTGCTCTTGTCCGCCATCGAACAGACGCAGATAGGCCGTCCCGACGGGGATGGAATCGGCGTCGGACGCCAGCCATGCAAGGCGTCGACTGTGCGCCCCGTGAGCGGGGTCGGTCAGTGGGGTGATGCGAAACGACAAGGTGTCTCCGTCGTGAGGAGGTGGCAAAGGTCAGTACGCGGGCTCAACTGCTGGGCACTCCTGCGCATGTGCTCCACACCTCCTCGTCGACAGAGCCTGTCCGGATCAGCATGGACGGCTGGGAGAACTTAGCTGGCCTATCGGTTCCTCGGCAATGGGTTAACTGAAGGCTGGTGCGGCCGTGAGGTCACAGCCACTCATTGATGGCCGCGACCAGCACGGTTGCTTCGTAGCTGGCCGGCGCCGAACCCGTCCTGAGACACCGCGCGCTGCTCGCCAGCGGCGACTTCGACCGTTACTGGACCTACCCTCTGGGCCAAGAGAACCAGCGCAACCACCAGGCCCGCTACCAACTCGCTGCTTGACCTACGAAGTCACTCCCAGCAATCCGCACCCGTTGCGACGAGGCGGTTGACCTGGTCGATCAGGTCGGTGGCCTTGCGCTGGCGCCGGTTGTAGCCGGACTCTCCGGGCAGGTAGGGGAACAGGTGCCGCAGGTGAGCCTGGGCGTGGCGGATCCAGCGGCGTTCGGAGGTGCAGCCCAGCATGGCCTGCATCACCGCGAGGGTGACCAGCTCGGCATCCGTGAGCCGGGGCGGGATCCCGCCGACGGGCGCCATGGCGCCAGGTACCGCGATTCCTTCAGCACGTCGTCGGACTTCACGTAGAGCGCGGTCGCGAGGGAGTCCAGGTCTGGCGTCACAACCGACCTTTGGACTCCCTCGCTTCATGTCATGCGCGCCGGCGAGCCCTTCTGTGAATTGCCAAGATAGGTGTCACCAATTCTGCGGGCCGACCTGGGCTTCGGTGGCGCAGGGGTCGCGCCACTTGTCACCAGATGGTCGACCTTGTTTGCACCTGCTCCGAGTTTTCGGCCCAGTTGTCACCGAGCGCATGGAGATTCGGCGGGTCGGAGGATTGGTGAACAGCAGTGAGGTCTTGCGATTCGGATCCCCGGGTCACGATTGTTGGAGCCGGTAACGGTGCGGGGCGTTGCCCCGGGCACCGGAGCGTTGGCAGGGACGGCCACCACGGATCTGTTCGAGATGCGTGGGCGCAGCGGCATCAGCATGGCGGGTGATGGCCGCCGTGCACATCACCAGGGCACGACTCCGGCGTCGTCGAAGAACTGTCCGGTGGGGCCGTCGTCGGGCAGGGTCGCGAGTTTGATGGCGATCGCCGCGCCCTGTTCGGGGGTGCGCACGCCGCGGAAGCCGTTGAGGTCGGTGGCGACGTAGCCGGGGCAGCCGGTGTTGATCAGGATGTGCGTGCCGCTCAACTCCCGGGCGTATTGGAGGGTGACGGCGTTCAGGAAGGTCTTCGACGGCGCGTACGCCGCGGACACCGGACCTACCGTCTGCTCGGCGGCGGGTCCTGACTGCCGGGTGAGGGAGCCGACGCTGCTGGACATGTTCACGATCCGTGGTGCGGCGGAGCGGCGCAGCAGCGGCAGCATCGCGTTGGTGACGCGGATGACGCCGATCACGTTGGTGTCCACGACCGTGTGGATGGTGGCGGGGTCGATCCGGGTGGGCTCCTGTGGCATGTCGCCTGCGATGGCGGCGTTGTTGACGAGCACGTCGAGGCGTCCGGCCTGTTCGTCGATCAGCCGTGCGGCGGCGGTCGCGCTCGCGTCGTCGGTCACGTCCAGCGGTACGGCGAACGCGTCGATGCCAGCGGCGCGCAGTTTCTCCACCGCGGCGCTTCGGCGCTGGTCGTCGCGAGCGCCGACGCCGACGCTCCAACCGAGGGTGCCCAGGCCTGTGGCGATCTCGTAGCCGATTCCCTTGTTCGCGCCGGTGACCAGCGCGATCTTCCGTTCAGTCATAGGGACGATGCTGCCTTCGGGCCTCGGCGGAAGTCCAAGACCGATCGGGTGCGCAACGATACCGTCAGGGTATTGATCCGGGATAGCGTGGCCGGATGGAGACCCGGGAACTGCGGTATTTCGTCGCCGTCGCTGAAGAGCTGCACTTCGGGCAGGCCGCGCAGCGGCTCGGGATCGCGCAGCCACCGTTGTCACGGGCGATCCAGCGGCTCGAACGCCGGCTCGGGGCAGTGCTGTTGGATCGGACCAGTCGCACTGTCACGCTGACCGAGGCCGGCTCGGTGCTGTTGGTCGAGGGCCGGGCGGCTCTCGACGCGGTCGAGGCCGCCGAGCGGCGGACCCGCCGCGCCGCCCTTTCCGTGACCGGCCGCCCCGGCCTGGTCCTGGTCACGAAGGCCAGCGCGTCCAGGGAACTGCTGGCGAGACTCCTCGACGCGTACGCCGCCGAACCCGGCGCGGTCCCCGTCGACGTCATCCTGTGCGGTCCGGCCGAGCAGGAACGACTCCTGCGCGACGGCCGGGCCGACGTGGCGCTGCTGCACCGGCCGTTCGACTCGACGGCTGGATTCCACACCGAAGAGCTCAGCACGGAGCGTCAGGTTGTGGTCCTGCCGGCCGGGCATCCGCTCACCGCCCGGGCCCATGTGCACATGGCCGATATCACCGGGCTGCCGGGCCTGCCCCTCCCCCGCTGGCCCGACCCCGACGGCACCTACCCGCCCGGCCCCGGCCCGCAGGTCCGCGACCATGCGCAGTTGTTGCAGCTCGTCGCGCTCGGCCGTGCCTGTGCCGTCTCACCGGATTCGTGCCGAGCCCAACTGCACGGTGACCTCGCCGCCGTGCCCGTGCTGGACGCGCCGACGGTCACCACCGTGATCGCCTGGCCACCGCACAGCCGGTCCAGAGCCGTCGCCGACCTCATCCGGACTGCGACACGTCTCCAGTAGCTCCCACCCGCCCCGGCCAGGATCCACCCATCGTGGCCCGGCTCAGTCGGCAGATCGCGGTGGGTGCACGCGGCTGGTGCCGGTCTGCGCGACCAGGTGACATCTGTCTCGACCACTCGCACCTTCGCATCATTCATCTAGGGGGTCCATCCCCGCGCGGGTGGAGAGCAGCTCGACGGCGAGGCGACCAGGACGAGTGTTCCGGGTCCATCCCCACGCGGGCGGGGAGCACGGCATGTCGGGCGCCCACCGCCAGATTTGTCCGCGACGTGTTCGTTGGAGAGGAACGCCCGCCATCAGGTCACGGCAACCAAGTGGTCGGCTTTGGAAGCCCTCCGGGGGTGTACGCGTGGTCAGGTCGAGTGGGCGGGTGGCGAAGAGCTGCAGACCGTACGGTGGCTGCAGGCAGATGCCGAACGGAAGGTCGTTCGAGGTGGGAATGTGCCGATCGGCAGGTAGTCCCGGTCTGGTCTCCCCTGGACGAGCAAGGGAACACTCTGCATGATCAACTAGTGACCACCCCAGAGACCATCGTCGAACGCCAGCTCGCCGCCTACAACTGCCATGACCTCGAAGCCTTCGCGGCGACGTACGCCCCCGACGTCTGCATCAACCGCCGCAGCGGCGACCGCCTGCTCGGGCGCGACGCCGTGCGGAAGGCGTACGCCGACATGTTCGCCAAGGGCCGCTGCCGGGCCGAGATCGTCGGCCGACTCACCGAGGGCGACTGGGTGGTGGACCACGAGATCGCCCACGGCATCACGCAGGACCCCCTCCGCGTGCTGGTCGCCTACCGGGTCCGCGACGGCCTGATCGACCACGTCGACTTCCTCGGCTGACTGCCGGACCCCTCCTGGACGTGTCTACCCTGCAGATCGCCAGGAGCGCTTTTGCAGGGGCGGGAAAAGCAAGGGCCCTCGGGCCCCCAGGCAGACCCACCGGACGACATCTACAGCGAGGTCTGCCACGCAGTCGAGGCCAAGGGTCGTCAGGGCGTCGAGCGATGCCCTACCCTCGGCGCTGACCGTCAGGCCAAACCGGCTGACCTCCGGTTCGCCCACGCCCCGCCGGTCCTTGACGCCCACACCGTCTCGGCCGCTGGGGACAGCCGCGCCGAACGCGAACGCCGGATCCCCCCGAGATCGGCCGCGGTCCGTCGTGGCAGGATGACGCCGTGGAGGACCTGCAAGAACTGCTCAACGAGTGCCAGCGCGCCGCCCGCGCCACCGCCGGTCAGGGCGAGGTCGCCGACTACATTCCGGCGCTCGCCGCCGCCGACCCCGAGGCGTTCGGCATGGCCATCGCCACGGTCCAGGGCGAGCTCTACCACGTCGGCGATTGGGAGCAACCCTTCTCGATCCAGTCGATCTCCAAGCTCTTCACCCTGCTCCTGGCCCTGTCCCACGGGGATGACACGCTCTGGCAAGGCGTCGGGCTGGAGCCATCCGGTACCCGCTTCAACTCCCTGTTCCAACTGGAGTCCGACCACGGCAAGCCCCGCAACCCGTTCATGAACGCCGGCGCGCTCGTCGTCACCGACCGGCTGCAGGCCCTGACCGGCGACGCCTCGGGCGCGGTCCTCGACCTCCTGCGCACCGAGTCCGGCAACCCCGCCATCGCCGTCGATCCGCTGGTCGCCGCCTCGGAGGCGCAGACCATAGACCGCAACGCGGCGCTGGGCCACCTCATCAAGAGCTACGGCAACCTGCGCAACGAGGTGCCCGTCGTCCTCGACCATTACATCGCGCACTGCTCGATCAGCGCCAGCTGCCGCGACCTCGCCCTGGTCGGGCGGATGCTGGCGCGACACGGACTGGCCGCGGACGGAACGCGACGACTCACCCGCTCACAGGCCAAACGGATCAACGCGGTAATGCTCACCTGCGGCACCTACGACGAGGCCGGAGAGTTCGCCTACCGGGTCGGGCTGCCCGCGAAAAGCGGCGTCGGCGGCGGGATGCTCGCCATCGTCCCAGGCCGGGCCGCGATCTGCGTCCGGGGCCCGCGCCTGGACCCGGCCGGCAACTCGGTAGCGGCCATGACCGCACTCGACCACTTCACCACCGCCACCGGCTGGTCCATCTTCTGACCAAAGCGGCCCGGGATCAGCGCCGAAGTCGCCCCTCCCGGGCCTGCGGTGCGCAGCTACCACCGGCCGCGTCCCGTCACGGGGCCCCAGGGCCGGGACACGCTCGCCCCCGCGCAGGCGAACGCGGCCACCGGTCGCCGGTCGCCGACCTTCGACAGCCGTGGGAGTAGCCGGCGGAGGCGAACAAGCTCACCCCAACACGCATCCGGCGGGAGTCCAAACGCCTCCCAACCGCTCCCCCAGCACATAACTCACAACAGCGGGAAAGCCGGAGGTAGAGGGGAAGTCAGCTCACCACCGGCCCACGCTGGCCGACCCACCCCGGCACCACAGGCGACCTCCTCTCGGGCTGACCGAGCTGTACCCCGTGAACCGCCGAGTCGTCAGGCGGGCTGGACGGTGATGGTGCAGAGGCGCTTGGTGGCCCGGGTCAGGGCTACGTACAAATCCCTTTCCCCACCGGGGCGGGCCGTGATGATTTCCTCGGGGTTCATGACGACGACCCCGTCGAATTCCAGGCCGCGTGCTTCGGACGCCGGCACGATGCGTGCGTGGTGAGCGATGCCCTGGGCCGTCAGCTCGCTCACCCTGGTGTCCGCGCAGATCACTCCCAGAAGCTCGCCCGGATGCGCGGTGCTCTGGGCGCGGAGTTCCTGAACGACGGTGGTGACCACCTCGTCCGGAGGGGTGGTCACGGTGCGAGGGCGCTCACCGCTTCGCAGTGAGCGTGTGGGCTTCTGCGGAGCGATCCGCGTGAGCAGGTCCCGGACGCTCTCCAGGATCTCCTGCGTGGTGCGGTAGCTGACGGTCAGGTTGTGCTGTTTGAACCGCGGTCCGACGTGGGGGCTCAGTGCTCCCTTCCAGTCGCGTGCTGTCGCGACCGGGCCTGCCTGGGCGAAGTCACCCACCAGCGTCATCGCCCTGGCCGGGCAGCGGCGGACGATCATCCGCCACTGCATGGCGGTCAGTTCCTGCGCCTCGTCGACGACGACATGCCCGTACGTCCGCTCGGGGGGGCCGTCGACCAGGCTCGCCGCCTCGTCCAGCAACGGCACATCGGCATCGGTCCACGGGTCGTCCGCACCGCGCAGCAGAAGGGACCGCTCCTGCGCGGTCAGGCGGGGCAGGCGCTCGGCGAGAGCGCCGGCGTTCGTCAGGAGCGCCTTCACGAGGTCACCGGGTACCAGCCGCGGCCACAACACCTCGACCGCTCGGTCGACGCCGGCGTCGTCGAGGAGATCGGCTCGGATGGCGTCCAGGTCCAGCTCGTGGACCGGACCCGGGTCGGCCGCACCTTCGGCACGGCGCTGGGCAGCTCCCGTGAACCGGTCGAGGTCCAGGCCCGTCATTCTGACGGCATCGGCGTCGATCTGCTCCAGGAGGTCGCCCATGTCACGTTGCATCGCGTCGGTGACGGCGTCGACCAAGAGCTCCCTGAACACCTGGCGCGCGGGGTTGTGCCCCGGTACGGCTGCCACCGCGGCGTCACGTGCGGCGGCGACTTCCTCGCCGGACAGGTGAACCCGTTCCCGTCCGACCCGCACGGTGAAGTCACCGGCGGGGGCTTGGTGGACACGCAGCAGGCCGGCCAAGGCGTCGGCGAGGTCGGAGCCGCCCTTGAGACGCGCCGTATCGAACGGGTCCACCGTGTCCGTGGACACTCCGGCCAGTTCCCGGCAGGTCGCCAGAACGACGTCGTTCTCTCCGAGCGAGGGAAGGACCTGGGAGATGTAGTCGAGGAACCGGGCGTTCGGGCCCACCACGAGGACACCCTCCTCCGCGGCGCGCGGAAACGCGTACAGGACATAGGCCGCCCGGTGCAGGGCGACCACCGTCTTGCCGGTGCCCGGCCCGCCCTGCACCACGGTCACCCCGCGGTGGGCGGAGCGGACGATCTCGTCCTGCTCGGCCTGCAGCGTCGCGACGGCCGCGTGCATCCTGCCCGTACGCCGTGCCGACAGAGCCTCGGCCAACGGGCCGTCCCCCACAACGTCCTCGTCGGTCGGGGCGGTTCCGTCCAGCAGTTCGTCACTCACCGAGACGACCGTGCGCTCCTCGAGGCGCAGGTGCCGGCGCCGCCGCAGGTCCATCGGGTGGACCGGTGTCGCCTCGTAGAAGGGCCGCGCCGCGTTCGCGCGCCAGTCCACGAGCAGAGGCAGGTCATCCTCCTCCGTATGCAGTCCGATCCGCCCGATGCGCAGGACCGTGCCATCCGTCCAGTCGATGCGCCCGAAGACCAGCCCCTTTTCGGAACCCTCCAGCCGGCCGATTTCCTTGGCCAGACGCTCGGCGGCGATTTCCCTCTCGTATGCCTCACCGGCGCTTTCCGCCGGGGCCTTCAGCACACTCGCTCGGTGTACTCGCGCCTCGGAAAGCCGCTCGGTGAGCAACTCATACAACGAGGACACATAATCCCGCTCCAAGTCAACCGCACGCACAGCGGAATCACTCAGTTTCGACAACAGGGGGCTCCTTCGATTCGAGCCACACCATACGGTCAAAGCTCTCTAAAGATAAGTCTTGACTTACTTGGCAAGCCATGGCCCTACGACTGAATCCATGACGGCTGACCCTATGGCCAACCATGCATTCCACCGTTCCGCATATCGCTAATTGCGCTCCCGCTGCGCCTGCCTTATCGCGAACCAGCCCTTGGGTGCCGGCGATGTTTTACCGCACTCGAGAATCGGCCGGCGGACGACAAGAGTGCCCGCCGGACCTTCAGGGACCTGTGCGAGCGCTATCTCGGCGATGAGGTCGAGGTGCCTCCGTCCGAACGCATCACTGCCTATGTCGAGGCCCTTCTCGAGCGGTGGTGCGGCATCACCAATCTCTCCGCGCCGACAGGACGCGGATTATGGGCACGAGCGCCGATATCTCCCGGGGTAAGGCAGGCTCTTCGTAACGTGGATGCCGGCACGCTGATGCCGCAGGTGAGGCCGGGAAGGGTACGACCGCCGTGGAGAGTACGCGTGATCGACACGGGTGACATCGACGTCTACCTCGGCCTGCACGTGGGCAAGGGCGACACCACGCCACCGCCCTGACCCCGGTCGGCAAACGGGTCCTCGACAAGCGGCCGCCCAATACCGAGCCGAAACTGCGCGAGACCTTCGCCAAGCTGCAGGCCAAGCACGGCTCCCTGCTGGTGGTGGTCGGCCAGCCCGCCTCGATCGGCGCCCTGCCCCTGGCCGTGGCCCGCGACACAGGCTGCCGCGTCGCCTACCTGCCCGGCCTGACGATGCGAAGAATCGTCGACCTCTACCCTGGCGAGGCCAAGACCGATGCCCGCGACGCGGCGATCATCGCGGACGCCGCACGCACAATGCCGCACACGCTGCGCGACCTGGCACCGTCCGACGAGACCGTCGCCGAACTGGAGATGATCGTTGGACGTCTTCGACCAGCTTGAGCAGTCCGACGCGCAGCAGGTCCGCGCCAGACTCCAGGCCCAGCGCACGGCACACACCGCAGCTGGCGGCGCGGACCGAGTTGCGCGCCGGTGACCTCGCCATCCCGCCTGCGCACCTTCCGGTCAGGCGATTCAAGGTCTTCACAACGTTTGTTCAACACCTCGTCGACAGAGTGCTGACACCGGCGCGCACGGCCGGCAGGGGCAGGGGTTCACCAGCCGTCGCGCTGATGGCAAAGCAGCATCGCGGGTTCCCGCGCACAACGGTCTGGTGGCGTGCTTCCTCAACTCGGGAGCTGCGATGGACATTTCCTGCAGGGCTGATCCGACGGCGTTCGCCCGGATGAGCGACAAGGCGGGTGAAGAATGGCTCCTCGTCGGTCGGGACGACGAGATCGGGGCGATCGAGGCCGAATACCGGCACCCAGGTGTCCGGGGCGTGATGCTGACGGGTGCCCGTGGGGCGGGAAAGAGCCGGGTCGCACGGGAGGCGGCAGCCAGGCTGGGGGCGGGTGGATGCCCGGTCCTGTGGGTCGGCGCCCGCCGGGACATGCGCTCGACGCCGTTCGGGGCGATCGCCCACCTGGTACCCGACATCGCCGACGGGCGCACCGTGTTGTCGCGGCTGATCTCGTCCCTGCGGGCAGCCGGACCGGACCGGATGCTCATGGTCGTCGACGACGTGCACGTACTCGACGACGAGTCGGCGGCAGTGCTCGCCGAGCTGATGGCCCGTCGCCTGATATTCCTGGTCGGCACCGTCGCCCCGGGCGGGCTTCTTCCGTCGGCGTTACACGCCCTGTGGAGCAGTGGCCGTATCACCTGCCTGCCGCTCGGCCCGCTGTCCGCAAAAGCGATGGACCGGCTGATCGACCGCTTGCTCGGTGCGCGCCTGGACGTGATCGGCCGCCGTCGTCTCGCGCGGCAGATCGGCGGGAACCCCCTTGCCCTGCGAGCGCTCATGGATATCGGCGCACTCTCCGTACAGGGTGGCCTCCAGCAGACGGTCACCGGCCTTCGGCAGGCGGATAGGGCTCCGGACAGTCTCGTCCATGGATTGGCCGGACAGTGGATGGACGAGGCGGGGCCGATCGTGCGAGGCGTCGTCGAGGTCGTCGCCTGCGCGGAGCCGATCCGGATGGGTCTGTTGGAGACGATGGTCGAGCCGGCGGCGATCGACGCCGCCGAGCGGGCGGGCATGGTGCGAGTCGCCGGTGACACGGCCGAGCCGACCGTTCGCCTCGCGCCACCTCTGTCCGTGCCGTTGGTGCGCCTCCTGCTGACGGGCAGCACAGCCCGACGCGTCTACGGCAAGTTGTTCGCAACCCTCCTGCGAGGCCCGTCGCTTCGCGAGGAGGACGTGCTGCGCGCGGGGGAATGGCAGCTTCACGCCGGGACCATCTCCAACCCCGAGTTCCTTTTGCCGGCGGCAGGCCGGGCGATGGCACGCTTCGACCTGGAACTCGCCGCGAAGCTCGCCGTGGCGTCCCGGATGAATCGCCCCGGCCCGGCTGCGGATCTGCTCCTCGCCCGGGTCCTGATGCTCCAAGGGCAAAGCCGCCGCGCCGCCGACGCCCTACCGTCCCGGCCCGACGACCCTGGGCAAGCCGCGGCATGGGCCCTGACCACCGCGGAGATCCAATACTTCGGGCTGGGCGAGCCCGCGCATGTGGCCGAACGCACGTTGGGAATTGTGATGCACGGCCGTCACGAGGCCGAGGCCAAGCGGTCCTGGATCCAGCTGGCCGACGGACACGGCGATCAGGCGTTGTTCACCGCGCAGTCGGTCCTGGCCCGCCCGGATTCCGGTCCGCAGGCGAAGATTTGGGCCGCGGCCGCCGGTGCGGCGGCAGCCGGGTTGCTGGGCCGCGGTGCGCTGGGCGAAGCGATCTTCCAGGAGGGCACGGCCGTGCTGGACGACGTGGCAAGCGGACAGTTCCCTTGGGGCGCCGCGCAGGTCGGCTACGGAGGCTGTCTGGCCCGCCTCATGTGCGGAGACGTCCGTCAGGCACAGGATTTGGCCGATCGGGGCTATGCCGAGGCGGTCGTGGCCGGAGCCCGATCGATGGCCGGCATCTGGGCGGCGTTGCGTGGCATGGCCGCCCAGGCGCAAGGTCGCGTGCGCTTCGCCTCCAGAAGCCTGCGTGAGGCCCTGACGTTGTCGGACGGCGAGGGGTTGTTCTGCTTGAAGACCGCGTGGACGATGGAGTTGGCGGCTGTCACTGCGATGGCTGGCGACGCCGCGGAAGCCCGCCGTTGGCTGAATCAAGTGGACGAATACGACAGTTGCCACAGTGACGCGTTCGAGCCGTGGATCGCTCTGGGCCGTGCCTGGGTGTACGTCGGCGTCGGCGAACTCTCCCGGGCGGTCGAGTCCTGCAGGTTCGCCGCCGAGCTGTCCGGGAAGCGTGGCCATCTCGCACACGAAGCGATCGCTCTTTACGACGCCGCGCGACTGGGCGCTGCCGGCGATGTGCGCGCCCGACTCGCAGATCTCGCTCGCACGGTGGAGGTGGACACGGTAGCCGTCATGGCTGCGGCCGCGCAGGGACTGGCCCGGCGCGACGGTGACGCCCTCGGGCAGGCCACCAACGCCTTCGACCGCCTCGGTCGAACGCTGCTCGCCGCGGAGACCGCCACTGCGGCTTCCCAGGCCCACCGCCTCGGCGGCCGACACGCGGCGGCAGCCCTTTTCCGGGAGCGAGCCGATTCGCTCGCGCGCCGCTGCGAAGGCGCGCGCACCCCGCTGCTGGACCGATGGCGACTGGGATCCCTGCTCACCCGGCGCGAGCAGGAGGTCGTGCTGCTGGCCTCGGCTCTGACGACCCCCCAGATCGCCACGCGGCTGGGCCTGTCGCCCCGGACCGTTTCCAACTACCTTCAGCACGCCTACGACAAGCTCGGCCTGACCGGACGGGCGGAACTGCGCCTCCACCTCGACAGGGCGACGCTCGATGGCGGTCAGGCCGGGGTGTCAGCATAGGAGGACTGATGTACGTCTCCGGCCGAGTGCAGGCTGTGCAGCTCGGCCGCCACACCGAGCCGGTGATACCGGCGCTCGTGGTACAGCAGCGGCCCGGCGGGGCTGTGGGGGCCGCGCAATGCGTGCTCGACCCGGCCGATCACGATGGTGTGATCCCCGGCTTCGACCAGATCGGACCGGTTGCAGAGCAGCCAGCCCGCGGCCGCGCCGACCGCGGGGACACCGTCCAGGGAGACAATGTCCGCGGCGAAGCGGCCCGCCGGTTCGCCGGCGAACCGTTCGGCGGTCGCGCGTTGGCCGGCGTTGAGGATGCTGATGCAGAAGCGTCCGCTGTCGCACACCGGCCGATGCACGCTCGTGCCGCTCCCGAGGGCGAACATCACCAGCGGCGGATCCAAGGAGAGCGAGACGACCGAGCCGAGCGTGGCGCCGTGCCACCCGCCGGTCCCGTCGACCGTGCTGACCACCGCCACCGGCATCGCCAGGCAGGCCATGACGTCACGGAAGCTCTGAGCGCTCACTGTCATAGTGGTGACTCCTTCTTCTCGCTGCCGAAACGGCGGCCCGAAGGCCGGCTCAGGCCTTCGCCAGCAGGTCGTCGATTTCTTCTGTCCGCGTGCCGAGCCGCCGGCACTCGAGCAGGTCCGCCTCGGCTTGGTCCCGGTCGCCCGCGCCGATCAGGCACAGTGCGCGTCGGTAGAGCAACTCCGGACGATCGGCGTCCGGGAGCGTGAGTGCGAGGTCGAAGTCGGCGAGCGCCGCTGCGGTGTCCTCGCAGGCCGTGTAGGCGATCCCCCGGTTGAGAAGCAGGTCCGCGGCAGCATCGGACAGCTCCAAGGCCCGGGTCAGGTCCGAGACGGACCGGCCGGGTTCGGACAGCTCGAACAGTGCGACCGCTCGATTGACCAGGGCGGCCGGGTAGTCGGGATCCTGGGCCAGGGCTGCGTCGAAACAGGGCAGCGCCAGTGCGGCGTCCCCTGCCGCGAGGTGGATCATGCCGCGCAGGCAGTGCAGCCGGGGATCGCCGTCGACCAGCTTCAGCGCGCGCTCGACGTCCGCGGCCGCGCCGTCGAGTTCTCCCCCATCGACCAGTAGCTCGGCGCGGCTCAGGAGGGTGTCCGCGTCGTCGGGCTCCATGTCGAGGACAAAATCGAAGTCGGTGAGAGCCTGCTCGATCATGCCGAGTTCGGCGTAGGCCGAGCCCCGGTTGTGGTAGACCTCGACCAAGGGCGGTCCGAGTTCCGCGGCGCGATCGTAGTCCCGGATGGCCGCCTCCAAGTCGCCGCGCCGCCGGCAGATCTTGGCACGCTCGGTAAGATATTCGGTGTAGCGCGGGTCCATCTCGGACAACGTCGTGAGCACATCGTAGGCCTCGTCATCACGGCGCATCGCGCCGAGCAGGCGGGCGCGGTTGAAGAGCAGCTGCGAGCGATGCAGCACCCACTCGTCCGGTCCAAGCCGGCCGTCCGCGCGCGTAATCGCGCCGTCCACCAGGCTCAGCGCGTGGGGCAGATTGCCGCGGTGCATCTCGATCAGCGCCAGAGCGTTGTCCTGGAAGCCGCTGTGGATCAGGCGCAGCCGCTCGTCGGCCAGGCCGTTCGCGATGACCACGGCGTTGTTCTGGAAGTCGAGCGCCTTCTCGTTGTCCCGGGGCACCATGAACCGCGTGTAGATCATCGCCATGAAGTAGCTGGTGGTCATGTGAGCCAGCGGCTGCGCGTACCGTCGGCGTACTTCGCTGCAGAGTGCCGCGGCTTCGTCCAGCCGCCCCAGCCCGAGCACTTGGGCGATGAGGATGTTGGTGAACTTCCGGTACGTGTCCGCGTCGTGGACGGGGTCGGTGAGCGCCCTGCCGCGTTCGCTCATCTCCAGCGCCGCCCGCTGGAAGCCCATGAGGGTGAGGTACTCGGCCGCGGTTCGCAGGGCCGTGACGCCCTTGCCGCGGGGATCGGTACCCCGCTCCCGGTGGTAGGCGAGCGCGGCGGTCCGCACGCCCCACGACGCTTCCGGTTCCAGCTCTTCGGCGCGCCGGTCGTGCAGGACCGCGCGCTCGTCCGGGTCAAGCTCCAGATAGGCCCGGTAGGCCGCGGGGTCGTCGCAGGTCCCGTCCGACAGGATGTACTCGGCCACGAGGTCTGCGGGGGACCACTGCTCGGAGTCCGGGCACGGGACGGCCTCCACCCGATCGGTGAACTCCGTCAGGGCGGCTTCCAACGCGGACCCCACGCCGCCGTCGGTGCCGATCACCGCGGGCCACAGGTCCGCGCCGACGCGGCGGACGAACAGCGCGACGAACTGCTGCGTCGTGCCTTCGGCACGGTGCACGGCGTCGAACACCAGGGTCGGCGGCACGGATCCCATCTCGCGCAGGCGCCGTGCGTACTCGCGCAACAAGGTGATGATCCCTTGGGAGAAGCAGCGGGTCATGGTGTCCCCGTACCAGCGGGTGCGCTCCATGAACGGCGCGTCCTTGGCGAGGGTGTACGGCGCCGGACCGATCAGCTCGCTCAGCTCCGGGATAGCCTCCAGGATCTCCAAGCGGTGGTAATCGACCAGGTCGGGCCACCTGCGTACGACGTCGGGCAGGACGGCGGCGAGGATGGTGTCCACTCCCGTGTAGGGTCCCCGCAGTCCCTTGTGGCAGGAGGCGAAAACGGCCCCGGCGGGCTGTTCCAGCATCGGGCGCCGGTCACGGGCGCGGGCCCCGACGACGTGCAGGTGGCGAGACATCTGACATCACTCCTTCAGGCGGTGAGTAGCTTCGGCTTGCGTCCGGCGTTGCGGCTCCGCTTGCGCCAGGCCAACGCGGCCGGCAGCACGATCTGGACGGTGAATATGAGCAGTGCGACCAGGGAATCCAGGAAGTGCCAAGTCCCCGTACCGGCCAGCAAGCCCCGACCGGTGCGCACGGCATAGGTCACCGCGACCGGTCCGGTGACGAAGACGGCCAGGACTACGGTCCCCGTGAATCCGAAGGCGATGAGCCATCCGTACCAGCCCCCGATCTTGCGATCGCGGTCGGTCCACTGGGTCTCGTCAATGAGGCCGGTGGTCCGGCCGGAGAGCCGGCGCAGGCGGTTGACCAGTATGGACCTGCTCGCCTCGTGGAGGTCGTGGCAGTTCAGAGCGGTACTCAGGACGTAGTACAGATCGGTGCGCAGATGTAGTAAAAGCTGCCAGCCGAGCCGGGCCAGCACCGAGAACGACAACGCCAGACACGTCCGTCCGACGAACGCCGTGGAACCGTGGCCGTTGCGCAGCAGAGCCGCTGTCAGGTCCAGGGCGCCGACCACCACGGTGTCGATCAGCATTCCGGCCAGGAACGGAAGATAGCGCTGCCTGCGCGGCACGCTGAACAGGCCGTTGGTCCGGGTTTCGAAAACCACGTAGTTGTACCGATTGCTGATGCCGAGCCGGCTGTGCAGCCCGAGACGCTGACCGGCCAGGACGTGGTAGGCCTCGTGCAGGAAAGCCAGTGGAATCTGTCCTAACAGCAGCGTCACCTCGACGACGACGAGCGATCCGGTGAAGTACACCTGGGAGTACGAGGGTCGCAGGCCCGGCTGCCGGACAAGCTCGATCAGGGCACAGGCGGCGACAGCCCCGTACACCAACCAAGCCGGTGTGGAGAACAGCGCCCGCCCCAACCACTGGAACCGAGGCGCAGCGGCCGTCACGGCGGCCGCGCTGCCGGGCGCCCTGATGAAGCCCAATTCGCTCAGGGACTCGAGGAAGTCGTCCACGTCCACCGGCTCGCCGAAGCTCCGCTCGTACCACGCGGCGGCTTCGGCGACCGTCGAACCCCCCTCGAGCCGTCGCAGCAACTCGGCGCCGTCACCGGGCAGAACGGCGTACGTCCCCGTCTCGGTCCGACCGATGACCACGTCGGCCCCCTCGGGCACGAAACTCAGCGGATAGAACTCAACACCCATATCGGCCATCAGCACTCCCAGCGTCCGTGAGAGCGGCGGCCCGGCATACCATCCGGCAGCCGGGCCGCCGCTCTCAGAAGATCAGGCCTGCACCCAGTAGGTGGTCGAGCCGCCGCAGAACGCCGCCGTCGTCAGACGGACGTCGCCGGTGCGCCGGACGCTGATCTTCTTGGCCGCGGGGCGCTTCATCTTGATGGTGGACTTCATGCTTCCGCTCCTTCTCAGGGCTGATTGAGCCTGACAGGAGAATCATTCAAGGACGCCACGATGCCGGGTAGAGCAATCGCATTACTCTGATTCATCGATTGCAGGCCAGCCACGAACCTGGGGGGTTACAGGTTTCGGGTCCTGCAGGCGCACTTTCATGTGGCTCCCACCGGCCATCTGATACTCCTGGGCGACCGGATCGTCATGGACGAACTCGGCACAGCGTGGCCGCTGGTGGGAATGCCCCACTGACCAGTGGTGGGCGGACCTGCTTCCAGGTCGCGGTGCAGCGTGACAAGGTCAGGAAACCGCTGGTCTCCCGCTTCGGCGGGATCCCGCTCAAACGGCAGCGCACCACCGTCCTGACCGACCGCAACCCGCCCCTGGCCACCGCCCGGCGAAACGAGCAGATCCATCGGCTCCTCGCCGGACAGTGCGAGATGTGCGAGGGACAAGCCGGACTGCAAGTCCACCACGTCCGAAAACTCGCCGATCTCAACAGGCCCGGACGACGTCTTTGACGGACTCGCACCCGGCCAGAGATCCCGTCTCCGTCGTCGGGAGCCCCCCACAGCCTGTTCTCCCCGCCCCCAGCCGGTTCGACGGCCAGGTCAGCGGTGTGCGGGCTGCGGCGTATCGGCCGGGTCTCTGTCGTGGTGGCCCATGAGTCTGGCGCGCGGCAGCTTGGCGTCCGGGTGGCCGAGTTCTTCGAAGAGGGCCAGGGCACCGATCCAGGCGTCACGGGCGCCGGCGGGGTCGGCGGCGGCATGGTGGGCGTCGCCGAGGCACAGAAGGCCCGCGGCTTCGCTGCGGCGGTCGCCGGTTTGGCGGAAGAGGGCTACAGCGTGCAGGTAGCAGTCGACGGCGCGGCGGTGCCGGCCGAGATGGTGGTGGATGTAGCCGAGGCTGTCCCAGGTGTGGGCCTGGCCGTTGAGGTCACTGGACCCTTCGGCCAGGGCGAGGGCTTCTTGGCAGTGGGTCAGCGCCGGCTGGTGGTCGCCGAGTTGGGCCCGAATCCAACCGATGTGGTTGAGGGCCGCGGCCTGTCCGGCCCGATCGTCGGCGGCCCGGTAGTGCTGCAGGCTGTTGCGGGCGTGGTCCAGCGCTTGCTCGTGGCGTCCCTGGGCCTCGGACATCCGGGACAGGTGCTGGTGGGTGCGGGCCCGGCCGGGGTGGCTGCCGAGTGCACCGAACAGGTCCAGCGCGTGTGCGTAGTGCGTGCGGGCGTCGTCGGGGTGGCCCAGCCGGTCCTGGGCAAGTCCGAGACTGCGGTGGGCGTCGGCTTCTCCGGCCGTGTCGCCCCGGCGGCGCGCGGCCTCCAGCGCGGTGGTCTGGGCCGCGGCCAGCGGCTCCCAGTAACCGTGCCGGTCGAGGAAGGTGGTGAGGGTGGCGGCGAGCTGCCACGCGTGCGGGTCGAAGCCGGTGGCGGCAGCGAGTTCGACCGCGGCCAGGAGGACGGGGTGTTCGGCCGTGAACCAGGCCAGCGCCTCCTGGTGGTCGGCGGGCCGCGTGGGGGTGGCGCCCGGCCGGGCGGGGGGCAGGGGCGACGGATCGAGCCGTGGGGTGAGCAGTACGTCGGCGGCGAGGGCGGTGTGCAGGTAGTGGTCGAGCATCCGATGCGTCGCCGCGGACCGGGTCTCCTCGCCGTCGCGCTCGCCGACGAGTTCGGTGGCGTAGGCCCGCAGCAGGTCGTGGAGGGCGTAGCGGCGCGGGGCGTACTCGGACACAAGGTGGCCCTGGACCAGCTCGGCCAGCAGGGTGCGGGCGCGCGCCGGTGGCACCCCGGCCAGGGCGGCGATCACCGGCAGACCGATGTCGGGACCGGGATGGAGGCCCAGCAGTCGGAAGAGCCGAGCGGCGTCGGTGCTCAGCGCGTCCTGGGACCAGGAGAACACTTCCCGCGCCCGGCTGGCCGGATCGCCGCCGTCCAAGGCGTCCAGGCGGCTGCCGGTCTGCCGCAGTTCCTCGACGAGCGCGGCCAGCGGCAGCCGCGGCTGTGCGGCGGCGCGGGCGGCCACGATCGCCAGGGCCAGCGGCAGTCCCGCACACCGGCCGGCGATCTCGTCCACCGCGCCGGGTTCCGCGGTTGTCCGGCGGGCACCGAGCCGGCCGGTCAGCAGGTCCCGGGCCTCGCCCGGGGCGAGCGGATCGACGGACAGCAGGTGGGCGCCTCCTGTGGCGGCCAGGCTCATGAGCCGGTCACGGCTGGTGACCAGCGCCAGACAGCCGGGTGCACCGGGCAGCAGCGGGCGGACCTGGTCGGCATGGCGGGCGTTGTCCAGCACCACCAGTACCCGCCGGTCGGCCAGCAGGCTGCGGAACATGCCGACCCGTGCCTCCAGGCCGAGCGGGATGCGAGCCGACGGCACCCCAAGGGCGTCCAGGAAGACCCGAACCGCCTCGGCCGGGCTCACCGCCGGTCCGCCCGGGTCGAACCCGCGCAGATTCATGTACAACTGCCCATCGGGGAAGGCATGCCGCACCCGGTGGGCCCAGTGCACGGCCAATGCGGTCTTACCGACGCCGGGGGTGCCCGACACGACGACCGCGGTCGGGCGCATCCGGCCGGGGGAAGCGGCGGCCAGGAGACAGTCGAGCCGCATGAGTTCGTCGCGCCGGCCGGTGAACGGGATGACAGGCGGCGGTAGTTGGGCAGGCGACGCGGTGATCTTCCGCAGGGTCCGGGCGATCGCCCGCCCCTCGGGCAGCCCCCGGCCGTCCTGCGCCTCGGGTCCGGGTTCCACGTCCTGGCGCAGGACGGCGGCCTGGATCTGCCGCAGCATCGGGCCGGGGCCGATGCCGAGTTCACGCGAGAGCCGGCGCCGTACGCCCTGGTAGTGGGCAAGCGCCTCGGCGGATCGGCCGCCGCGGTGCAGGGCGAGCATCAACTGGCTCGCGAGGCGTTCGTCGAAGGGAGCCGCGGCCGAGCGCGCCGTCAAGGAGGGCAGCAGCGCGGCGTGCTGTCCGCGCCGCAACCACTCGTCGTCCAGGGCTAGTTGGGCGGCATAGCGCTCCCGGTCGAGAGTGTCGCGCAGGGCGTTGAACCAGGGCGTGTCGAGACCGGCGAGGGCCTCGCCGTGCCACAGTGCCAGGGCACGTTCCAGCGGGGCGTACTCCTCGCCGTCGCGGGCCTCGGCGACCCGTCGGCGGAACTCGTGGAGGTCCACGGTCACGGTGTCGGCCAGCACGAGCACGTAGCCGCCGCTCCGCCGGGTGATGTCCGCCTCGTCGGTGCCCGGGAGCGCCTGGCGCAGCCGGGAGATGTAGCCGTACAGGGTGGCCCGGGCCTGGCGGGGCGGGTGGTCTCCCCACACGCGTTGCGCCAACTGGTCCGTGGTCAGGGGCAGGCCCGTGTCGACGAGTAGGCCCGCCAGGACGCTTCGCTGCCGGACGTGCCCAAGAGGCACGGGTCTGCCGTCGGCATATGCCTCGATGCTGCCGAGCAGCCGGAATTCCAACGACATCGGCGCACCCCCGTAGGCCGGACTCCGCACCCCCTTCCTATCGGACCCGGCTCGGGCCCCACAAGGTTCGTCCAAGCCGTTCGGCGTGACGTTGGTAGAGGGCATCCATGGCCATCGCACGCCCGATGTGTGCTGCTGACGGCCGCACAGCCGCGAGCCTACGGGAGCAGCTCCCGCTTCCCGGGTGCCGTGCTGCGCCAATACGCGTGCGGTCCGCGCACGTCGATCTGTCGGTCGCCACAGGCCCGGCCAGAAGGTGATGTGTTCGCACAACACGGCCGGGGCGGCTCCGCGCCAGGGTCACCCTGACGGGACTGAGGTCACCCTGAGGAGACTGAGGGGACGATGTTCTGGTTCAGCCGGAACAGGTTGGCGGGGTCGTAGCGGTTCTTCAGCTCGACCAGTCGCCGGTAGGTGTCCGGCGGGTAGGAAGCCCGGACCAGGGACGGGTCCGACTCGCCGGTGAAGTTCACGTAGGCGCCGGCATCCGGTCCGAGCGCGGCGGTCAGCTGCCGTGCCCAGTCGACGACCTTGCCGAAACCGTCGGCGTCCGTTGTGCGGGCGATGACGTTGACGATGAACTCCTGGTCGCGCAGCGCGTAGGCCGTCTCCGACGCGGGCACCCTGCCCACGGCACCGCCGAGATGCTGCAGGTGGATTTCGGTGAGCGGATTGGGCAGCGCCACGAAGAAGTCCCGCAGGACGCGCAAGGCATCGTCGTCGACCGTACGAAGGAGCGCCGAGCGGAAGTAGTTGTGGATCCCCCGCGGGTAGAGCGGGTCGAGGGCCTGCTGCCATCCCGCGTACGGGTGGGGCGCGAACACGTCGGCGATGACGGTGCCCAAGGACCGGAAGGGCGCGGTGGCCGCTTCGCCGGCGTCAAGGTCGCCGGACCAGCAGCCGCCCACACCGATGACCGGCGTGCCGTGGACGGACGCGGGCAGGAAGGGCACGGGCGGGGCGGTGGTCAGATTGACCAGCGTGGTCAGTTCGTCAGGAGCCGACGCGCACGCCGCCCGGTACCCGGCCAGTACCTGCTGGGCTTCTTCGGCCGGGTAGAAGACCAGGCCGGACAGGACCGTCGTGCCGATCGCGTGGAGCTGGAACTCGAAGGAGGTCACCACCCCGAAGTTGCCGCCTCCGCCGCGCAGACCCCAGAACAGTTCGGCGTTCTCTCGCTCGCTCGCCCGCACGAACTGACCGTCAGCGGTGACGACGTCGGCTCCGACGAGGTTGTCGCTGGCCAGTCCGTACTTGCGCATGAGCCAGCCGATGCCACCGCCGGTGGTGAAACCGGCGATGCCCGTCGACGACACCAGACCACCGGTCACCGCGAGCCCGAACTGCTGGGTCTCCGCGTCCAGGTCCTTCCACGTGCATCCCGCTTGCGCGGTCACGGTGCGGCGGTCCGGATGGACCTGGACTCCCGTCATCGGGGAGAGGTCCAGCACGATGCCGCCGTCAAGAGTGGAGAACCCAGGGATGGAATGGCCCCCTCCGCGTACCGCGAGCGGCTGCCCCTCACTGCGGGCGAAGTCGATCGTGCGGATCACGTCGGCCACACCCGCGCACCGGGCGATGACCGCCGGACGCCGGTCATGCGCCCCGTTCCAGACACTGCGGGCCTGGTCGTACTCCGCCTCACCCGGCAGCACCGCGGTGCCGCGCAGGCCTGCGGTGAACTCGGCAAGCGTGGCGTCCCCGATAGGGCTTGCCGCGTGCTGGGTCGTGGTCATGATTCCTCCCATGGGCCGTCACATCGAGACCGACCCTAGGGACCCCGCCCCAACGAGAACTCAACACGATCTCAACGTGCGGCCGCCCGCGCGCCGCCGCCCGCACCACCGTCACGGAGGGTGGCCAAATGGCGACCGGCGATGACGCAGCGCACAGGATCGAAAACGCTTGCCGCCGCAGCGGTCTCCCGGGCGGCTCGACGGTGATCATCCAGCTCGGTGGAGAGCTCGGCCATGGCCAACCTCAGCCATCCGGCGAACCGTGGCCACGGAGCGAACCGTTCCGCAGCCCGTCGGTACAACTCACGCGCGGCCCGTGTCTCGCCGGACAGTAGTTCAATGGCCCCGAGCGCGGTCAGTGTCGCGCCGATGCCCACCACGTCACCTGCGGCCTCGAATCCGGACAGCGACCGACGGACGCTGCCAAGGCCGTCGCAGATGTCACCCGCCATGGCCTGCAGCAGGCCCAGGCTGATGTCGGTCAGTAACTCCCCTCGACGATCTCCGATCGCGCTGCGGACATCCCGCGCCATCGACAGCGCCAGCCCCGCTTCCCGGAATGCACCCATGTCACGGTGAAGACAGCCGATCTGGTGCAGCGCCTGCGCCCTGGCCAGGTCATCGCCCAGGTCGGCGAACTGGTCGACGGCCTCGGCGACCAGGGACAGTGCCGTCTGCTGATTTCCGGTCAGCCGGTGCGCGTAGCCCAGGGCGGCCTCCGCGTACCCCGTTGCCTGAACGACGCCCACACGCCGGCCCAGCAGCATGGTCTCTTCCATGTAGGGGACCAGTCGCCCGGCGATCGGGACGAGGAGCAAGCAGGGCGTGATCACGGGCAGGAAAGGGCGCGTGGCGGTATCAGCGTGGGCCAGCTCGATGAGGCAGGAGTCGAGATGCCGGATGGCCAGGGGAGCGTCCTCACGGAACAGCGCGCAATGACCGAGCAGCCAGCTACCGGCGGCGGCGTGCTCGGGCCGGCCGCGTGCGATGCCCTCGGCCCGTACCTCGGTGGCCATCCGTTCGGCTTCGTCCAGGTCAAAGGTGCTCCACACCAGCGTGGCCTCCGCGATCCGGGCCATCACCACCTCGTCGGGCTCGCCGATCCGGCGGACGATCGCCACCGCCTCCGCCCCCAGCGCCCGATGCCGGTCGGAGCGCCCTTGGCGACTGTCGAGCCCGGTCAGCCCGATCAAGGCGGCCGCACGGGGCCGAGTCGGTTCGGGTGCCATGGCCAACGCCCGCTCGAGCCACCGCGCGCCCTCGACGGCGTGGCCGCGCAGGAACCAGAAGCGCCACAGATTGGCGGCCAGGCGCAAGGCGGTCTCGGCATCGTGCTTGCAGGCCCACCCCAGTGCTGCGCGCAGATTGTCATGCTCGCCGTCCAACAGCTTCGGCTCTTCTCTCACCACGCCTGCGGCCCGTTCGGGGTTGTGGGCCATGGCGAAGGCAAGGAAGTACGCACCGTGGACGGCCGCCGACCGCTCCGCCTCTCCGGCGAGAACGAGCTTCTCGTGCGCGAACTGACGAACCGTCTCCAACAGCCGGTAGCGGGTCGTGGCGGCCGTTCTCGCCGGTACCACCAAGGACTGGTCCACCAACCTGACCAGCACCTCGAACACCCCCGTTCTTCCCAACGGAGGATCACCACACACTGCCTCCGCCGCCTCGAGGGTGAAACTGCCCGCGAACACCGAAAGCCTGCGCAACAGAACCTGCTCAGGGCCGGCGAGTAAGTTGTGGCTCCATTCCAAGGTGCCACGCAGCGTCTGGTGCCGGGTGATGGGTACGCCTCCCCCGCAGAGCAGCGACAGCACGTCACTCAACCGGTGGACGATTTCCGCCGGCTCGAGAGCGGCGGTCTTGGCCGCCGCCAACTCCAACGCCAGGGGCATCCCGTCAAGCCGTCGGCACAGCTCGACCACCCCTGGCGCGTTGTCGGCGTCGAGCGCGAACCCGGGCCGCACCTGTGCCGCACGGTCGACGAAGAGCAGGACACTCGGCAAGTGTGCAAGCTGCTCCAAACCGGCCGCGCGGTCCCAGTCGGGTGACGGCAGGGTCAACGAGGGCACCCGCAGCGTGAACTCGCCCTGGGCATGCAGCGGCTCACGGCTGGTCGCCAGCACGTCGACACCCGAGCATCCGGCGAGGATCGCACCGACCAGCCCGGCACAGGCGGCGAGCAGGTGTTCACAGTTGTCGAGCACGATCAGCAGCCGTCGAGAGCGCAGCTGGTCCACCAGCGCCCGCCCCCGATCCGCCACATCGGAGTCCAGCCCGAGCGCCTTGGCCACCGCGTCGGCGACCATCACCGGTTCAGCGACGGCCGTCAGATCAACGAACCACGCCCCGTCGGCGTACCTCGAACGCACTCGCCGCGCGGATTCCACGGCGAGTCGTGTCTTGCCGCTGCCACCAGCCCCGGTCAGCGTGAGCAGCCGGGCCTGCCGGGTCAGCCTCTCCACGTCGGCGATCTCACGCTCGCGCCCGACGAAACTGGTCAACGGGGCCGGCAGATGGCCGACAACCTCACTAGGGGTCGAAACATCGGCTGCCCGAGGACGCTCCGCCGCCGGCGCACCCGTCAACAGTTCGCGAAACAGTGCCACCGTCTGCGCATCCGGGTCGGTCCCGAACGCGTCCAGGAGGTCATCGACCAAGCGCTCGTACCGGGCCAGCGCCTCGGATCGTCGGCCCAGGCCTGCCAGCACCCCCATCGTCACGCGGACAGCCCCCTCGTGCACCGGATCGGCATCCAGCGCCCGTGTCAGGAGGAGCAGCGCCTCCTCCGGTGCCGTCCGCGCCAGCGCGGTCGCCAACCTCACCGAGATCTCACGGGACGCCGTCCGCAACTGCTCCCGCCGCGTCGTCAACCAGTCCGCGTCCGACAGATCAGGCAACAGATCCCCGGCATAGAGGTCGGCCGCGGCGCGCAACATCGCCACATCGTCCCCCGCCGACGCCTCCTGCACGGACACCTCGAACCGCAACACGTCGACCTCGACCGGTCCAGCGACGTCCAGCACGACCTGCTCCTCCCGGATCGACAGCCGTCCGGGTTCCGCGGGCCCGCCGCCGGCGACCGCGCGGCGCGCCACGTACAGGGTCTGGTGCAGATTTCGGGCCGCGGCCGCCGGCTCCAGATCGGGCCACAGCTCGTCCAGGACGTGCTCGCGATGACAGCGCTGGCCCGGCGCCAGCGCCAGCATCGCCACCAGCGCCTTCGCCTTCCGCAACCGCCACGCCCCGGCCTCGATCGCGACCCCCTCCACGGTCACGGCGAACGATCCGAGCAACTGGATGCGCCAGCTCGGGCGCGCCGGCATCACGGCAGCAGCCCCGCCGAACCCCGCGCTGGACGGCTTCCCGAAGCCGAGAACGCATTTACCTCGTTCAGCACAGCCACCACCTCCGGAGCGTCCCCGCGACTGACCACCCCATGCTCGCCCATCCATGCCACACACAGGGGCTCCTCGCCCGACCCGGGCCCCGGCTTACGGAATTGCGCCGGACGTCGCGACGAGCACCACCTGGACTCGGGGCCGGACGACACGGTGCTGGAGATCGGTACCAGCTCGGGCTACAGCACCGCTCTCCTCGCCCATCGAGTCCGCCCCGACCGTCCGGTCATCGTCGAGATCGACCCCACCTCGCCGATCAAGCTTGCACCGCCCTCGCCGGAAGGGGCCTGCGCCCTGCCGTGGTGACCGCTGACGGGGAACAGGGGTACCCGGCCCGCGCGCCCTGCACCCGGACGCGGCGACGCCAACGAGGATCACCGCTCATGCGGCCCCCGACCAGGCGTGTTGACCGGAATGTGGTGCCGGCTCAGCTCGGAGGCATGACCGGTACCGACGGCGGATCGCCGATCTGGCCGTTGGCGGTTCGGGAGCGGCAGAGCAGGAGCTGCTTCGGCGAGGTGCTCGTGAACGGGGATTGATCGTAGTCTCCGTAGCGCTGCGCGACGTCGAGACCGGCCAGCCGGCAGAGCGCCGAGAGTTCCTCGGGAAAGAAGCAGCGCATGCTGACCTTCTTGGTGCGTACGCACACGCCGTCGCGAAGGTAGTCCAGCGTGAAGCGCAGCACTTGGGCGGCGGCGTCGTAGCTGGTCGCCGCACGCACGTCGAGCCTCGCCCCGTCCCGGTCCACGACCGACTTGTGGTGGTAGGGCGACTCGGGGAGCCGGCACAGCTTGGCCATGTCGGGGTTGAACACATCCAGGATCAGGGTCCCTCCTGGTCGCAGCACGTTTCGCGCCGAGGTGAGGAACGCGACCACGGAATCCAGGTCGTGCAGGTGCTGCATCGCGTTGGTTGCCGAGAACACCAGGGCGAAGCGCCTGTCGGAGCGGATGTCTCGGCAGTCCTGTTCCAGCCACTCGACTGGCAGTCGCTCGTCCTCGGCCCGCTGACGGGCACGCGCGAGCATCGAGGGCATGATGTCAAGCCCTGTGACCTCGACACCCGCCCGCGCGATCGGCAGGGTGATGCGCCCGGTTCCGCAGGCCACCTCCAGGACCGGACCGCCCGCCCGGACCGCTTGGCCGAGGAAGAACGGGATGTCGTGGGTCCGCGCGGCGAACTCCTGATCGTAGAAGTCCGCATCGTCGTATACGGCCAGGTCCTGCAGTGGTCTCATCGTGCCACCGCCGGCGTCGGGCCGAAAGCGTCAGCAAGGCTGGTCAGGACGGAGCCGGACCAACTGCTCTCCCCGAACACACTGACCGGCATGGCAAGCACGCCGCACTCGCGCTGGAGCGTCTGCGCTGGGATTTCCACCGGGAAGAAGTAGTTGCCGGGACACGTCCGGCTCGCCGTGGGAATCGCCCCGAGCACTTCGTCCGGCAACCGTTCGAACAGCCGCTCAGCCCGTGCGGCCAGTTCGTCGACGACCTGCCGGGGCACGTCGCTGTGCTCGGTCAGCAGACGGCCGGCGAGCCTCAGCTGTGCCGACGTCGGCGGATCCGCCCGGAACGCCTCGGCCCATTCGACTTGCCCCGGACCCAGCAGGACCACGCCGAACGTGCGGGGCCACAGCCATCCCTTGGTGACCGAATGCAGCAGGACCGCACGACCGGTGTCCAGCAATCGCCGTGTGGCGGCGGCGAACGGGGCTCCCAGGTCGTAGACGCTGTCGATCAGCAGGCGGCGGAGTGGTGATACCCGCAACCACGAAATCACCGCGTCACACTCGGCATCGGACAGGTATCGGCCGAGCGGCTTACTGGGGTTGGCGAGCAGCAGGTATTCGGGCCGGTCGTCCGCCGGCGACCTCGGCAGGGCCGGCGCCGGTAGCGTCGGGTAGGACGCGGGCGCCAGGCCCGCTGCGCGGGCCAGCTCGAAGTAAACCGGGTACACGTCGCTGGGCAGCCACAACCGCGCTTGCACGGCACGCAGCCAATGGAACACCACGCCGAGCCCGTGCCGGACCCCTCGACAGACCATGGCGTGGCCGGACCACTCTTCCGGCAGCTCGAAGCGCCGCAGCCAGGCACGGGCGAGATCGCACCGGTACACCGTAGTCATGTCGGTCGGTGGTTCCGGTCGCATCGGAGCAAGCGCCCGGTACACGTTGGTCTCGGTGGCGTCCAGAAGCGACGAGGAAGCACTGAGTTGCCGCTTCCGGAATTCCTGGAACTCGTCGAACCTCATGCAGTTGCACCTTCCGGCACGATCTCGCTGGCCCGGTCTTCCAGGGAGGCGTAGCAGCGTCCGTCGGCCATGACGTTCCAACTGCGTGCGATTCCGTTGGTGCGTTCCCAGAGCAGGCTGGGTTCGGTGTAAGCGGCGATCCGCATCGGCCGTCCGTCCCAGCTGCCGTGGTAGACCGGCGCGCCCCAGGGCAGGCGGCTCTCCAGTTCGAGGCCGTGCCGCTCGGCGAACCGGGTGACGATGGACAGCGAAACCTGGTGCTCTCGGCTCCAGACGTTGGCGGCGCGGTCGAAGTAGAGCGACTCGGTGCTGGTGGATACGTAGAGCTCTTTGAAGCAGACTTCCTCGACACCGAGAGCCGCGGCCCACGAAAGGTAGTCGGCGACGTCGGCCGCGTCGGCGACGCCGCCGTGCTGGAGCACGCAGATCAGCCTCATCCGCAGCCCCGGCCAGCGGTCACGTTCCACGCGCCAGGTGTCGATCACAGAGGCCACCGGCGTGCGCAGCATCATCAGCCGCTCGCTGACGGCGTCGTCCTGATGGTGCCGGGAGACCGCCAGCACGCTCAGGCCTGCGGCGCTCAGGGCTGCGAGGCGGCCGGCCCGGTCAGCGTGCCGGCCCTTCGCCAGGGTGTGCGCGTTGGTGATCAGGACGACCTTCGGGAAGGCCGCCGAGCAGGCGGACACCAGTCGCAGCTGCTGTTCGAACGGTATGAGCGTGGGCTCCCCGCCGCCGGTGATCACTGCACGCTCGGCACCCGCCGCACGGGCGCGCTCCAGCCAGTGGGCGACCGCGTCCCACGGGACCCGTGCCGGCGCTTGGTCGCTGGAGATCGAAGCCGAGGAGAAGCAGAACGAACACCGGGCTTGGCAGGCGGAGGCGACCGGCAGAAGCGAAACCGAGCGCGGTCGCGTGTCGGCGTATCGACGCTGTGCCGATCCGTGCAGGTGCAGTGAGGCCGCCATCGCATCCTCGACGGTTGTCGGGCGCAGAGTGAACTCGTCGCCTACTTGGTCGAGCTCGTGGACTTCTGACAACCGGATGCGATCCTCGTGCAGTTCCATGCCGAGGCCGGTCGACACGTTGGACACCAGCTTGTCGGGGTCCACCGTGGTTTCCAGCACCAGCAGCCGGTCGCCGGGAATGGCCAGACGGTCCAGCAAGCGTCGCGCCTTGGCGATGCCGATTCCCAACTCCGCACGGGTGAGCAGGTGGAACCTGTCGAGATAGGTACTCTCCGGAATCCCCGCCTTACCGTATGTGAACGCGTACTTGTCGAAACCCTTCGCGAAGTTCGACAGCACGATGACGTGCAAGCGCTGATTGCTGTGGTTCATCCCGTCATCATGCATGAACAGGCCCCAGTGGGAACTCGCTCCAGACTCCCGCCAATGTGGCGCCTTCACCCTCCACCCGCAGGGGGCCCGCTGGCAGAACACCTCTCAGCGAGGTCGAGGAACTGACTGTGGGCTATCAGTCGGGGACGGCAATGCGGGTTGGCCGCAACACCCGATACGACCCGGTGATCGCGACCTACGCGGATCCGTATCCTCGCCAAGTGCGAATGGACCAAGAAGAGCCTGCGGCTCTTCCTCATCCGCGACTCCGACTCTGGCACCGGCACCCGGCACCCGGCACCCGGCACCCGGCAAGTCTCACCTGCTGATCGCCCTCGGCACCGAAGCCAGGGAGTGGGCGGCGACCTCGGCGACCGTCAGCGTTCCCGCATTCCGGTCCACCACCAGCGCGTCGCCGCCCACTCGAAACACGAGAGTGCCTGGGCGACCGCGTTGGGCCACATCCGCCGGTCTTCGACCCGGCGGATCGCTGCACGAGTCCGCGCGGAGACACCGGGGACCCTCAGAAGCGGATACTGCCATCGTGGCCGCCACCGTTCTGCACGGACGGCCTCAGGACACCTGCGCGGCATCGCCCTTTCGGATCAACATGAAGCCGGCCTGCCACGGCTGGGCACCTGCATGCACGGGCTGTATGCCGGCCGCAGCAGGGGTTCCTGCTATCCGGTTCTCGCGTTCCAGGGGAGCATCGCGAAGTGGTACTGGAGAAGGAACATCTTGCGGTGCCGGTCGTGTCGGCACCGGTCTGCAGGGCGAGGCGGTCGCCGGCCTCTCAGCCGTGTCTGCTGCAGAGGGGAGCCGTGGCCGGGGGGCACGTACCGCGTGTCCGGTGGATTCCGTATTGCCGCGAGCGCCGCTCATCGGGTCGGTTGCCATTCCGGTGTGGTCGGTTCCGCGAACAGGGCTTGCAGGACCGTTTGGGCCTGTTCGCGGAGCCAGGTGTGGGCCCGGTCGTTGTCATGGCGCCGGTGCCAGGCCAGGTAGAGCCCGATCGGCGGCAGTTGCATGGGGGCTGGCAGCGCCAGCAGGCCCAGTTGTCGTCGCGCCGCTCGGGTACTGGCCTCGGGGACGGATACGACCAGGTCAGTGCCGTGGACAAGTCGTAGGGCGGTTGATGCTGTTGGGGCCGCAGCGACGACCACACGCTCCATTCCGAGGCTGGCCAGGACATCGTCGACCGGGTCGCGCAGCCGTCCACGACGCGAGACGGTGACATGCTCGGCCGCAACGTAGCGTTCGACGGTCAGCGGTGCTCCGGCCAAGGGGTGACCTGGGCGTACCGCGACGACGAGGCGGTCCTGCCCGATCTGCCGGTGGCGGACGTCGGGCGCCGCGGGCGTGCCGGTGCCGGACTCCAGGTCCACATCGCCCCGGCGCAGGTCCGGGGTGTCGGCACTGGGCTCGGCGACGAAACGCAGCCGGATGCCCGGGGCCTGGCGGTGCACCGTTGCCAACAGGGCCGGGCCGCAGGCGTCGGCGAGGGCGTCGTGCCAGCGCACCGTGAACACGCGCTCGAGCGTGCTCAGATCCACCTCCCGGTCCGGCGACAGCACCTCGTGCGCCTGCTGCACGAGGTCGTGGACCTGTGCTCGGACGGCGAGAGCGTAGGTGGTGGGGACCATGGTGTGCCCGGAGCGGACCAGGATCTGGTCCCCGGTGACCTTGCGGAGACGGCCCAGCGAGCGGCTCATCGCCGGGGCGGTGACATGGGTGCGAGCCGCCGCGCCGCTCACGCTGCCCTCTTCCAGTAGTGCGTCCAAGGCCGTGAGCAGGTTCAAGTCCAAGTGCATGAGAGTAAATATATAGCTGACCAACATGCACTGGTTGTTAATCAGTGGTCGGTCTACGGTCGAGACCAGACACCAGAGCCGCGGCCATCGCCGCTTCGGTCACTTCCTCTTCAGGAGCACCCCATGTCCTTCGACACGTCTTTCGACCTCGACAACTCCCTGTTGGCCACGGTCACTTCCATCGTTCGAACCGCAGGCGACACACTGCTCGACCGCTTCACCACGCACGCTCGCGGAACGGCTCTCGACGAGATCGTGAAGGAGATCTACGCCAACGACGACGCGGTCCTGAAAGTCATGCGGGAGCCGCTGCTCCTGGCCAGGCCGGGCTCGCAGTGGGCCGAGGACGAACTGGCCGGCGGGGCGCTGCCAGACGGCGAGTGGTGGATCGTCGATCCCGCCGAAGGCAACATCAACCACGTCCACGGCATGCCCGACTGGGCGGTCACCGCCACCTTGGTGCGCGACAACCAGCCGGTCCTGACCGTGGTCCACCTTCCGCTGACCGGCGACACCTACACCGCGATCGCGGGAAGGGGCGCCCACCTCAACGGCGCCGTGCTGCGCGCGTCGGCCAAGACCGACCTGGGCGCGGCCCTGGTCGGCACTGGCCAGGCCAAGCCCGGCGAGGACGCCGACACCTTCCGCAAGATCGGCGAATCCGTCACCGCGATGCTGATCAACGGCCTGGTCGTCCGGGTCTCGGTCCCCGCCACCTTGCAACTCATCCACCTCGCCGCCGGACGGATGGACGCCTTCTGGCAGTTCTCCGACGTCCGCTCCGGACTGGTGGCCGGCGCCCTTCTGGCCATCGAGGCCGGCGGCACCGTCACCGACATCAGCGGCGCGCCCTGGAATCTGGCCAGCCCTGATTTCCTGGCCGCGGCCCCCGGCCTTCACGCCGCCGCCGTCACGGTCCTCGCCCCGCTCGCCTGATCAGCCCTCCCACCACAAGGAGTCCCCCATGAGCACCATCGGCATTCTCGGCACCGGGCGCGTCGGCAGCAACCTCGCCTCTGCCCTCGCCGCCGCCGGACACACCGTCATCCTCGGCCACCGCACCCCCGACGCGGCAGCAGCGGGCAAGGAGGCAGGCATGGACCCCTCGATCCGGTTCGCCGACCAGCGCGCCACCGCGCGCGCCGCCGACATCGTGATCAACGCGACCCCGGGCGAC
Organism: Streptomyces sp. SID13666; assembly: GCF_010548325.1. Classification (NCBI taxonomy): domain Bacteria; kingdom Bacillati; phylum Actinomycetota; class Actinomycetes; order Kitasatosporales; family Streptomycetaceae; genus Streptomyces; species Streptomyces sp. SID13666. Next base: position 82,207 of record NZ_JAAGLX010000015.1, on the reverse strand, counting down.
AGCGCGCTGGAACGACTGACGGAACTGCGCACCGAACTCGCCGACAAAATCCTCATCGACGTCTCCAACGCCACCCACGATGCCGCCGACGGACTGCCGGGAGACCTCGTCTACCCCGGCAGCAGCCTGGCCGAACACCTCCAGCAGGCCCTACCCGACACCCGGGTCGTCAAGACCCTCAACACCATGCTCTTCATGGTCATGACGTCGCCACATACGCTGGCCACACCGCCAACGGTCTACCTGTCCGGCGAGGACGACCACGCCAAGAAGACCGTCGGAGCCCTGCTCGGCGACCTCGGCTGGCAGCCGGAATGGATCGAGAACCTCGGCGGCATCACTACCGCCCGCGCCACAGAAGCCCTCATCCTGCTGGTCCCCCACATCGTGCGACGCCATGGATTCCAGCCCTTCGCCGTCTCCCTGACACGCTGACAGCACGCACCACCCCCATCCACCAGCCTGAACGATCCGCTTCCCGCCCCTGCGCGTCCCCCACCACCTGCCAAAAACCGTGAGACCCACGCGGCAGGCAGGGGCAGGATGCCGCCATGGACCGTCAACGGATCGACACGTCAGCACCCTCCAGGTATGGGACGACTACGAGTGGTCCTGGACCGGAAGCCTCTCCCAGTGGGCCCTGGACCACCCCGAGCACCCCGACAACGGAGAAGCCCTCAAGGCAGCGGCCGAACACCGCCACACCTGGCTCCACGGCTACCGGGGCACACTCGGATGCGTCACCCTGCTCCTACGCCGGACGAACTGTTAGCCCTCTGAACATGCCGTACGACACGGGCGTCCCCCGCCACGGGAGGGCTGGCTTTCGGACGCCCTTCGACGGTACGGCCCTCAACCCAGGACCCGCCACGGCTCCCGGCCGTCCTTATCGGGACCAGGTCGTGCCACCGCCGCACGATCGAACTGCTCGTACGCCTCCTGCAGATACTCGGCCGACAGATGGGATCCAGCTGCCAGGGACTCGAAGCTCTGACCGTGCGCGAGCGCCTTCTCGACCGCTTCGTGCAGGCTGATCTGAGTACGCCGGTTGGCCTCGACCAAGTCCACGACCAGATCCACCCAGCGGCCGTCGCGCAGACTGGTGGCCGCATTGCCGGCGATCATGTCAGCGGCCACGGCCAAGTCGGCATCCAGCACCTTCAGATCCTCGGAAATGGGCTTCTTCTTGCCGGAAGTCTTCATGACGGCACAGTAGGCCCCGCCACCCTCCACCCGCAGGGGTCCGCCGCTGAAACTCCTCACGAGGTCCGCCGCCGCAGTTTCACCGTGCCGGCGGCCAAGTGCAATCGTTGGTCCCCCTGCCTACCCACGAGCCCCACAGCCATGCGCTGACCTTCGGCCGTCCCCCCGCATCAACGACCCCACCCGCCGCGGTATCCACCCCGTGCGAGCGTCTTCCAAGGAACTGCCCGGAGGCAGAGTACGGACCACGGTGGCGACCTGTCGTCGCTGGCTTTCCTCAGCCCGATCCGCAGGTCCGGACGGCCGTGGATCATCACCGCGGGCCGTACACGCGGGCCCTCAGCGCAAGCAACTTCGGCGTCGTACTGAACCGCGTCGAAGTGGAGCTCCGGCGGAGGGTGCGGCGGCTCGGCGGTGTGAGACTCCCACGGAACCTCCCGGTCCGACCACTGCACGATCTCCCCGAACCGCTGCACGTTCGCGGTCAGGAAGCCGCAGCAGGTACCGGTGCACTCCGGTTCCCCCAGCGTCTCCGTCGCCGATCTCGACGTCGACGCTGACGGCCACCAGGGCGCGATTCGGTGCTGGGACGGCGCTCCCGGAGAGTTCGTCCAATGGTTTGGCGGCGGCGAAGCGGAAGGCTATGCGGGCACGCTTGGTTCTGCGAGGGCTCGAAGTCGGCGTCCGGACAGATGATGGCCGGCTTTCTCTCCGGCCGCGCGCAACCCTGCGGGATACGGGGGACGACCTTCGACCGGCCGGCCCGCCGTCTACGTGCGGGGCTACGGGCTTTCACGGATGCGCTGTCGGCGCCTGCTCCGGCACAGTGATCCTCGCGCGTCTGCGTTCCCGGCTTGCGGCGCGCGCCGCAATCCCTCGGTGCCGGCGGAGGGCCGGTGGGTGGTGAGGAGGGTGATCGCAGAAAGCTGCAGGGCTGTCCTCCCGCTGTCGACGCCCCTTTCCCCGACGTCGTGCAGCCGACGTGCCTGGTGCCGTCCGATCCGCGACCCGGCATCGAGCACACGACGTCACACTTCCGGCCCGGGTGCTTCGGCCTGGGACGACATACCACTGAACGACATGCCACTGGTTCCCAAAGATCCTTCCCACCCGCCACTCTGCCCACCTTCGTTCGACCCTCAGGAGGATCCGTTGCTCGACGCCATCGGTATGGCGCTTGCGAGTCAGGAGTTCTACGCCCCGCTGGCAACCATCAGCGACACCGGACAGCGGCTCGCCCCTGCGCAGGTGGCCGATGGATGGCTGAGCACCGGCAAGGACATCTGGACGGCGTGGAGCCACCCCTCTCTCCGACGGGCCGCTCAAGGCTGGAAGATCCACGTGTCCGCGCGCCTGGACCGCACACAGGACGTCCTCGACGCTGTAGCACATACCTGCTTCGCTGAGCGGGTGCCGTTCAAGCACGTCAGCGCCCAGAAGTTCTTCCTGGCACTGCACCACAAGCACGCGGACCGTGCACAGGCCGGCAAGTTCTGCGCCCTCTACCCGCAGGACACCGAGACGGCCCACCGCCTCCTGGCCGTCCTTTCGGCCGCGCTGGAAGGCGAGGAGGGCCCGTACATCCTGTCCGACCGCCGCTACCGGGATTCTCGGACCGTCCACTACCGCTACGGCGCGTTCAGCCACCGCAGCCGGCTACGCCTGGACGGCAGCAGAGAACCGGTCATCCGTGACGGCTTCGGACGCGACGTGCCGGACCAACGCCGACCCGCGTTCATCCTTCCCGACGGCGTCACCGATCCCTTCGTCGCCCAGGAGCCCGCACCGCACTCCGGGCCGATCGTCATCCGCCACTACGAGATCGCCAAGGTACTGCAGCCCAGCAACGCCGGAGGGGCATATCAGGCGGTGGACCGCCGCACCGGACGCGCTGTCTTCATCAAGGAAGCACGCGCCCACAACGGCTATACCTGGGACGGCGTCAGCGCGCGGCAGAGACTGCGCCGCGAATACGACGTCCTCACCGCCCTCCACGCGGCGGCCCCCGGGGTATGCCCGCAGCCCCTGGACCACTTCACCGAGTGGGAACACGACTTCCTGGTCACAGAGTTCATCGACGGCATCTCGCTGCACCATTGGGTGGCCCGGAACTCACCCACCACCAAGGCCGAGTGGCCCAACCGCGACTCCGCGAGCTACTTCAAGGCCTGCCGCCGAATCCTGCGCAGCCTGGACGAGTCCCTTTCCCACCTTCACTCCCGGGGCTACCGCTTCGGGGACCTCAGTCCCGCCAACGTCATCGTCACCGCCGACCTGCGGGCCAGACTCATCGATTTCGAGGCCGCCACACCGCTGACTCAGCCGGCGGCCGCCATGGGCACCCCCGGGTTCACCCTCCCCCGCGGCCTCGCCGACGCCGACACGGACCCGCTCCTGCACGACCGGTACGCCATGGCCGCACTCACGCTGTCCCTCTTCGCTCCACCCCTCCAAGGAGCAGCGGAGCGTCAATCGTCCCAACTCGCGCTGTTGCGACGTGATCTGACGGCCACTGCGGCAGTGCCGGCGGACTTGTGGGCTCGCGCGACCGCCTTCCAGCGTACGGACAGCGGCAGTTCCGCGGCATTGCCCGACCCGTCCGACGTGGACGCCGATCCCGAAGGCTGCCTCGCCGATCTCGCCGCGAGGGTAGCCATCGGACTGCTCGATGCGGCCGACACCCGTCGATCCGACTGGGTCTTCCCACCCTCACCCCAGGCATTCCACACCAACACCGTCTGCGTTGCCTACGGAACCTCGGGGGTGGTACACGCCCTGCACCGGGCGGGCGTGCCCATCCCTGAGGAGATCGAGAAGCGATTACTGGTCGACTCCCTGGCACTGCGCGATGAACTGCCACCCGGCCTGAACGCGGGATCAGCAGGCATCGCCCGGGTCCTGGCGCAGCTCGGCCGCCTGGACGAGGCGACCGAACTCCTGCAGACCGCCGAGAACCATCCCCTGACCCGCACCTGCACCACACTGGCCGACGGCCGGGCCGGAATCGGCCTGAGCTGGCTGGCCCTGCACCGGCGCACACGCGACAACCGGCACCTGGAGCTGGCCGCGGCAGCCGGAGACGCGATCGTGCGCACCACCGACCTGGTGCCGACCCTCGGCGACCACGACGCCAGAGGGCTGTTCCACGGCCGCTCCGGCCTTGCCCTCTTCCTGCACCAACTGGCCGACGCAACAGGTCGGACCTCCTACCTCACAGCAGGCCGTCACCTGATCCACGAAGAACTCGACCGCGCGCTCCATTTGCCCGACGGAGGCCTGTCCTTCGCCGACAATGCCGTGATCAGGCGTGCCATGCCCTACCTGTCCGTCGGCTCGGCGGGCGTGGCCACGGTCCTCACCCGCTATGTGGCGACCTCGCCGGACGACCGCTGCGTCGCGGCACTGCCGCTGCTCGTCGCCGATGCCCGGAAGACCTGCGCCATGGAACCGGGCTGGTCCACAGGACTGGCCGGGCTGACCTACTTTCTCGCCGAGCACGCCGAACTGACCGGCCGACCGGACGACCGTGAAGCCGCCGTACGGGTCGCCACCGGACTGCTGAAACACGCCCAGCCCCATGGCCAGGGTGTCCGCTACCTCGGCGCGGGCGGCATGCGATGCACCGCCGACCTGACTTGGGGCGCCGCAGGAGTGCTTCTGGCACTGCAACGTGTCCTGCACGGCCCCGAGGACGAGTTGTTCACCTTGGACCACGGGCATCCCATCCACCCTGAGGTCCCCTCTCGAAAGTGAAGGAACGCCGGTATGAACCAGATTCTCGCTCTGCAGGAACTCACCGTCGAGGTCGACGCCGAACAGGAAGGGGCCTTCTGGCCCCCCTGCTTCAGCATCCACGAAAGCCTGTGGACCAACCCGACCACCACAACCATGTGATCGGTGGCGGACCGTCGGCATGCCCGACGGTCCGCTCCTTCCTCCATCAACAGCGCATCGGGCAGCATGCACCGGGCACACCGGCTTCCAGCGTCGGGCGTGCCCGTACGGCCGTGGTCCGCCAGGTCCGCCGTGATCCCGGCGGTATCTGTCATGACCTGTGGGCGGACCAGTTCGGCCAGGTCCACGAGCAGGCGGGCACCGCCGTCCGCGGCGATGCGGCGGCGCCGTTCCCACATCGCTGTGGCCCTGGGCCTGCCAGCGGCGCGCGCTGAACCGACGGAGCGGCACGCATCGACAGTACGCCTCCCCCAGGCTCTGACCGCAGACGGCGTACTCCTGCGCGGCCGCCTCCAGGAGAATTCGTGCGCCTGGGATGTCGAGAACGTGCGGCCGGCTCCGTCCCAGGGGCACGAGAGGCCGCGAACCGGCCGCTCCACGACCTCGACGAAGGAGCGATCACCATGCAGCCGACCCAGATCACCGAGATCCTGAACCGCCCGATCAGCCAGGATCTGCTGGCCCGCGACCTGACCCGGCTGGCCTACGTCGCCACGGACGGCACCCCGCGCAGTATCCCGATCGCGTTCACCTGGAACGGCTCGCAGATCGTCCTGTGCACCACGAAGAACGCCGCGAAACTGCCCGCACTGCGCGAGAACCCGATCGTTGCCCTGACCATCGACACCGAGGTCCACCCACCGAAGATCCTGCTCCTGCGCGGGCGCGCCGAGCTGGACGTCGTCGACGGCATCCCGGAGGAGTACCTCCAGATGAACGGCAGCTACGCGATGACACCCGAGCAGCGCACCGAGTGGGAGGCCGAGGTCCGCTCCCTCTACGACGGCATGGTCCGCATCGTCATCACCCCGACCTGGGCGAAACTCATCGACTTCGAAACCACCCTGCCCACCGCCGTCGAGGAGCTGATCCGACAGCGCGCCGAACGTCAGTGCGCCTGAGATCACCGCCTTCGCAAAACGCGTGGCAGTTCTGCGGTACGAGATCAGGAAATGGGCCGAGGCTCCGCTCCATCGAAGAATCCGAACGCCTGCGATGCTGCTCGTTTCGAGCAGCGACCGGCGTCCTCTCTTCCGCTACCGGCTGCCGGCCCTCACATCGGGCTCCGCACATCGCGGCTCGCCGCACCACCGCGGCACAATCCCGGTTCCAACTCGACCGGACAGGCCCTAACGTGGCGGAAATGACGGACCAACTGACACCCATGCCCGATGACTGGCAACGCGCACTGGCCATCGTCGCCCACCCCGACGACCTGGAGTACGGAGCCGCCGCGGCGATCGCCCAGTGGACCGCAGCGGGACGCGAGATCACCTATCTGCTGGTCACCCGCGGCGAGGCCGGGATCGACAGCCTCGAGCCAAAGGAGTCGGCCCGGATCCGCGAGGCCGAACAGCGGGCCAGCGCGGCCGTGGTCGGTGTCACGGCGGTGGAATTCCTCGACCACCCAGACGGCGTCATCCAGGACGGCCTCGAACTGCGCCGCGACCTGGCCGCGGCGGTGCGCAGGCACCGGCCCGAGCTGCTCATCACGCTCAACCACCACGACACTTGGGGCGGCACGGCCTGGAACTCCCCCGACCACCGAATCGTCGGCCGCGCCACGCTCGACGCGGCGGGCGACGCGGGCAACCGCTGGATCTTCCCCGACCTGCCGGACGCGCCGTGGGACGGCGTGCGGTGGGTGGCTGTGGCCGGGTCCCCCCAGGCCACGCACGCGGTGGAGGCCACGCCGTCGGGAGCGGAGCGGGCGGTGGCTTCACTGGCGGAGCACCGGGCGTACATCACGGCGCTCTCCGACCAGTCCCCGAAGGACTACGCCCAGTCCTTCCTCCAGGGCATGCTCGACATGGCCGCCCCACGCTTCGGGGGCGTTCCAGCGGTGACGTTCCAGGTCTACCCCCGCTAGTTGCCGGATCAAGGAGCGTTTGCCCTGCCATCGAGGACGAGCAGCCCGTCATCTCCGCCTGGAACGTCCCATAGCCGCAGACCACCCGCTCCACGCCTGCCGCACGTGACTGTGCCCCGGCGCGCATCCGGCGCCGGGGCACAGTCGAGGTCGATCACCGGGGACTAGCGCACCGTCACGTTGAAGACGGGGGAGGCCGTGTTCCCACTGACGATGCGCAGGCTGTTCTTGCCCTTGAGGCCGAGCTTGACGCCCAGCGAGTAGGCGCCGTTGCGCGCGACGGGGACGGAGGCGGGCAGCGTGACCCACTTGCTGCCCTGCCTCTGCTGCAAGGTCACCTTGGTGCCCGCCTTGAGGCCGGTCGTCGTGCCGGTGACACGGAACAGCTGCCACGCCTTGACGGAGCCCACCGACGGCTTCGCACTGATGGTGGCCTTGGCGGCGAGTGACTTCTGCGCGACGGAGGTGCTGGCCGTGGCCGGAGTCGCGGCCATCGCGGCGGTGCCTGCCAGAGCGACGGAGGCTGCCGCGATGCCGCTGACTACGGCGATACGCAGGGAGTTCCGCTTAGTGACGATCATGGTGGGCCCCTCCAGTGAAGCTGTCGGTTGTCACACAAAGGCAAGACAAATGCCATTGGTGTGGTTCTCACCAGAAGAGATGTTCCGTCACGCGAATGCGTTGTCGACGCGGTGTCACTGTCCTGTAACAGGCACGGCCGGCTCCGTTCACGTGTCGTGCGATCGCGCGAAGGTGTCACCGCGCTCGATGCGTTCGTGGATTTGCTGGTGGCGTTCACGGGTGCGGGTGACCAGAGGCCGTGGCCGTCCACGGATGTCCAGTTCCGTGTGGTCTGGGTTCTCCTGAGGCCGGCTGTCTTCAGTCTGATCGTGATGGTAGGTGAGAGGTTCTCGCAGGTCGGCACGGTGTCGGCCTACAACGCGTTCGACTGCTTCGGCCAGATTGTGCAAGAGGTGCCAGGCGTCGGCCACCTGCTGGGCCTGCGGGGCGCCCGCCTGGGCTCCGTCACGGAATGAACCGGCACGGTCGCGGCAGATGATCCGCACTTCGGGATGGTTCCGCATCCATGATGCGAAGGTGTTCGCGCCGCGATCGGCGAGAACGTCGATCGGGAGGTGGGTGGACATGTCGATGAGGATCGTTGCGTAGGTCCGCCCGCGCCGCAGGGCGAACTCGTCGACACCAAGAAGCGGGACATGGGCCGAGGACGGGAGTGGCAGGGCGCGGATGAGCCGGAGCAGGGTGTCCTTGCAGGTGCCGATGGACATGCGTTCGGACAGGCGTGCTCCTGCCCTGCCGCCCAGGAACAGGGCCAGGTCGGCGAGCTGGGCGGTGAGAGCGTCCGTGCGGCGTGCGTACCGACGCGTCAGGGCCGGTATCTGCTCGGTGAAAGTGCGGCGGTCACACTGATCGTTGTCACACAGGAGTCGGCGGGCCTGAAGTTCAAGTCGTACACGCTTGCCTGCCACCGGACGATCCGCCAGAGTCCGCGGGTAGTAGCAGTGCACCCTCGCGGATCTCCGTCCACAGTCGGGACATGCTGCCGACGCGGCCTGAGACCTTACGGCGAGCCGGACCTCCGTCTCCGTGAGTATCACTCGATCGATCTGAACCTCGGCACCGGGCAGCAGAACGTCCGCGATGCGGACCCCACCCATCACACAGAATTGATGCCCAACCACCCCCAAAATAGCGACAGAGCGCAGAACCTGAGCCAGAACCCGTGAAGTAGCAGCGATTGGTCAAGGGTTTGGGCAGCAGGGGGCGATCTTGTGTGCTCCGGATGTCCACCAGAAATGACGTCATCCGACGACCGAGATCGCCTCAAGGGGACGGGATGCCGGTTCTGCGCCTCGGCCGATGATCCGGGCTGGTTCGCGAACCGTTGGCCGATCCGTTCGAGGAACTCCTGCAGGCTGGTCGCGGCGACACAGAAAGAGGCGACCATGGTCACTACCGGGTCGAGCACATGTCGGATCACGGCGGTCGAGCGGCAGCTTCTAGGATCTGAGACATGGCAACAAGACTCGTACAGATTAATATGAAGGCCCAGGACGACTCCGTGCTCGGCCGGTTCTGGGCGGAGGCACTCGGTTGGGGTGTCGACAGCGAGGGACCTGGCGTGACCAACCTCGAACCCGTGGGCTTCGTCTACCCCGACCCCGTGGCCGTCTGCATCGACATCGTCGCCCGCCCGGAACCCAAAACGGTGAAGAACCGGGTGCACCTTGATCTGGCCACCACCTCGACCGCCCATCAGGCGGAGTTGGTCGCGCGCCTGAAGGATCTCGGCGCGACGCTCGCCGACGTGGGTCAGGGTGACGTCCCCTGGACGGTCATGGCCGACCCGGAAGGCAACGAGTTCTGCGTCCTGGAGCCCCGTCCGATCTACCAGGACACCGGGCCGATCGCCGCGGTGGTGGTCGACTGCACCGACCCACGAGGGATGGCCCGGTTCTGGGGCGAGACGATGGACTGGACGCTGCTCGAGGTCACCGACGACCATGCGACCATGCGTTCCGCCAAGGGCGTCGGGCCCTACCTGGAGTTCCTCCGCACCCCCGATACCAAGAGCGTGTGGAACCGCGTCCACCTCGACGTGTGCCCCTACCCCGGTGACGACCTGGGAGCAGAGGAAGCCCGACTGCGCGCTCTGGGCGCCACCGACCCTGGTATCGACCGGTCCGCAATCTCCTGGACGGTTCTGGCCGATCCGGAAGGCAACGAGTTCTGCCTCCTCTCCCCTCGCTGACCTTGAGCAACGGCTCCGGCCGTTTCGGTTCAGCGGCGAGGTCCGCGTGGCGTCAGCGCATGCCGCCGGTGAGGGGGATGGTGTCCCCGGGTGATCCAGCGCGCGTCAGTGGACGCCAGGAAGGCCACGAGCGGGCCGCCGCTCCCTCTACGACTCCTACCTGGCGGCCCTGGCACAGACCCGGCACACCTGTCGCGTTGCCGTGCGCGAGCCAGACCCATATCCGCAGCGGCGCAGGCGTGCCGTGTGGGAATCCTTCGAAGCATGCACAGCCCTGCGCTACGAAGTATCGATCTGCGCGCCTCGCTACATCGTCGGGCCGGCGGATGACACATTCCGCCGGCTCCGCGACCTGCGCGACGTGGTCGCCGACGGATGCGGCCGGGACAGCGACGAGTACGTCACGGGCCGGCAGCGGTACGACGAGGCATACCAGTCTCTTCGGGATGCCATGCGGAGAGACCTCAACGCGGATGCCCAGTGGGTGCGAGCGTGTAGGAGTGGAGTTGGTCGATCTCGATGAATCCTGCTGAATCGTAGAGGCGGTTCGCTGCGGTGCGGTCTCGGTCGTCTCCGGCAGGAGCGTCGTCGTCGACGTACAGGATCACCTCGGTGGCGCCCAGCCCGGTCAGGACGTCCAGGGCGGAGCCCAACAGGGCGCGCCCCAGCCCTTGGCCGCGTGCGGATGGGGCCACTTCGATCCGCCACAGGACGCCGATGCCGTGGACCGGCGGGCCCACCACAGCCTCCGCGACCACGTCGGGGCCGTTGCGGATCTCCAGCCGTCGGGCGTTCTTGCCCGTGTCGTCGGCGGGGCCGATGTGAACGTGGGCGGCGTGAGGCAGGCCGGGGGTGGGCAGTGCGGCGCGCAGGTACCGCCACAGCCGCTCGCCGGTGAACCCCGCCCGCCGCAACGCCTCATCGGTGACCGCACGGTTCCGGACCGGCAACGCCTCCAGCCCCAGAGACAGCGCGGAGGCGATCTGGAACGCCTGGACCGGGCGCGGCGCCAGTGCGGCGACCGCGCGCCGGATCAGCAGGTCGGCGGTCCGGGCGGCCTCCCCGCAATGCAGCCACAGGATCACCCCCGTGTCGTCCTTGGGCCGGACGGCGTAGGACACCACGCCGAAGACGGCCCCGGTGTCCTCCACGACCACCTCGGTGGTGGGCTGGTCCAGTGCGGCCCACCACTGCGCATCTACCGGCGAGCGGCCCTGCAGCGCCTGATGGAGCATCGCGGGAGTGGTCGGCGGCTGGCCAGGGAGGCGGTCGGCGTTGATCAAGTGGAGAACAGCGGTCTGATCAGCCGGGGTGTACGGGCGCAGCGTGACGCCAAGAGGGGTGCTCACGGATACGACCCTGGCCGGGTGGATCCCTTTTGTCCAGGTGGGGGCGGTGCGTCGTGCGGTGCAACGCGCCCACCGGTTGGGGTGGTGCCAGTCGATCCGTGCTCCGTGCTCGATGGCTCCCTCGCACTGGGGCAGACATGGCGGCGGCCAGGCGGGGTTCCAGCGCCAGGCCGCCCACTGGTCGGCGTCGGCGAAGGGCCCGGCCCGGGGTGGGCCAGCGGGCCTGAGCCCCGGGCGGGCACGCGGTCACCAGCGCCTCGCCCGTGTCGGCGAGGACCCGTAGCGCCTGTTCACTCCACACCCGCCCGGAGCGGTGTACGTCACGCCGAACGACCGTTTCCCCCGTCTCGAAGGTCTCCACCAGTTCCTCCCTCGCGAGCCCGGCCGGGACATCCGTCAGGGCGGGCACCACTTCAGCGCGCGGGGACGAGGTGGGTAAGCCGCCGTTCGGATCCTGTCCGGCCTCGCTGTCGTAGGGTCAGCCCAAGTCGAGTGTCTCCTGCGTGAAGTCGGCCGGGGCGGGGCAGGGGCGGCGGCGCGCTGGCTTGGCGTGCGGCTCTCCAGCGCTCGGTCAGCAGGGTGCTGGCCACGAAACGCCCCAGACGGCGAGCTGTGCTCTGCCGGTTGCCGTTCGGTTGGGCGCCGATGGACGGTGAGGTGGACGGCAGCGGGGCATCAGGTCAGGCAGCGAGACAGATGGGTGCCTGCTGGCCCTGTGGCAGGGGGCGGGCCAGGCGGCGGGCCCTGACTCCTCGAAACCGGCACCTTCGCGCCCGCTCAGCATCCCGCCGGCCTTGCGCAGGGGGACGCTTCCTATTCGGGGCGGCCGTCGGCGAGCCATTGGGCGAGGCCGCTCAGCCCGACCGCCCACCGCCCGAGGTCGGTGACCTCGGCGTGCCCGGTGACGACGGTGAGCAACTCGGCCACCGCCTCGTCCGGCCGCTGGGCATCGTTGAGGGTCAGGGCGCGGAAGACGCGTACGGAGTCGGAGTCGGGGAACTCCCTGCGGGCGCGGTCGAGCACCACGAGCGACGTGTCCAGCTCGCCCAGCCACCTCAGGGTGCTGGCGTACTGGCACAGGCACCGGCGCAGGGCGTCACCGTCGAGGCCGAGGGCGAGGGCCCGCTCGTAGTAGCCGCGGGCGGTCTCTTCCAGGCCCGCGGTGTCGTAGGCGCCACCCACCTCGTATACGAGGACTGGGTGGTCGGGGTGTTCGGCGAGCAGCGCCTGGAAGTACGCGATCGTCGGCGCCATGTTCGCCCGGTCGCGCTGGTCGTAGCCACGCTGGATCGCCTCGGCCAGTTCGGGTGTCACGTCGGTCGTCACTACTGCAGCCCCCCATGTGTACGAGTGATCAACTGACCCTATCGCAGCCTCGTCCGCAGACAGTTGGACGTGTTCTGCCGGCTTCTGTCAGGCAGTGCCCCGGCGAGTTGGCTTTGGGCAGGGTTGTGGGCGCGCAGTCCGCGCCCGGCCAGGTCGGGAGCGCGTCCGGCGTCCTCCGGGGTCGCATTTGCCACTTCGGTCAGCCCGATGACACCGCCTCGAGCTGAGTCAGCTCGTCCGTGCGCAGTGCCTGCCGTAGCTGGCCGCGCCCGAGACCGCCAACGGCGTTGCTGGACGATCTTGTGCGGACGGTCAGTGGACGTGGCTGCGAACAGGACGCATCAGCTGGTCAGCGCTCCTGGGCTTCCTTGGTCGCCATTTCGTCGAGTCGTCGTTCGGCCTCGGCCCAACTGATCGGGAGATCCGCGACGGAGGCGTCCCAGAACACGAACGTGGAATCGCTCATCGTGGAGCGCATCGCCTTCATGATGGAGCGGTGCGGCTCCATCTGAACGAACGTCATGAGCTGCTCACGGCTCTCCCATGCGGACAGTGTCTGGAACGTCCGCTTGACGGGCCGGGCGACGAGCGAGGCGCCGAAGCAGCCTGGAGCTTTGCGGACCTGGCGCCACGCCGCCGGCGAGTTGAGGAAGAACCGCGGCACGTCCTTAAGGCTCCGGACCTCGAATCGCGACGCCATGATCAGCGCGGATTCGTGGCCTTCGGGAGAGTTGGGGGTGGTCCAGCGCAAGGTGGGCATTGAAGTACTCCTCGGTAGTGGCGTCGTGCTTGCCGGGGCAATCTGATGATGTCAGGGAAGGAGCGGACGAGCCGGTCGAGTTGGGGATGACGAAGGTGTCGCCGGAGCGGACCGCCGCGAGGTCTTGGTCCGGCCCGGTCCCGGTTGCTGGCGGTGAGAGAGTCGCCGCCCACGGACCCGGAATGGAATGTTCAGTCCCCATCGCCGTGCGATTGCGGCCAGGTTCGAGGGCGAGAAGGGAAGCGGCGGGGATGCCCTGGCGGAACGGACTGCTCGGGGGCCAGTGACTCAAGCCTCGCCCGCCAGGCGGACGTCGCTCGTGTCATTCGCCTGATCACCAAGGCTGATCAGCAGGGTGCGCAGGGTAGCGGCGAGGTCGCCTTGCCGGTGCGGATCGAGCGCGGCGAGGATGCGCCGTGAGTTGTCGAGGTGGGCGCCGATGACACGGTCGATGAGCTCGCGGCCGGCGGGGGTGAGGGCGACGATGACCGTACGCCGGTTGGCGGGGTCGAGGTCGCGTGTGACGTAGCCCTTGGCAACGAGCCGGTCGAGCCGGTTGGTGATGGCACCGGCTGTCTTCATCGAGTGGCGGGTCAGTTCCCCCGCGGTCATGCCGCCGGGTGGGCCGGCGCGGAGGAGGGTCCCGAGGACGTCGAACTCGCCCATCTGCAGCCCGAATTCGCTGAAGAGCGCTTGGAACTCGCGCTCGACGATACGGGTCACCCGTGACAGGCGGCCGAGAACGTTCACGGGGGACGCGTCGAGGTCGGGGCGGACGCGAGCCCACTGTTCCACGATGAGGTCGACGGCGTCACGCTCCACGAGGACTCCTCAACGTTGAAATGTTCGACGTGAGATTACCACCGTGACGCACGCTCCTCAACGTCAATTATTTGAACGTCGAAGTGCCTTTCATGGGCGCCGAGTCACCGCCCGCGATCACCGCGCCTGCCCTCATAGGTGACACCCTGCGGCCTGATGCCGAATCACGATCACCCCGCCGTCCCTGGGCCCCAGCCGGCGTGCAGGGTTCGGGGCAGTCTCTTCTGGGGCGGTGCTACCGCCGCCCGTGCGGGGTCGTGGGAGCGACCTCGGCGAGCCAGGCGTCGGCGATCAACCGGTGCCCCAGAGGGGTCGGGTGGACGCCGTCCGGGGCCAGCTCCGCCGGCTCCCGGTCCTGCGCCGCGCGGAGCAGGACAAGGTCTGCGCGGACCACTTGGGCTCCGTTGTTCACAGCTGCCCGCAGGACGGCGTCGGTACGCGGCGACAGGTCCTCGAACCAGCGTTCCTGGTCCGGCCCGACCGGGAGCAGGAACGGAGTGATGACGACCAGCTGTGCGGACAGCTTGCTCGCGGTGTCCGCGAGCAGGCGGTCGAGGCACGCCTCGAACTCGTCGACCGGACTGGGGAGGTTTCGGTCGTAGCGTCGCCAGGTGTCGTTGATGCCGATCTTGACCGTGACGACGGTGGGCCGGTGGTCGATGACGTCAGTGTTCCAGCGGGATGCGAGGTCATACACGCGATGACCGTTGATCCCCCTGTTGAGGATGCGGGGGCCCGGTCCGTCGTGCGCCCGCTCGCGCAAAGTCCGCGCGATCTCGCGGACGTATCCCTGGCCGAGCGATGCGGGATCCGCACGGTCGCGGCCCGCGTCGGTGATGGAGTCCCCGATGAACAAGAGCGTGTCGTCGTCCTTGAGGTGCATGTCTGCCGTCCTGGCGTCGTGGGCGGACGACGGGACGCCTGTCGTGGCCCGTCGGATCACAGTCAACTACGTCTGACCGGATGGGGATTGATCTGCGGCGCGCCTGAGGGTCCGGGCCTCGCGGGCCAGCACCGCGGGGTCGTCGCCGGGGACGAACTCCAGGAGCGCCTCGACACCCCGGCCCGTGAGCAGGCCGAGCGCTGGAGCCCACAGGTCCCAGCGGTCCGCCAGTGGCAGCCTGTTGTTGCCGGGCCACCACGAGAAGACGTGTACGGCGGTGACCCGGTCGCCGAGTTCGACGAGCCCTGCCAGCGCCACCTCGTCGGGGGTGTCCTGCGGCGGCTGCCAGTACGTGCGGACGTTGTCCGCGCCCACCTCGTCCAGCAACCGGACGGTCGAGGCGACGGTGTCGGTGAGCGTTCCGCCGTGGAACTCCGGCGCGAGCTCCAAGCCGTGGTCCGCGGCGATCCGGGCCGCCTCCCGCAGGCAGAGCACGGTTTCGTACCGCTCGTCCGGCAGGACGGACCGCGATCCGGTTCCCCCCGCCCAGACCCGTACCCGCGGCGCCCCGAGCACCACGGCGGCCTGGGCCACAGCGGGAAACGCCGCCAGCTCCGCGCGGGTGGCACGGAAGTACGAACCGTAGGAACAACAGGCCAGCCCGTAGCGGTCGGAGACCTCACGCACCGCTCGGATCGTGCCGGGCTCCCCCGCCGGCGCGTGCACGTCCGCTCCCCACTCGATCACCTCCAGGCCCACGTCAGCCGCGCGTCGCGCGACCTCGGCAGCAGGCAGCCGGCGGAAGGTGACCGAGCACAGGCCCAGGCGGGTCAGCCCCGTGTCCAGCCCGCCCGGCCGACCCAGTGGCGGGCGCTCCACCGCGGTTCGTCTGCTCTCCTCGGTCATGACCCTGCCTTGCTCGCGATGTGGCCTGCGGATGGTCTGCGATTGCCCGGTCGGTCCATCCGACCCGGTCCGCCCGCACGGGGGTCGGGCGGACCGGGTCGGATGGACCGACCGGCGTGCGGTGCCCCGTCACCGGGTCTCGCTCAGGCGGCGTTCGGGCCCACGTCCGCAGCGGTCAGCGGGTGCCGCAGTACGGGCGCCGTCGCGTACTCGTCGGCACCGATGTCCCGTACGCTCCCGCGCTGATCCCCGTCGATGTCGTCGGCCACGACGGTGCCGCCCAGCGTGGCCGCGCCGATCGCCGGACTGCCGGCCGTCAGCCGCAGAACACCGTCCGTGCCCTGACCGAGCCGGGGGTCGGCCCGGGTGAAGCCCCCGGAGGGGATGTTGCCGTTGGCGGCCGCCCCCCACAGCAGGTTGCTCCGCCAGGTGAAGCCGGAGGTGGCTCCCATGGCGACGAGGCTGCCCGAATCGCCGACCAGCAGGTTGTCGGCGATGGTCACGTCCTGCGGCTCGTACGTCCGCGTCTCGCCCGACAGCGTGCCGGCGTTGTTGATCAGGGAGTTGTGCGCGATCACCGCGCGGTCGCAGGCGTCGTTGCCCCGCCGCTGCTCCTGCGTCTCCCCCGGGGTGTGGTCACGGGTGGTGCCGCTGCCGACCACCAGGGCCCGGCCGGACAGCCCGCTGAGGTAGTTGTTGACGATCACGTGGTCGTTGCCGTAGACGCGCACCCCGTCGATGCCGCCGATCAGGTGGTTGCCCTCCACCCTGGAGCGATTGCCGTGCCGCAGCACGATGCCGCCGCGGCTGTCGCGGATGGTGTTGTACCGCACGGTGTTGTCCGAGGACTTCACCGAGATGGCCTCGGGGTCGCCGTTGCAGCGTTCGAAGAGGTTGTACTCCACGTAGGCGCCTGCGGCCGACAGGGCCCGGCCGCTGACGCCGAGGCGGATCGGCTCGCCGCCGTTGTCCCCGGTGAAGGTGTGGTCGGAGAAATGGTTGCGGAAGATGTGCAGGTTCTGGGCCATGGCGGTCGAGCCGGGACCGTCGACGACGAGGAAGATGCCCGCCGTGGTCTTGTTGTGGAAATGGTTCCGGTCGATCTTCGAGTCGTCCGCCCGCACGACGACCCAGTACGGATCGCCGGTGTCCGCGAACTGCAAGTCGTTGCGGGTCAGCCGGATCGCCGAGCAGTCCGCCGGGATCTCGAGCGTGGTGCTCTGCCGGAAGGCGAAGCCGCTGATGGTGATGTTGCTGGAATTGCTGAGCACGAAGCCGCGTGCGCCCCGCAGCACCGCGCCACCGCGGGTCTCGGACACGATGGTGATGGGCGCGGCGCCGGTGCCGTTCTTGCCGGAGATGGTGATCGCGCTGCCCGTTGGAACCGTGTAGGTGCCGTCGGCGACGATGATCCGGTCACCAGGGGCGGCGCCGTTGATCGCGTTCTGGAGTGCTGCCAGGGAAGCGACCGGGATGTCGGCCGCCGATGCGCTGCCCGACAGCGTGGCGGTCAGGGCTGCGGCGCCAAGTGCGGTCACGGCGGTGCCTTTGAGGAACGTGCGTCGTTGCATGGTGCCTCCTGCGTCGAAGTGGGCGGGTGCGCTCAGCCGGCCTGAGGGCCGACATCGGCCGGGGTCAGGGGTCCGCGCCTCGGCGCCCGGCGGGAGTATTCGTCCGCGCCCACATCCCGGGCCCTGCCGCGGGGCTGTCCGTCGATGTCGTGGGTGATGCGCGGCCACCGCAGCGTGCCCGCGTCGATCGCCGGGCTGCCGGCGGCCGGCCGGGCGATGCCGTGCGGGTCCGTCACCAGCCTGGGGTCGACCCGGATGCCGCCACCGGCGGGGATGTTGCCGTCGGCGGCGGCACCCCACAGGAGATTGCCCGACCAGGTGAAGCGCACGGTGTTCGCCATCGCGACCAGTTGGCCGGTGTCCGCGACGAACAGGTTGTCCGCGACGGTGACGTCCCGCGGCTCGTGCGGACGCTGACTCTCCCCGGAGAGCGTGCCGTTGTTGTTCAGCAGAGTGTTGTACGCGATGAGGATCCGGTCGGGGGCGTCGTTGCCGCGGCGCGCCTCGGGCGTCTCACCGGGGAGGTGATCGCGCTCCGAACCGCTGCCGATCACCAGGGCCCGCCCGGACAGGCCGGCGAGGTAGTTGTTGACGATCACATGGTCGTTGCCATAGATCCGCACGCCCTCCGTGCCGTCGACGAGGTGGTTGGCTTCCACCCGGTTGCGGTTGCCATGCCGCAGGACGATCCCGCCGAGACTGTCGCGGATGGTGTTGTACCGGATGGTGTTGTCCGAGCTCTTCACCGAGATCGCCTCGGGATCGCCGTTGGCGCGCTCGAACAGGTTGTACTCCACGACCGCGTGGGCGCTGGACAGGGCTCGGGGGCTGACGCCGAGCCGGATCGGTTCGCCGCCGTTGGAGCCGGGGAAGGTGTGGTCGGAGAAGTAGTTGCGGTACACGTGGACGCGCTGGGCCATCTCCTCCGTGTTCGCGCCCTCGATGCCGAGGTAGATGCCGAGGGTGCTCTTGCCGTGGAAGTGGTTGTGGTCGACGGTGCTGTCGTCCGCGCGCACCATCACCCAGTGCACGCCCTCGATGTCGGCCAGTTGGAAGTCGTTGCGGGTGAGCCGGATGTGCGAGCAGTCCGGGGGGAGGTCCAGGGTGTTCTTCTGCCGGAAGGAGAAGCCGCTGAGGGTGATGTGGCTGGACGCTTCGAGCAGGAAGCTGTGCTCGCCTTCCAGGATGACGCCGCCGCGCGTCCGGGCGGCGATGGTGACGGGCGCGCGCCGGGTGCCCTGCTTGTTCCGAACGGTGAGCGGGCGGTCCGGTGGGACGGTGTAGGTCCCGTCGGCCACGATGATCCGGTCACCGGGTCGTGCCCGGTCGATCGCGGCCTGCAGCTCGTCCAGCGTGCGGACGGCCGCCGGGGCTGAGCTGGCGCTGGCGCTCAGCGGTCCGCCGACGGGGGCGACGGCCAGCGCCGCCCCTGCCGCGGTGCCCATGAGGAACGTGCGGCGTTGCATGGTGCCTCCGTGAGGGTGTGGTGGACGGACGGTGTGCCGGCTGGCGCTCAGCCGGCGGCCAGGGTGTCCCGGGTGGTGTCCCCGGCGTCCTGGGTTTCCTGGGTGTCCAGGAACAGTTCGATGACAGGTACGGGGGTATCGGGGCGCCGGACCGGGAGCTGGAGCGTGAGCGTTCCGGCCGGCTGTCCGCCCATCTCGGTGTTGACCGCGGGCCGGTCCGGGTCGATGTGCACCGGGATGATCTCGGACGCGTCGTTGAGCAGTTGGGCGTAGCGCACCCGGCCGGCCAGGCCCGGCAGGTGCAGGTGACGCAGCGGCCAGGCGAACAGGTGGACGTAGAGCCGGTCGCCGCGCTGGGTGTACCGGCATTCGGCGGGGGCGGTGTACGAGGAGGGTCCGCAGCCGCGGATCGACCGTTCGTGCAGCTGCGTCCACCGGCCGATCTCCTCCAGGACCGCGGTGTCGCGCGGGTCGAGAGCGCCGCGGCCGGTGGGCCCCACGTTGAGCAGCAGGTTGCCGCCCTTGGACACCCCGTCGACGAGCATGCGGATCAGCAGGTCGGGGCTCTTGTGGTCCAGGTTGTCCCGGTCGTAGCCCCAGCTGCCGTTGAGCGTCTGGCAGGCTTCCCACAGCACGGGTCGCCCGTTGTCGGTCATGGGACCGGACGGCTGGTACTGCTCGGGGGTGACGAAATCCCCGGGAAGGCCGGTCCGGTCGTTGACGAGGACGTGCGGCTGCAGTTCGCGAATGGTCCGCAGGAGCTGCGGGGAGTCCCAGTCGTCCGGTCCCTTGCCGCCCCACCAGGTGCGCCCGGCATACGAGAAGTCGAAGAACAGGTAGTCGACGCGTCCGAACGCGGTCAGCAACTCGCGGACCTGGCCGTGCAGATAGCGCTGGTAGTCGCGGATGTCCCGCTCGGCGTGGGATGCCTTGAACGCCTCGTCGTCGCGCTGCGGATGGGTGCCGTCCACGGGGAAGGACGGATGGTGCCAGTCGATCAGCGAGTAGTAGAGGCCGACCTTGAGCCCCTCGGCGCGGCACGCCTCGACGAACGGCCCCACGAGGTCACGGCCGTGCGGGGTGTTGGTGACCTTGTACTCGGTCAGGGCGCTGTCCCACAGGCAGAAGCCGTCGTGGTGCTTGGTGGTGAGCACGACGTACCGCATGCCCGCCGCCTTGGCCGCTCTGGCCCACTGGGCGGGGTCGTAGCGGTCGGGGTCGAAGTGGTCGAAGTACACCTGGTACTGCTCGTCGGTCAGTCGTTCACGGTTCTTGACCCACTCGTGCCGTGCGGCGAGGGAGTACAGACCCCAGTGGACGAACATGCCGAACCGGGCGGTGGTGAACCAGTTCGTCTCCGGGCCTCCTACGGGATCCGGGGTCGCGGACGGGTTCGCCGGCGGGGTGTCGGTGCTCGGAGTCATGGGGAATCGCTCTTTCTCATCGGCGTCCGGCGGCTTTTCGGTGCGCGTCAGGGCTGGTCGTAGGGAACGGGGGCGGGAACCGGGCCGACGCGCGGGCGCGTCAGGGTGGCAGGCCCCGGGGGCCGGTGCGGGCTGCGGGGCCGGCGCAGGCCGCGGGCCGGCACGGGCCGGCACGGGCCGCGCGGGCTGCGCGGGCTGCGCGGGCTACGAAGTCACCGGGGCCGCGGGTCGGTCCGCGAGTCAGCGGTCAGTTCGTGGGTCGGTGGTCGGTTCGTGGGTCGGTGGTCGGTTCGCGGGTCAGCCCTTGAGCGCCCCGGAGGACAGACCGCTGACGAAGGACCGCTGGAAGAACAGGAAGACGATCACCGAGGGCAGCAGGGCCAGCAACGAGGCGGCCATCACCACTCCGGGCGTCACGGCCGGGTCGATCCGCAGGGTCCGCAGCGCCAGCGGCAGCGTGTACGAGGAGGAGTCCGTGGAGACGAGCAGGGGCAGCAGGTACTGGTCCCAGATCATGGTGAAGCCGAAGACTCCGATGACGCCGAGGGCGGGCTTGCACATCGGCAGAATGATCTGGGCGAAGATCCGCAGGTCTCCGGCGCCGTCGATGCGGGCGGCCTCTTCCAGTTCGCGTGGCACGTCCTTCATGAACTCGGTCATCACCAGGATGGAGAATCCCCAGGCGCCCAGCGGGACGATCATGCCGGCGAGGGTGCCGATGAGGTTGAAGTGGACGACCGGCAGGTCGGAGAGAATGACCGACAGCGGGAGGGCCAGGATCTCCTCGGGCAGCATCAGCGTCGCCAGGATGGCGACGAGCGCCAGCGTCATTCCGGGAAAAACCTTCCGGGCCAGCGCGTATCCGGCCAGCACGGAGACAACGACCTGGAGCAGCAGCCCGAAGCCGACGACGAAGAACGAGTTCAGCAGGTACTTGAGCACCCCCTGGTCGAAGGCGATCCGGAAGTTGTCCAGCGTGAAGCCCTTGGGCACGACGCTCAGCTGCGTCGGGTCCTTGATGTGGCCGAAGGCGCCGACGAGCAGGGCCAGCAGCGGGCCCGCGAACACCGTCAGGACCAGCAGGTAGATGACGGCCTTCAGGATCCGTCCGCCGACGCTGCGGCTCTCGGTCAGGCCCAGCGCGGTCTCGGTCGGCGCACTCACTTGCTCTCCCTCCGCCGCAGCAGTTGGACGATGATGGTCAGGATCAGCGTCGCGACGAACAGCAGGACCGCTCCCGCCGCGCCGACGCCGAGCCGGTTCTGCTCGAGCCCGAGCTTGTAGATGAGGGTCATGACGACCTCGGTGGAGCCGTTGGGCCCCCCGTTGGTGAGCAGGAACACCTCGGTGAACACGCGCAGTCCGCGGATCGCGGCGAGGATGAAAAGAATCGAGAACACCGACCGCAGTCCGGGCACCGTCACGTACCACACCCGCTGCCACCGGGAGGCCCCGTCGACCTTCGCCGCCTCGTACAGGCCGCGGTCCACGCTCGTCAGTCCGGCGAGGAAAATCATCATGTCGTAGGGGGCACCCCGCCAGATGCCGGTGAGCATGATGGAGGCCATCGACGTGTCGGGGTCGTTGATGAACCCCGACGGGCCCGCTCCCACCAGGCCCAGAACGGAGTTGAGCATGCCGTCCCCGGTCGGGTGGTACATGATCCGCCACAGTTCGGCGACGACCGCGAGCGGCACCACCACCGGAAGGAACGCCGCGGAGCGCACGAATCCCAGTCGCCGGCTCTGCCCCTCCATCAGCAGGGCCAGGGCGAAGCCGAGTGACATCGCGCCGACGGTCTCGCCGACGGCGAGCACGACCGTGTGCCACGCGGCCTCACGGAATCCGTGCGACTGCAGCACCGTGGCGTAGTTCTCGGTGCCGACCCACCGGTTTCCCAGGTAGGGCTGCACATCCTGGAAGGACATGGTCAGCGCGCTGGCCATGGGAATGAACTTGAAGTACAGGAAGAGCAGCAGCGCCGGGGCGAGGAAGAGCCAGGGCGTCCACCACCGGCCCGATCTGCGGCTGCGCCCCCGACGACCGGCGGTCCCGCCGCCCCGGAGGGCCGGTTCGCGGGGGGCGGAGCCGGCTGCCGCACGGGCGGCCGGTTCCGCCTGGTCGAGGCTCATGACGCGGCGATCCCCTGCTCCTTGAGGATGTCGGCGAGCTGCTTGTCGAGCTCACCCAACTTGGCGTTGATGTCGAGGCCGCAGTCCGCCATCAGCGCGTTCACCGCGTCCGCCGTCACCTGCCGCACCGGCGTCCAGTTCGGTATGGAGGGCGCGTACCGCCCGGAGTCCTGGTACGCCTGGGCGTAGGTCTTCCAGCGCGGGTCGGGACGGATCTGGGAGATGTCCACGGCGGTGTTGACGGGAAGTTGCACGGTGTAGCCGGTGGCGCCCTCCATCCCCTTCTTCTGGCCTTCGACGGACACCGCGAAGCCGGCGAAGGCGTCCTGGCCGGCCTGGTTGTCCGAGCCGGCCATCAGGTAGACGGAGCCGCCCTCGGCGAGGACGGTGGCGTCCTTGGGTCCCTTGGGCATCGGCACGACCTCGTACTTGTCCTTGCCCAGGGACTGGTCGAAGCGCGGCAGCAGGTACGGGCCGACGACGAACATGCCGGCTCGACCCGACTCGAACGTCTCGTTCGTCGGCGGGGTGTCCATGGTCACCGCGCCGGGCTGGATGGCCTTGGCCTTGCACCCCAGGTCGCGGAACCACTGCATGGCCTGCACCGACGCCGCGGTGGTCATCGCCGGCTTGTACTTGCCCTTGCCGGCCTCGGTGATGAAGTCGCCGCCCGCGGCCCACAGGAAGTTCGAGAAGTACCAGGAGGCGTAACCGCGCTTGGTGGACAGCGGGGCGGCGAGCCCGGCGGTGTTGTTCTTGCCGTCCCCGTCGGGGTCCTGAGTGGTGAAGGCCGTGGCCATCGCGGCGAAGTCGTCCCAGTTGCGCGGGACGTCGAGCTTCAGCTTCTCGCGCCAGTCCTTGCGGATCAGCAGCGCGGACGCCTGCGCGGAGAACGGCAGTCCGTACTGCTTGCCGTCCAGGCTCTGCCCGGACTTCAGGCCCTGTTCGATGATCTGCTTGCTGTCCTTGATCTTGCCCAGGTCGATCTCCCGGAGCAGACCTTGGCTGTGCATGGTTCCGAGCTGCGTCACGTCGTTCATGACGATGTCGGGGAGCTTCTTCTGGGCGGCCCGCTGCTGCAGTTTGGTCTCGAAGTCGTCGAAGATGGCCGTGACCTTGACCTGGTAGCCCGTGGCCTTCTCGAAGGCGGCGGCGAGCTGCAGTGCGCCCTTCTCCCCCGGTCCGCCCGGGGTCGTCCTGGTCCAGAGCTCGAGAGGTGCCTTGGGGTTCTGCTTGGCATCCACTCCCGCAGCCCCGGAGGTACAGCTGGTGAGGATCAGAACCGAGGCGAGGGCCCCCGCG
Organism: Streptomyces sp. SID13666; assembly: GCF_010548325.1. Taxonomy (NCBI): domain Bacteria; kingdom Bacillati; phylum Actinomycetota; class Actinomycetes; order Kitasatosporales; family Streptomycetaceae; genus Streptomyces; species Streptomyces sp. SID13666. Next base: position 58,466 of record NZ_JAAGLX010000015.1, on the reverse strand, counting down.
CCGATCCATCGCGATCTCTGCATGACAACTCCCGGTTTCGCCCGCATCACCGCGGTCTAGAAAGCGCTTGCTGGGACGGTAACCGGGTCCGAATCAACGGTCAATAGTCCGATGAATACAAAGGGTTTCGACCGACCGAAGGAGCGCTCATCTGGCACACTTCCGCACCTCCTCCAGCCGGCGCGACGGACGGGAGGGACGACCCGACTCCAATAAATGGGTTCTTGGCCATACAAGTTGGGCATCGGCGGGAACGGTTGTTCGACCTGAGAGGCGCCTCGTTCTCCACGGCTGCCACTCAACCAGGGAAGATCGGACATCCAGGGTCACGGCGATGACATTTCAGTGATCCGATGTATGGTTCCTGCGAGCTACGGGCCGGGCAACGAACAGCCCCCACCAATCCACGACATGAAGCCAGACGCTTTCCATCACATCCGAGCAGGGACCGCCGACCGTCCGGCTGCCGGTCCACCACCGGACAGGCCGAGGAGACAACCCGACATGAACGCACCGGCCACCGCACCGACAGCCCTGTTGGTCATGGAGGAAGAACGCCGGGCCGACGTCTACCCGCCCGCAGTACTGGCCGAGATCGGCCGGCTCGTGCACTGGCAGGGACCGCCCCTCACCCGGCAGGAGCTCGACGCGGACCCCGACGTGCTGCGGACCGTCGACATTCTGCTCACAGGCTGGGGTGCACCCCTTCTCGACGGCGCCCTCCTGTCACGGGCCCCTCGGCTGCGGGCCGTTCTCGTCGCGGCGGGGTCCGTCCGGCACCTGACCACACCCGCCTTCTGGGAGCGCGACATCCCGATCGTCTCGGCCGCCGCGGCCAATGCCGTTCCGGTGGCGGAGTTCACCCTCGCCCATGTCCTGCTCGGACTGAAACAGGCCCACCGCATCGAGCGGGAGATGGCGCAGAGCCGCCGCTTCCCCACCGATCCCGACGTCCCGGGCGCGTACCGGTCACGGGTCGGCCTGTTGGGACTCGGGCACATCGGCCGGCTCGTCGCCGCCCACCTCGCCCGCTTCGACGTCGAGGTCCTCGCCACGGATCCCGTCGCCTCCCAGGACACCGCCCAGCGCGCGGGAGTCCGGCTGATCCCCATCGAGGAACTCTTCGCCACCAGTCACGTCGTCAGCCTCCACGCACCGCTGCTGCCCCAGACCCGCGGCTCGATCGGGGCACGGCTGCTGAACTCCATGGGGCCGGGCACGACACTGATCAACACCGCGCGGGGCGCGCTGATCGACGAGACGGCCGCCGCGCAGGTCCTGCACGCCAGGCCCGACCTCACCGCCGTACTCGACGTAACGCACCCCGAGCCCCCGGCTCATGACTCACCACTGTTCACCCTTCCCAACGTCGTCCTGACACCGCACCTGGGCGGCGCCCTGGGCGCCGAACGCCACCGCCTCGGACAGCTCGTGCTCGGCGAACTCCGCCGCCTCACACAGAACCGGCCGCTCCAGCACGCCATCGACCCCGCCCACGCCGCCTCGCTGGCCTGACACCGCCGGCCGCTGCCGACCACTGCCGACACGGTTCCCTTCCCCGGGAACCTTCGATCGGCGACGTCACGCAAGGTCATGCTGTACCGCGTGCCCGGGTCCGGGCAAGCCTGATCGGCACCCGATTCCACCCGCTCACAGCCACGGGCATCACGTAAGCGAAACGTGAGTGAGACGTTAGCGAGGGCTGCGAAACTGCGAGGTCGGCCAGCACCTCCCGGCCCCGAATCCGCTCCGCGGACGCGTCGGACCGGACCGCCGCCGTGAGCGAAGGAGTCGACCATGAGCCCGAGCGGAAGGAAGGGCGGCTTCGGTGCGCCCGCCCGTACTTCCCTGGTCATCTGCGCACCGGGTGGGCAGATGGATCCGAACTCACCGGGTTCTGTCCGCAGGTGTAGCGGTAGTGAGGTGTAACGGATGTGCGGGCCGCCGGAGCAGTTCTGGGCAGACGTGGGTTGCATCAGCTCCGGATGCCAACCAACCGGCTCGAACTCAGCTAGTGCTGTGACCGCGTGGTTCGCGCAGCACCCCGCATCCGCATCCGCAGCGAGAAGGGCATCCGCTGGGGCGGACGCCCCCTCGCCGCCGCAGCCTGACCCAGTGAGGGATCCCGCCGTGCCCGGATATGGAGATCAGACAGCGGCCAGGCTCTTCGCCATGACCCGCTCCCTGCCAACGCCATCGGGCAGAAGATCGCCGGGCTCACCCGTGTCCGTGAAACCGTGCCGCTCATAGAGTGCGGTCGCCTTGCGGTTGTCCGGCATGACGGACAACCGCAACGTCGTGACGCCGCGCTCCGCTCCCCACCGCTCGACCGCCTGGATCAGGTAGTCACCCACGCCCTTGCCCCGAGCCATGGGGGCGACCCACATCGAGATCAACTCCACATCATCTGTTCCCTCGCCCGGTACTCCGCTGGCGATGCCCACCGGAAGGCCGTCGAGGAGCGCGACGAGATCGTGCGCTCCAGGAATCGACAGACGGGCACGCCAGCGTTCCTCTCGGTCGCCGGAGCCCTGCCACTGAGCCAGCGTCGATCCGAACGCGTAGGGCGCCTCAGCAAGCGCGGCCAGTCGCAAGTCCCGCCAAAGGGGCCAATCGTCTGATGTCAGACTACGTAGTTCAAGCATGATCCACACCCTGCCTGCAGGCCGGGATGGGCGGCAAGTCGATTACAACCATCCAAACGAGGTCGTCCACCCGGTGACCAGCCGAAACCGGGGAGCAGCGGTGGCTCACGAACTCGCAGAACACGAGGCCTCGGTGAACCTGTCCGGTCACGGCACCAGGTGCTCGCTTCCCGGCATCACTGAGATCACCCGCGATGGCGTGCCCGGCCCCGCGGCCCGCGGTCTGCGGCAGCCCGGCCCACCCCTTCGGTGGGTGCCACGATGATCTGGGCGCCCAGGTTCGTGAAGCGAGTGGCGGTGGCCTGGATGTCCGACACGGTGACGTTGATCGTCCAGTAGGGTGCGCCGGCGTCCTCGGCCGGCCCCAGGGCGGCGACGAGATGTCCGCGCAGCGTGCAGAGCCTGTAGCCGTTGGAGTCCGGTGGGGCGACGGTCCAACCGAACAGCGCGGTGTAGAACGCCGTCGTCGTCTCCGTGTCGGGGTGCCGAGGTCGATCCAGCTCACGCTGTTCTCGGGGTGCCGCGTGACGTTCATCGAGATGACTTTCCGTTGAGGCCGCCTCGCCCCGCAGTGGGGCGAGCCGGCGTCCAGCGCCGAAGCGGTGGCGACCTGCGGTGTCAGTCGTAGTAGGGCGAGTTCAGGTCGATGCTGGCGTCCTTGACGATGTCACCGTCGAACAGTCGCGTCGTTGCCGGGGCTCCGGCCCGGCGGGCCTCTTCGGCGAAGGGGCCCTGAGCGAAGGTCAGGGCGTTCTCTGCGCTGTCGAACTCGTAGAAACCGGCTGCGCAGTCGCGGCGGTCACCATCGACGGCGGTGCGGCCATCGCCGACCGAAGCAGCCTGCGCACCGTCGCGGCCGAAGGGTTCACCGGCTGGACCGGCGAGCTCGCCGAAAAACTCACTCACGCCGGAATGAGCCCATCCCCGGCCGCCGATCTGGCCACCCTCCTGATCGTCACTCTCGAAGGCGCCCACATCCTGTGTCGCGCAGCGGGCAGCACCACCCCTTTCGACAGAGCCGCCGCGGCCCTGCTCTCCGCCCTCCCCAACTCGGGTTGACCCGGCGTCAGAGCACAGCAACGTGGCGCGCTGCAACGATCGTTCCGGCCGCTGTCGCGGCAGACACCGCGGCCGTGTTGGGCGGGACCGAGTCACTTCTCGCCTTCGTCGCACCGGATGCCACCGACCGGAGCGTCACGTTCAGCCGAGTATGACGGGACGTTCCCCCTGATGCCCTTGCCGCATGGCAGGCCCCCAACAGTGACGGCCGCCTGAGGTCTCTTCGATCGAAGCCGCCCGCCAGGGGTGGTCCTCATATCCGCGCTTGGGGCGCCCCAGGTACCACAGAACGAACGAGCATCGCTGGTGGCGGCTACGAAGGCCTCACGGGCTGGAGAGCCGATTCCGGAAGCCCGAACAATACCCTTTGACCAATGGTCAAGAAGTGTTGACCATTGGGGGCATGCCTACAGACGATCTCCCCGAGACGTTCCACGTCACCACCGACGAGCAGCTACGCGCCGTTTCCAATCTCACGCGTCACCGGATCATGGCCGTGCTCCGCTTCGAGCCCGCGACGATTACGCAGATCGCCGAGCGAGTGGGCATTGCGAAGGGGAGTTCCAGCTACCACGTACGGCTGCTGGAGCGGGCCGGCCTGGTGACGGTGGTACGAACGCGGAAGGTCCGGGGGGTCACCGAGCGGTACTACGCCACGGCCGCGCGGTCGATCGTGCTGCCGGACCCGGGCGAAGGAGGGCCGGATGTGCTGATGCGGCATGCGGTGGCGGACCTGGAGGCAGCGCCGGCGGATGGCGAGCGGCACGTACGGATGGCGCATCTGCGGCTCACCGACGAGCAGTTCGCGCAGTTGGGGGCGCGGCTGCAGGCACTGGCGGACGAGTACCGGGAGCTGTCCGATCCGTCGCTGCCGGACGCGTCACTCGTCTTCGCGCTGTTCCACCCGACAACGCGTGAGCAGGCCGAAGGGGACGCCAAGTGACCTCAGATATCCGCAAGTTGCCGACTGGGTTCGGACGGCTGTGGACTGCACAGACGGTCTCCTCGCTCGGTGACGGGGTGTCGCACGCCGCGCTGCCGCTGCTCGCGTTGACGTTGACGCGGGATCCGATGGCGCTCGCCGTCGTCACGGCCGCCGGAACGCTGCCGTGGCTGCTCTTCGGGGTGCTCGGCGGCGCCCTGGTGGACCGCTGGGACCGTCGGCGCACGATGTGGGTCATGGACGCGGCGCGTGCGGTGCTGCTCGCGATACCGGCGGCAGCGGCCGCGCTCGACGCGCTGAGCATTCCACTGCTCGCAGCCGTCGCCTTCCTGCTCGGCCTCGGTGGGCTCTTCTTCGACACGGCCGCCACGGCCTATCTGCCGGATCTGCTCGGCCGTGACCCCGCGCTCCTGGAGCGCGCCAACTCCCGCCTGCGCGGCGCCCAGACCGCCGCGTCCGGCTTCGCGGGACCGCCTGCGGGCAGTGCGCTGCTCGCGCTCGGGCGAGCGGTTCCGCTGCTCGCCGACGCGGTGTCGTTCGCGCTGTCCGCACTGCTCGTACGGTCGCTGCCTGCCGCACCCCGGCCCGTACCGCAGGCCCGCGAGTCACTGCTGCGGCAGGCGCGGGCCGGCGCCTCGTACGTCTTCCGGGATCAGTTGCTGCTCGGACTCGCCCTGCGTCCGGCGGTCGGGAACATCGCCTTCCTCGCCGTGGAGACCGTACTCGCCCTGTTCGCCCACGACCGCCTCGGCATCGACACCTACGGCTTCGGCCTGCTCCTCACCGCGGAGGCAACCGGCGGCCTGCTCGGCGCGGGCATCGCCTCCTTCCTCGGCCGACGACTCGGTACCGGCACCGCGCTGACCTGCACGGCCGCCGTCGAGGGACTTGCCATCCTGAGCCTGGCCGCCGCTCCGAACCCGTACGTGGCCGGGTTGGCACTCGCCGTCTGCGGGGCCGGCATGGGCGCCACGATGGTCCTCGCCCCCTCCCTCCGACAGGCGATCGTCCCCGCCCACCTGATGGGCCGGGTCGCCTCCACATCCCGCATGCTCGCCATGTGCGCCGCCCCCATCGGGGCCTTCCTCGGCGGCTGGCTGGCCAGCACCTACGACATACGCACCCCGCTCTACACCGCCGCCGGCCTCCTCCTCACCATGACCGCCGTCACGTCGACCATGACCAGCAACCGCCACGTCGAGGCGGCGGCGCTGGCCGCCGCCGCGGCCGACGATCCAGCTCACCCGGAAACCCGGGATCCCGTTCAGGAGGGTGCCCTTTAGGGCTCCGCGAGGTCGTTGCGCCAGCGCTCAGCCCAGCTCGGCGTTCCTCGCCTCGGCCCGGAGCGTCGGGTGCCTGGCCTCTACCGGATGCAACGAGTGGCCCAGCGGGCGAGTGCAGGACGCCGGTGTTGAGGACCAGACCGAGGGCGGCGAGCTGGTCCTCCCGGTGCGCCTGGTGGATCTTTCGCCGGCCGCCGTGGCAGATCGCGCCGGCGCGTGCGCTGCGGTACTCAGGACGGCCTGTTCAGTCGGCCCTGGCCAGGCTGGTCCCGAAGGTCGACACACAGCCCGACCAGCAACTTGTCGCCTACACGGCCCCACCGGACTCCCCCTCCCAGGAATCCCTGCGCTTCCTCCTCCAGTGGTCCGCCCAGCCGGACGACCACACCACGAACCGAAGCCGCCGCCACTGACCCGCGCCGCGTGCCCGCAGCCGCGGCCGGTGGTCAGGCGCGCCGGCTCGCGCCGAATTCGGTGAGTGGACGCAGGGGAATCTGCCACCATCATCAGATGGGTGCATTGGACGCAGTGGCCGGCAGGGTTGCCGGCGGGGTCACCGTGCTGTTCCGGCCCAGCGGCTCCTCGATGGTCCCGCTGATACGCAGTCGGCAGGGTTCCCCTCGGCCAGCACATGCGCGGTCTCGATCATCCGCAGGGTGCGGCGCAGCGCGCCCTCCGGTCGGTAGGCGTCGTCGATGAAGACGGGCAGCACTTGGATGTCCACGCCTCCGGCCTGGAGCTGCGGCAGCCAGCGTTCACGGAAGAAGTCAGCCCAGCGGAACGGGGGCCGCGCCGACACTGCCATCAGCAGATCGTTGTGGGTATCGGCGACGATGGCGCGGTGGTGCAAATCAGCGGTCACGTCGGAGCCTTCCAGTGGGAGTTGTCCCTGACGTTATGGCGGCCGATGGGCTCACCTCTCATCCTCGACGACGAAGAACCACGGCTGCCTTCGTCGTCCGCGCCAATCGAGCCAGGCGGAATTCCCCACCGACCCGGGCGAGGGCCACAGCGCTCCCGTCCGGCAGTGGAGGTGCCGCGCCTGCAACGGGCATCTCCTTCACCAGCAGCGGTTCGGAGAAAGGAAGGTGCGCCGGGCCCCCTGGCCGGCGGTGGGCGGCCGCAGGCATGCGTTGTGCCGGCGAACGCCTTGTTCAGCCGCGGTGCCGAGGATTCGCCACAGTGAAGGCGGTCAGCGACCGGGACCTCCTATGGGGCACCGATACGAGCGCCTGCGGCGGAGAGTCCGGTACGGCCCCGATGGATCACTGAAGTTCGAGGAGTACGCCACCACCACGGAACCAGAGTGCTCCTGTCCCGTCTCGGCAACGGGCTCATGGATGTGCGGGTCTCGCAGTGCGGCCTGCCCCGATTCGGGGGCGGGCACTGCCGGTGGGGGCCCAAGCAGGACGTGGACGCTCGCAGAGCACCACCTTTGGTCGCGGACCGGGCCGGCTGCGCTGCCATGCGGCGCGTGGGCCCCTGGGTCACGCGATCGACTCTGCCGGGAATCGGCGGGATCTGCGACAGCTTCAACCGGCCCAGCTGGAACGCGCCGATCTCATCGACCCGCTCCAACGACCGCGCGAACACGGTGCCCGTCGTCCGCGTCGGCGGCCGGCGCAGCCGCTCCAGCTCTGAGTACCGGCCGCCCGCCGGCGTCACCAGCGTGGCCACCGGATCCGCAGGCAGCGCCGGGTCCGCGCGGTGAGCCGCCCTGGCCACGGTGGCGTGCAGCCGCTTCTCCGCGACCGTGCGGACCTCGGGCACCTGCCGGGTCGCCCACACATCGACGACCGGACCGTCCGCGACACGTTTCCTCATGGGCTGTATGGGCAGGCCGGAGCCGGTGCGAGGCCTCTCAGGCGTACCTGATCGCTGTTCCGTAGGCCATCAGAGCCATCGGGAGGACAAGGAGTCTGACCCCGATGACCTCCTGAGCGCCGAGTCCCGCAGCCCTGACGCTCAGCGAGGAGAGAGCCGCGTCGGCGCCCCTCACGGGGTCGCCCCATACAGTCCAGCTGTGCGCAACGGGGTCTTCTCGTCGGGGGATGTCGACGGTGACGACATTGACCGGATAAGGAAGATCTATAGCCATGGACAGGTGATGCTCTCAGCCTCGCGAGCTGTGCGCAACCGGCTCCCGCGGGGGTGCGAACGCGCGGTGTCCGCACCCCCGCTCGGCTCGTGCGCCGGGGCGCCGAGAGGGTCAGGGGCGGGTCGAGTCGAGGTAGGCCGCGTAGATCCAGACGTTGGTCCGTCCGCCCCACAGGTTGCCCCGGAACCATCCGTTGCGGTACTCGACGGTGTCGAAACCCTGGCCCCGGTGGACCTGTCCCAGCGGTGTACCGCCGGGAGAGGCGCGATAGCTGACGTTGTTCTCCGTGACCCAGCACGTCTCGCGTTCGAAGCACACGTTCTGCGGTCGCGCCGGCTGAGCCGGGCCCTCGGCGAGCGCGGGTCCCGCGGCGAGTCCCGTGAGCAGAGCCGCTGTCGCGCCGGCTGCGGCGAGACCACGGACGAGGTGATGAGGCTGCATGGCTGAACACTCCCGTTGTGTCGAAGAATTGGTGCGATCGGAATGCGGCCCCAGCAGGGGCCGCACGTGCTTCTGCTGGGGGCCGGGTGCCTCCCTCATGAGGTGCGGAGGATGCTCAGGCCGGGGGGTAGCAGCGGCCGACCGGCACGGTGTGCCAGGTGACGAAGTCGTCGAGCGCCCAGCCGGTCACCCCGGTGGTGTTGTCCGTGAGGTAGACCCAGCCGTAAGCCAGGCACCGGACGGTCACCGAGTGGTTCGTGTATCCGTAGCCCTTGGCGGTGCAGCCGGTCCCCGGCCCGGTGCGGATATTCACTCCGTTCCCGGTGAACCCACCGGGAGAGTTGTAGTTGGTCGACGGCGACTCAGGACACGCCGCGGGGGCCGCGGCCGCCGCGGGAGCCACGGCGACCACTCCGCCCAGGAGTGCCGAAGCCGCCAGGGCAGTGCCCAGCACGAGGTTCTTCACTTTGCGCATCGGTGGTGTACTTCCTTCCGGTTCTCGGAGGCTGTGCAGCAACTGCTGTCGCCGGCGCGGCCGATGGCCAACAGCTCCGGACCGCACGCCGCTGGCCTTCCAACATCACCGTGAAGAACCGCTCCGTCCATGGTTTCGAATGCGCTTTAAGCGTTTGACGGGTCCTCAAAGTTGAACGGTGCGGAGGTGCCCGCGGGCTTGGCGGGTGGTGACGCAGCGTGTGCGTAGGCGTTGGTTTTCGGCGTTGCGGAAGCCGAACGCGTTGCGGGCGACGAGCTTGATCACGCGGTTGATGCCTTCGCTCTTGGCGTTGCTGTGGCCGGTGGTGATGAATGCGGCGATCTCGGTCCACCAACGGTCGATGGTGGTGGCGAGGGTGCGGACCTCGGGGATGTTCGCGTCCGCGCACCAGGTGAGGAACTTCCAGCGGGCGTGGCCCACTTGCTCCCGGCTCGCGCCGGTGCGGGCCAGGGCCAGGAGGTTGCGCAGGCTCTCCTTGGCGATCCACGCCGTCAGCAGTGTCTGTCCGATCTTCCCGTCGCCCAGCAGCGGGTTCCACATGGTGGCGAACTGGTCGTCGGTGAGGTCTTCGCGGTTGCGTAACAGGCGGCGACGGGCCTTCCACTCCGGGTCGGTGGCGCGTCCGCGCCGGCCACGGGTCTCGGCGGTGGTGCGCCTGCGCACCAGGGAGAGCATCTTGTTCGCGAGCTGCACCACGTGGAAGTGGTCGACCACCACGATCACGTCGGGCAGGCCGGTGCGGATCGCGGCGCGGTAGGTGGCCGACATGTCGATGGCGACGTGACGGATGTTCTTCCTCCAGGTCAATGGCGTGGTCGAGAGCCAGGCCAGGACGTCGGCGACGGTGCGGCCTTCGACCTGGCCGAGCAGGCCGCCGGTCCCGAGCGCATCGACGAACCCGGTGTGCCAGCGATCCCTGGTCATCTTCCACTTCCCGGTGTCCGGCTCTTGCTCCCAGCCGGTCCGCCCGCGCCTGGTCTCATCGATCCCCAGCACCTCGACGTCGGGGAGCTCAGCTTCGACGACTTCGCGGACACAGGTGCGGAAGGCGTTCATCACGGTCGGCCAGGACAGGCGCAGATCGCGGGCAGCCTGGATAACCGTGGATCCGGAATCGCGCACGCGCCGCCCGGACGCAGCCCGCAGCCGTCGGGTGATCCGGACCCCGGCCGGTATCTGCTCGATCTGCTCGGTGAACGACCTCCGTGGACAGGCCGTCTCACGGCACCACCAGCGGCGCTTGTGCCAGACGAGCTCCAACCTGCTCTCGCCGTAGGGAAAATCACGCGGCCGGGTGGTCGCTGAACCCTTCACCCGGGAGGCGAAGACCCCGCAGGCCGGACAGGCCCGCGCCGCCTCCTCCGCCGTGGCCAGGTGGACCCGGCGCCCACCGCACTGAAGCCGTTCGACCCGCATGACGGACACGCCGTCGAGGTCCAGCAGCAACGTCGTATCGTTGACCAAGCCCGTGGCTCCCCAGTGATCCTTTTGCCTCAAGAACAGATCGCCCAGGGCCACGGGCGCCCTGCTGCCAAGGCCACCAACAACCCTATCCACCAAACGCAGTGACTATTGGTCAGAGCGCACACGGAGGGCACACCACTCAGCTGTGAAGACCCGCTACGCTGGTCCCGCGGGGGCCTATCGCTGGATTCGAGCCGCCGCCGACGCACGCGCATCGAACGGCATCGCCGTTTCGTACTCTGCCCGGACTTTCGACACCAAGGACGAAGCCCGCGCCCACCTCCAGGATCACCTGGACTCGCGCGCGGGCGGGGATGACGACCATGCTCTCGCAGCCGAACGCCTGCGGAGCCTTCCGCCCTACGCCGGGATTGTCGTGGGTATCCCGGGGATGAGCTGGCGCATCACGTACACCGGCTACGATCTGAAGATCTTCTCCGTTGACCGCCAAGGTGTGGTCAGTTGGGTCACCACACGACCCCCCTCTTCGCCCTCGGCCGCGCCCGGCAGCACAAACGGTCACCGCATACCGGAGGAAGCAGGGGCGCCCTCCGAAGTGGTGAAGATTGCGGAACAGCACCAACTCGGCCGTTTTGACGATGCGTTCACGGTAGAATGGTTCATCTCGCTTAGGCCGACGCGCCCGAAGGTCCGGATCTACGCATTCGAGAGCGGTGTCGTCCGCCACAAGGCCGACACGGAGCCCCAGGTGTTCCGGTGGGACCAGATCGCGACGGTAAGCCAGAGCGTCGTCAACCGCTTTACCAACGGCCGCTACAAAGGGACCGGCTTCCGCTACGCACTGACCCGCACCGACGGTGCCCAGATCCACTTCCTGGGCAGCTACAAGGACTCGGCGTACGCCCGACGTGCCGACCCGAACCATTGGGCGAGGCGGTATAACCAGCTCGGCCAACGGGCCAACCAGAGGGTTTCGCAACTCCTGCTGCCCAGCGCGGTAGAGGCGCTGCGGCGTGGTGATTCCCTCGCCTTTGGGAAGATCGCCATCAGCGCGGACGGCATCCAGAGCAAGACGGGCCTGGTGCCGTGGGCCGACATCAGCAGCGTGTCCGCTGACAACGGCTATGTGACCATCAACGGGGCAGGCACGTTCTGGTCGCTGTTCAGCAAGCCAGTGAGCGAGGTCCCGAACGTGCCGCTGCTCATGACACTGGCCGACATGTGCCGCCGGAACACCGAAGCCGGCCCGTGACACCCACAGAGGCGTCGCAGAACGCACAGCGCAGGATCAGATCACATCTGGATGCATGCCATTGCAGTCCGGGTCCTGGATTGGACAGGACGGATGCGGTCTGCGGTCCGGCTCGGGCAATGACGGCCCGAGCCATGACGGATCGGGACCGCTCCCGCCTCGTTCCAACGGCGGAGCCTTGAATGCGGCGCACAGACAGCCGTCCGCGCAGGCGGCTGTGAACCGGCGTCCCCCATGACGGTAACGCGGGTGGCCGCACCCGCACTTGTACGTCGCCCAGCTCGCCACCCGGACCTCCGATACCCGATACCCGAATGAGATCCGAGAACGTGTACTGATCGCAACCCCTCTCGCATTAACGAATGTTGACGCAGCGACAGCTGCCTACCCCTGGCGCGGGAGGTGCTGTGGGCGGAGAGCTGTTTGGCCGCGAGGTTGTGCCAGAACGGCTCGCTCCGCGGCTCATCGGGCTGCCGCCCAGCGGGTTTCAGCAGGTTAAGACTGAGCACGCGGAGGATCCGTCGGCAACCCGGCCATCACGGACAGTGACTGCCGGTCGGCACACGTAGGCGCGCACCGCTCAAGTTCGAAGACCCCGTTTGACAAACTGCATAGCGCCCGGGATCGGGGGTGAGCCCGCCGACTGACGGGTGCAGTTCCACGAGGGTTCATCCTCTGCCCGACGCGTCGTCAGGTCCTTCTGATTGAGGTCGCCGCTGATATTCGGCCGGCAGCGCGCTGGTCATGCCTGCTACCTCCTGTGGAGGCCGCGCAGCAGGGCCGGCGTGCCGGGCCGATGAGTTTCCCGGTTGCCTGAAGTCTTCCTGGTGACATTCCCGCCCCGTCGGCGGATCAGGAGATGCCGGATCCCGGTGTCATGGAGGAGAGAGGGAGGCCCGGATGAACCACCCCATTCGGCTGTACATGTCGATGTCGCTCGACGGCTACATCGCTGGCCCGGACGATCGGCCGGGGCAGGAGCTCGGCCGCGACGGTGGACGGCTCTTCAACTGGCTCGACGACCGGGAGTCCGACGGTCCCAGCGGACAGGTCTATCGCGAGGCGCTGGCGACCGGCGCGGTAATCTCCGGCCGTAGGACTTTCGAACTCGCCGGGCGTTGGCAGGGCGACCACCACAACGGTGTGCCGATCTTCGTCCTCACCCACCAGGTGGATGACGGGGACGTCCCACCCGGCCACGCGCGTTTCGTCACCGATGTCGAGGACTGCGCCCGCCAGGCTCGCGCAGCCGCCGGGGACCGGCCGGTCCTGGTCCATGGGGCGGGGGCGGCGCAAGCGCTCCTGCGGGCCGGTCAGATCGACGAGATGGAGATCCACCTGATTCCGGTCCTCCTCGGGGACGGCCGACGGCTCTTCGATCATCTGGGTAGTGATCACATCGAACTCGACCTCGTCCGACGGCTCGAGGATCGAGACGTCACGCACCTCCGCTACACGGTGCGTCGGCCCGAGGAGACCGCGTGAGGACGCTCTTCGTCTCCTACCGCGTCACCGACCTGGACCGCTCGCTCGGTTTCTACACGGCCTTGGGCTACGTCGAACTGGGCAGGGTCGATGTCGGCGACGGGGCTCGCCTCGTGATCCTCAAGTTCCCCGAGGAACCGGCGGCCTCGCTCGAACTGGTCCACCGCCCCGGCGACGGACCGGTCGACGTGGGCAGCGGTTTCGACCACCTGGCGATCCAGGTGGAGACGCTCGCCACCACCCTGGAGACGCTGACCGAAGCCGGCCTGGGGCCCGAACCCCTCCAGTACCCGGGCGGCCCTCACGGCCCGAAGACGTCGTGGCTCACGGACCCGGACGGTTACCGGATCGAGTTGGTGGAGTGGCCGTCCGGACATCCCGACGGCATGACCGCAGCAGACTTCGCCTGAGCCGGTCACGGTCTGTGGAGTGACGAAGCCTCCCCTCGACGCGACTGCGGCGCAATGCCGTCGAGGGCGAGCACCAGGGGGCGGGCGGGACCCGCGGGTGAGGGTGCCGGCCGCCCCGGTGCGGCGACCGCGCTGAACTCTCTGGCCCGATAGCACCTCTCACAGCCGCCGGGGCCCGACACCATCGCCGGCGAGCGTGTCGCCGGGGTTCAGCAGGGCGCATGCCTTCATCGAGAGACATCCGCAGCCGATACACCCGGTGAGCTCGGCCTCGAGCCGCTCGATGGTCTGCCGGCGCTCCTCCAGTCGACGCTTCCAGCCACGCGAGGCGCGCTGCCACTCCTGGTGACTGGGCGGACGGTCGAGCGGCACGTCGGCGAACGCCTCCAGGAGGTCCTGCAACGGGATGCCGATCCTTTTGGCGACTGAGATCAAGGCGACGCGGCGGAGCATGTGGCGTGCGTAGTGGCGCTGGTTGCGACCGTCGCGTTCGGACGCGATCAGGCCGAGTTCTTCGTAGAACCGCAGGGCGGAGACGGCCGCCCCGGTCCGGGCGCTCACTTCGCCGATGCTCAGCCAGTCGTCCGGGGTGGCCCGGGCTTCGCTGGAACGGTGATTCTCCATGCACAGCCTCCTCTTGACCTCAAGATTACTTGAGGTCATACGGTCTGCTGCGTCAGAGCGGAAAGCAAGAACGACCAGAGGATGGCAGTTCAATGACGTTTGTGATCGCTTTGCCCTGTGTGGATGTCAAGGACAGAGCATGCATTGATGAGTGCCCTCTCGACTGCATCTACGAGGGAGAGCGCATGCTCTACATCCAGCCGGACGAGTGCATCGACTGCGGGGCCTGCGAGCCGGTGTGCCCCGTCGAGGCGATCTTCTGCGAGGACGACATCCCGCAGGAATGGCAGCACTTCACCACCGTGAACGCCGAGTTCTTCTCCGACCTCGGCGCCCCCGGCAGCAGCGCGAAGCTCGGTCCGATCGGACGGGACCATCCGATCGTGGCGGCGCTGCCGTCTCAGGATGCCGTCGCCTGACCCCTTGCGAACCGCCCCGGACGTGACGGCCGCATACCGTGAGGTGTCTCACGTGCCGGCAACCTCTCCCCACGCGCTGCCGTCGGCAAGCGCACCACCGCGAAAAACCGGGTGCCCCTGCCGCGTCCAACGGGCACAATGATCGCCGATGCCTCAGCTGATAGCCGACCGGTTGCTCGCCGCCGTCGAACCACTGCCCCACTCGCTCCGGTTGCGCCAGGTGGCCCGCACCTGCGCCGCCCTCGCCTCCTCCGACCTGCTGGCCCTGCTCGCCGAGCTGGACGGCCGTGGCCTGTATGAACGTCGGCTCGCCGCGCTGGCCGCCCTCGCCGGACGGCAGGCGCGCCATCTGATCGACCGGATCAACGACCCCGACCCGGTGGTGCGTCGCTACGCGCACCGAGCGATCGGGGAGCTGCCCTTCCCGGCCGACGACATCGAGTTCACGATGCTCACCGCCCCGAAAGCGGTCCGCGACGAGTTGGCCCGCGCCATTCTGCGGGCCGGTCGCACTGATGTGGCCGAGCGGTTGGTGCCCGTCATCCGCAGGCGCTGGGGCGCCGCCGAGGCGGCCCGGCTGCTGCCGGTCTGCTCGGCCGAGGTCGTCAGCGCCGAACTGCCGATGCTGGCGCACGTGATCACCTTCTCCACCTCGCTCGGTGGCCGCCACCCGGGCGCCGTGCTGGACGAGGCCGAGCGCCAACTCGCCGACCTGCCGTACGGGTTGCGGCAGGCCTTCTGGGACCGGCACGCCCGCGGCCTGGCAGCTGCCGCCACCCGCACACCGGCCCGGGTGCTGGAGCTGCTGGAACGCCACCCCGTGCGCACCCTCCCCGGTCCGCTGCGCGACCGGCTCGCCGAACTCGCCGCCGTCTCCGCCGAACGGACCGTCCGTCTGCTGCTCACGACAGACCGGCACCGCTACGACCCGCCGCTGCGGACCAACGTGGCCCGCCGACTGGTCGCGGCCCGGCCGGACGGCCTCGCCGTGCTCGCGCACCGCCACCACAAGGACCTCCTGGCGCTGTTGCGGCAGGTACCCCCGGCCCGGCGGGCCGCCTTCTACGACGAAGGAGCGCCGCCCGGCCCGTACCGCTACTGGTGCTCCGTCGACGTCCTCACCGTGCTGCCGGCGAAAGAGCGGCACGCGCGGGCGCGGGCCCAGCTGGCAGCGGACAGCCAGAACCTCATCCCACTCGCCCTGCTGCCGGTCGCCGAGGCACGGCCGAGGCTGCTGGCCGAAACCCGCGCGGCCGATGCCTGGGACCGCGGTTGGGCCTGGGCACAGCTGGTCCACCAGGCCGAGCTCTCCGGGGAGCCCGGCGCCCTCCCCGAGGCGCTCGAACTGCTCACGCGACTGCGCAACGAGCAGGACCCGGTCCGCCATGAGGCGCTGAACGCCGTCGCGGCGGTGCCGTCGAGGCTTTTCGACGACGCCACCGCCGTGCTGCTGGAACGGCTCACCGACGACGCCCTGGCGGCCCGGGACTGTTCGACGGGCACTCGCGCCGCGCTCGTCCGCCTCGCCGGGGCCGTCCTCGGCGAGCATGCAGGGGGGCCGGCCCGCGAACTGCTCGCCTGGGCCGTTCGCACCGTTGAACGGACCGACGGCGCCGGCCTCACCCTCCCTCCACGGCGCGAAAGGGCGGCGGTCTATGAGCTGCGGGCCGCCCTGGAACGCTCGGCACGGTCCCGGGACGCCGCACTGCTGCTCGCGCTGGCCGAGACGCTCGGCGCCCGGGCACGACGAGCCCCCGACCTCGCCGAGCTTCTGGAGCGCGTCCTGCACTCGGGCGGCGACAGTGCCGTCGAACGGGCCGTTGCACTGCTGCTGCGCGATTCCGACACCAGCCCCGAACGCGTGGCCCGGCTGCTCGCGCTGAGGCCGTCGGCCATCACGCTGGCCCCGGTGCGGGCCGTAGTGACCCGGGTCCGCACCGATCTGCTCGGCCCCCTGCTTACCACTCCCTTGACCGCGGCCGACCTCGCCAACGCCGACCGCTGGCTCCCCGCACAACAGCACCTGGCCGTCGAACAGCTCGCCCGTACGGTCGACGACCCCGGACGGGCCCTGGACGAGCGCGCCGCCGCCTTGCGGGCCGCCGCCCGGATCCCTGTCCACGGCGAGGCTCTGCTGCGCCGGTACGTGGACTCCGCCGAGATCGTCCTCGCCGAGGCCGCGCTCGCCGCGCTGCCCTGGACCGAGCGCCCCGCCGGGGCGCTGCCCGACTTGCTCTCCCACGCCGCCGACGACCGAGCCCGGGTCACCCTGTACGCGGCGGGCCGCGCCGCCCGGTTCACGCCGAGCGCCGAACTCGGCCCGGGGCTGCGCCGGATCGCGCTCGATCCGGGGGCGAGGGTGACCAGCCGCAAGCAGGCCATCCGGCTCGCCGCCGAACACCTGGTCCTCGCCGACGCGGCCGTCCTGCTGCGTGAGGCGTACACCGCGCCCGAGCAGCACCATGACGTCCGCGCCGCCGTGGTGGCGACGATCAGCGAACGGATCGCCGACCTGCCGCTGTGGGACGTGCTCACCGACGCGGCTGATGGACCGCCGGGGCTGCGGACGATGCTCGTCCAGCACCTCCGCGCGCACGAGGTACCCATGGAGCACCGCCCCGCGTTCGCCGGCCTGATGGCCCGACTGGCGATCGACGACGACCTCTTCATCGGCGCATCTGCGCGAGGGCAACTCGTCTCCTGGGGTCGGTATGCGCCGGAGGAGGTGCGGGCAATCGTCCCTCTGGTAACCGACCTCACCGAGCGGGACCGCTGGGAGGGAGCAGCCCGGGTTCTGACCGGGGTGGCGCTGTCGGACGCCGCTCATCCACTCGGCGGCTGCGCGCCCGGCAGCGTCCTGGCGGACGCCCTGACCACGCTGATCGAGACCGTGCACGCCGGGGAACCGGATCTCCCTGGCCGCGACCAGCCGGCCCGGCGGCGGATCGCCGCGCTCACCGGCTCGATGTGGAGCCCGGACGCCCCCGCAGAATCCTTCCAGGCCACCCAGCGCGCGGTTGCCTCACTCCTGCTGACCGAACCCGTGCTGCTGCCCGACGCCACCCGTCGACTGGTCACGGCGCTCGACCCGGACACACCCGACCTGGGCGAGCGCCTCGCCGAGCTGGCCGTCCTGGTCGCCGATCGCCCGGCGCTGACCGTGACCACGGCCGAGTCGCTGCGCCGGTACGGCAACGGACGACGGGAGGCTCCCGAACATGTCCTGGCAGCCGCCCGCCGACTGGCCGCCGGTGACGGACTCGCTCCCGGCCTTTTCGCCGTCGCACTGACGACGGCCGGGGCGCAGCTCGGCTGGCCCACCGCCTGGCGGGAGGTGCTGCACACGCTGCGCCGTCATCCGCGGCCGGACGTCCGTGAGGCCGCACTGGCGGTATTCACCGATCCAGCGTGACCGGACCTCATGGGGTGGACGCGTTGTCCCGCGATTGACGGCACCTGGACTGCCGGCGCGCCCCGGTCCGTGGGAGCCGGGGCTGCCGGAAACCGTCAACCGCGCGGCTCCTCCGACCCGCGTCGGGCCGGTGCACGGCAGAATCGGCCAGTTCCCCGTAGGGCCGCTGCGCTCAGTCGCCCGGCCAGGTTCCGGTGACGCGGCGCCACCCGGTGGCGCCGCCTCGCTGGATGGCCGCCCGCACGACCGAGAGGATGACACCCTCGATGGCTGCGGCGGCGAGCACTTCTTTCCAGCTGTGGTCCTGCTCCAGCGGCTGCGGGGCATCCTCGCCAGGGCCGATCCGGTCCCATACCTTCCGGAAGAGCAGGCCGGCCAGTGCGCCGCCCGCCATTCCGACGACGAGACCGACCGGTTTGTACACGACTTTCGCTGTCTTGGGCAAGAGGTCCTCCTTCAGCTCTCTCACGTCATGGGGTCCTTCCCCGTCCCGCATCTCGTTCTACTGATCGCGGGCCAACCGCTCGTTCTGTGGCACGACGGCGTCCCCGGGATCAGTTCGGCGCCGCGCGGGAGGCGCCCGGCCATGCTCATCGGCGAGGTGGGGTTGAAGACCCGGAGCATGTTGCCGAACCGATCGGGGCGGCCGAGGTCGTGCACGAAGGCAGCGGCCGACAACGTCACCATGGCCAGGGACCAGAGCTTCATCGCCGTGGCCCGGCGACCGATCTGGTGTGCTCCGGCAGCGAGGACCGATCCGGCACCCGCCGACCCCCTGCGGAAGAAGGAGCCCGCGGGTGGGCTTCCACGGTACGCGGGTCGGGACGGCCCGGCGGATGGAAGCACGCGGAGACCGTTTTGCCATGCGCCCGAGCGTGGGTCTCCCATTCGTCCGCGAGCGCCTCGACGATCGCCAGCCCGCGGCCCGAGGGCCTCTCCTCATCAGCGGCGCGCGGGGCCGGCAGATGGTCGGAGGAGTCGCTGACGCTGACGTGCAGGCAGCGGCTGTCCCAGGTCAGGACGAGCCGGGCGCTGCTATGAGCATGGATGTGGGCGTTGGTGACCAGTTCCGAGACTGTCAGCAGAATCGCGTCCACCGTCTCGGGCACCTCGCTGGTCCACTCCAGGGAATCGAGGTGCTCCCGGGTCCACCTCCGGCTGGCCCGCACACCCGCTGTCACGGGAAACGACCGGGCCCAGCCGGTGGCCTTGAGCGATGTCTCTCCCATTCGTAACTCCATACGTCGTCGGCTCACCGTGCCCGGCCGCACTCCGGCCGATCGGCACGTGGGACCGCCCCGAAACCCGCTCACACGGGGCTCACCGTGCGTGATTCGACTGCCTCATACCGCGTCGCACCGCCCACACGGCCACGGCCGCACCGGCGGCCGCGACGACCGTCGCGGTGGGATTGCGGCGGGCGGCCTGTGCTGCCTTTCCCGCGGTATCGCGCACCCACGCGGGTGTGTGCTCCGATACGCTGCCCGCCGCCGTGCTCGCGACCGCGATCAGCTGCTCACCGGCCTGCCAGGCCTTCTCCCGCGCGGGTTCAGGTGTCCGGTCCTGGGCGGCGTGCACAGCGCGCGAAGTCGCGTCCTGGACCCGGCCCACGGTATGGGTCACCTTCTCCCGCATGCCGTCCTTCGCGTCGGCTGCCCTTTCCCGTACCTCCGCCTGGACCTCGGCTGCCTTGCCTTGGGCGCGTGCCTTCACATTCGCCTTGGCGGCCAGAGCCTCGACCGTCTGACCGAGCTGCTCGCGGGTGTCCTCCACGCGCTCGCGCAGCTCCTCGGGGGTGGGAGTCGATTCGCCGGCCTTCTTGTCCGTCATCGGTGCGCCCTCTCCTTGATCTCGGCCATATCGGCCTTCACACTGTCGATCGTCTCCTGTGGTGTCGGCGGGATCGCCTTGCTCACCTGCTTCTTACCTGCCACCGCTGCCACGCCCGCCACCGCGAGCAGGACGCCGGTCACGATCAGGGCCGCGGCCCAGACCGGCACGACCAGTGACAGGGCCGCGATGGCGGTGGCCGCTGCGGCCTGCAGCGCGATGAACGCCATCAGGGCCGCTCCGCTGAACAAGCCGCCACCGATCCCGAAGCGCTTGCCTTTTCGGGTCATCTCCGCCGTGGCCAACTGGATTTCCTCCCGCACCAGCTGAGAGATCTGCTCCGAAGCCCGGGAAATCAGCTCCCCCACCGGTGCTTCGGACGCACTTTCAGCGGGTGGCCGGACGTCCGGTCCCGTCATCGGTCTTCACTCGCCTTCCGTTGTCTGGTCAGTGGACCCCATCCCGTGTCATGGGAACCCTTCCAGGCGCGCCTACCCCCGTGATGTCGACAGGAACTGCCCCATTCGGTTCTGTTGCCGTCTTCCGACGTCTCCGTGTCCCCATCCGTGCGGCGCAGCCTCACGTGCCCGGCTTAGCGCCCGCTCGCGCGGGTAGTCGGCGAATGTCCACTCTCTGGAACGAGGAGAAGTTCCATGCTCATGGCGCACCCCGTCGTCCTGCGTAATCTTCTGGAGCACTACGAATCCCTAGACGCACTGGCCCATGCCGATGTGGTGGGGCCGCAGATCCGCCGCCGCCTCGAGGACGCCGCATACACGCTGTGCGTGTCCACCGGCACCCGCGACATCGACGCGGCGCTCCAGGTCGCCCGGCAGCAGCTCTCCCGTTCAGCGGCACCCGCGGCGGCTTCGGCTCCCGCCGCGGCCTCGGCCTCGGCTCGCTCCGCCGCCGCCGCCGCGGGACAGCGACCATGACCGCGACCGTGTGAGCAGCACGGGCAAACCGTCCGAGATGCAGTCACCCGGCGACCGGGTGAGAGTGGAACAGTCCGCCGACGTCGAGGGAGTTCGATGATGCCGGAAACCACGTATCCCACAGCGGCGCCGCCGAGGGGGCGACCGAAGCACGAGGCGGCGGCCGAAGAGTTCACACCTCGCGCCGCACGGCGGGAGACGGCTCAGCGGTTCTCCCGGCTGGTCGGGTCGCTCGCCACGGGCGAACTGGAGGTTCCGCTGCCCGGCACGGGACGTACCGCCGAGCGTTTCGCCGCGCTGTGCGCCGTCGCCGAGCAGGACCTGTCACTGGCGCGCCTCGCCGAGGGACACGCCGACGCACTGGCCGTGCTCGCCGAACTCGCGGGGCCCGCCCCGGGGCCCGCCGACCGGTGGGGTGTCTGGGCTGCCGAACCACCCGGCGAGGGCCTGACCGCGACCCGCGTCGGGGAGGGCTGGGAGCTCAACGGACTCAAGCAGTACAGCTCAGGGGCGCACAGTTGCACGCATGCGTTGGTGACGGCGACGGCCGAGGACGGCCGTCGCCTCTTCGCCGTGCGGATCGGCCCGCCGGCCTGCGAGCCCGTCGACGGCAGCTGGCAGGCCATCGGTATGGCGGGCAGTGACACTCCCGATGTCCGGTTCACAGCCGTCCCCGCCACAGCGGTCGGGGACGTCGAGGCATACCTCACCCGGCCCGGATTCCAGCACGGCGGGATCGGGGTGGCCGCCTGCTGGTACGGCGGCGCCCGCGCCGTCGTGCGAACCCTGCGGGAGGCCGCAGCAGGGCGCCCGGACCCGCACACCGACGCCCATCTGGGCCACATCGACATGCGCCTGCACGCCGTCGAAGCGGTGCTGGCGCAGGCGGCGGCCGAGATCGACCAGGACCCGATCGACCTGGGAGGGGGCGCCAGGCTGCGCAGCCTGCGCGTGCGGGCGCTGGTCGAGGACGCCTGCACCGAGGTGCTGACCCGGGTCGGGCGGGCCATCGGCGCCGGGCCGCTCTGCCATGACGTACGCCATGCCCGCAATGTCGCCGACCTCACCGTGTACATCCGCCAGCACCACGCCGAGCGCAATCTGGCCGAACTCGGAGCTCTGGTCGCACGTCCGAACGAGGCACGATGACGGCATCCGTGGGGCACTCACGGACATCGTCCGGAGGCCCGAAGGTCCTGAACGTGATCGACGCCCCGGGAACCGACGAGTCGGTGTGGAGATCCTGGCCCCGTCTGCGCTCCCTGCCGCAGCTCACCCTTCCGCGACAGGGCCGGGTCGTGGTCGTGGCGGCCCATCCTGACGACGAGGTGCTGGGATTCGGTGGCACCCTGTGTCTGTTGGCAGCGGCCGGAGTCGAGATCGTCGTCGTGTCCGTCACCGACGGAGAGCGGTCGCACCCGTCCAGCCGGGTCCGCACACCGACGGAACTGGCCGGGATCCGGGCCGCCGAGACGCTGGCTGCGCTGCGTGAACTGGGGGCAGGCGCCGCACAGGTGAGGCGGCTGGGCATCCCCGACACCGAAGTGCCCGACCATGAGGACCGGGTGACCTCGGATCTCGGTGACGTCCTTCGCGGGGCCGCGCTGTGCGTGGCTCCGTGGACCGGAGACGTGCACGCCGACCATGAGGCGACCGGTCGCGCCGCGGTGCGCGCGGCGCTCACGGCAGAGGTGCCGTGCCTGCTGTATCCAGTGTGGATGTGGCACTGGGCCCGCCCCGACGACGTCCGCGTGCCCTGGGAGCGCGCGGCCCGCATCGTCCTCCCACCGGAAGCAGCAGCCCGCAAGACAGCCGCTGTGGGGCGGTTCGTCAGTCAGATCCGTCCGCTGGGCCCGGGCCCTGACGAGGCGCCGATCCTGCCGCCTGAAGAGCTGGCCCACCATCTGCGGGACATGGAGGTGGTGTTCCGTTGAGTACCGCGGCGTCCTATTTCGATGACATGTACCGGGGATCGGACGACCCGTGGAAGCTGGCGAGCCGCTGGTACGAGCAGCGTAAGTATGACCTCACGCTGGCGGCGCTCCCCCGGGCCCGGTACCGGTCGGGCTTCGAACCCGCCTGCTCGGTCGGCGAGTTGACCACCCTGTTGGCCGATCGGTGCGATGCGCTGCTCGCCTGTGACCGGGTCGCCTCTGCGGTCGGAACGGCGCAGCGACGTACCGCCCATCTCCCTCAGGTGACGGTCCGGCAACTGGTCCTCCCCCGGCAGTGGCCGGCCGGCACCTTCGACCTCGTCGTGCTGTCGGAGCTGCTCTACTACTTCGACCCGTCCGACCTGAGTCAGCTGCTGGACCGGACGGTCGGGGCTTTGGAGCCGGCGGGCACGCTGGTGACCGTGCACTGGAACCACCCGGTGAGGGAACACCTGTGGACCGGGGTGGAACTGGCAGACGTCCTGGCCCGTGTCCCGGAATTGGCCCTCATGGCCGACCACCGCGAAGACGATTTCGTCCTCCAGGTCTTCGGCCGCCTGCAGAGCGATGGGGCCCGTCCGCCGTCGCCCGCCACGCGGGAAGGTCTGGTGTGAACGTTGAGGCGATGGCCGTCGTCGTCCCGGCCCACAACGAACAGCTGCTGCTGCCTCGCGCCCTCAACGCGCTGGAAGTGGCCCGCCGTCACCCGGCACTCGCCGGAGTACGAGTGGTGACCGTGGTGGTGGCCGACTCATGCCGTGACGCCACCGCGGCCCTTGCCCGGCAGGCCGGGGCGGAGGTCGTGGCCACCACGGGCCGCAACCCCGGAGCGGCCCGGGCGGCGGGCGCGTCGCACGCCCTGGAAGCTCTCGGCACACCGGCCGCGGGAACGTGGATCGCGTCGACCGACGCCGACAGCGCGGTGCCGCCGGACTGGCTCGCCCGCCAGGCCGAATACGCGGCCCAGGGGTGGGAGGCGGTGGTCGGCACCGTGCGCGTGGAGCACTGGCCCCCCGACGCGGACGCGCTGGCCGCCCGGTTCGAGGAGCTGTACGAGGTCTCCCGCCCCCCGCACGGCCTGCCCTGGGATCATCCGCATGTCCACGGAGCCAATCTGGGCGTCGTCGCCCACAGCTATCTCCGCGTCGGGGGGTTCTCGCCGCTCGCCGTGGGCGAGGACCGGAGTCTCGTCGCCGCGCTCGAATGCGGCGGGCACCGGGTGCTGCGCACCGCGAACCTCTCCGTCGTGACCTCCGCGCGGCTGCGCGCCCGTGCCCGAGGTGGATTCGGGGATTACCTGCTCGGCCTGTCGCAGGATGCCGGCGCCACCGGCTGACGACGCCCTCGGCACCGCAGCCGAGGAGCCCTGCTCTGCCCGAGCCGTCGGGGTAGCTCGCCCGGATACGGGTAGACGTTGCTGGCACCGCTACGAAGGATGAGCGATCATGAGTGATGACGAACTGATCCGCCGCCTGCTCGGTCAGTACGGCCGGACCTTCGCGGACCGGCGACTGTTCCTGGACATCGCCCGCAATAAACAGCCAGACCGTCGTCGCCCCCCTTCGCCGTCCGGCCCCTGCCGGGCGCGGTCGTCGCCACGCCGCTCGGCTGGGACGAGGTGGACGAGCTGGAGTTGACGGCCCGCCGCTGGACGAGTACCGACCTGGGCGACCGGCTCGACAGCGACCCCTGCATACGAGATCTACCGGCGCGAAGAAGGGGCAGCTGCCGTGCGTAGTGTGGGCGTCGAGGAAGAACTGCTGCTGGTGGACCCGGGCACTGGGGAGCCACGGGCCGTCGCGGAGGCGGTACTGGCCGCAGAGGTTGAGGCCGACGACGAGGCCAGGCTGGAATCAGAGCTGCAACGGGAACAGGTGGAGACCACCACGCGGCCGCAGACATCGATGAGTGATCTGGCCAGGGAACTGCGGCGCTGGCGAGCAGCGGCCTCGGAGAGGGCGCGCGAGACGGGGACGGAAGTGGCGGCCCTTGCCACATCTGTCCTGCCTGCGGATCCCTCGGTGAGTTCGGGGCGCCGCTACCATCGGTTGATCGAGGAGTTCGGTCTTACCGCGCAGGAACAGCTCACCTGTGCCTGCCATGTGCATGTGGGCGTGCAGTCGGACGAGGAGGGTGTGGCCGTCCTCGACCGGATCCGGCCCTGGCTTTCCGTCCTGCTGGCGCTGAGTGCGAATTCGCCGTTCTGGCAGGGCAATGACAGCGAGTACAGCAGCTTCCGGAATCAGGTGTGGGGGCGCTGGCCCTCGGCGGGTCCTACGGAGGAGTTCGGATCGCCGGAGCGATACCACTCTCAGGTGCGGTCTCTGCTGGGGACGCGGACGCTCCTCGACGAAGGGATGATCTACTTCGATGCTCGGCTCTCACGCACCTATCCGACCATCGAGATCAGGGTCGCCGACGTGTGCATGGACGCGGACGACGCGGTCTTGCTGGCAGCGCTCGTACGAGCTCTGGTGGAGACAGCCGCGCGCGCCTGGCGCGCAGGCGAACCGACGCGAGCGGCGCCGGTGGGTCTGCTGCGACTCGCGTCGTGGCGGGCCGCCAGATCGGGGGTCTCCGACCAACTCGTCCATCCCTTCATCTGGACTCCGGCCCCTGCCGAGACGGTGATCAACACACTGGTGGAGCACACCACCGAAGCGCTGCTGGACGCCGACGATCTGTCCCTGGTCAAGGAGTCGCTGAGTCAGCTGATGGGACGCGGCGGCGGGGCCGGGCTCCAGCGCGACACATACGCCCGCACCGGCGATCTACGGTCCGTCGTCACCGACGCCATTGCCCGCACCAAACGCTGACTGCGACCCCTCGCCGTAAGCGGATCCAGATGCAGGATCGGTGCCTACCTCCTTGAGACAGCTGTTGATGTGACCTCGTGCCAGCAGTGACGGTCCCAGCTGCCAAGTCCCCCATTGCGCCGGCGCGTCAGCTCGCCGACGGCTCGGCCGTATCGGCGGCCCCGCGTCGTCAGGCCGCGGTGGTCATCTGTCGCGTGGACGTACCGCAGTGGCAGCTCGCGACGCGCAGCGCGTCGGCGATGTTCCGGGTGCCGGTGGAGACGCACAGCGTGTAGGCGCTGTCTTCCAGCTGGCGGCGTTCTTCGGACGTCATGGCCCCCGCGCTTTCGAGCGCCCGCAGTTGGTCGTAGCGGTCGATCAGCAACTGAAGCGTGGCGGGGCGAGGCATCAGCATGACGGTGTCTCCTTCGGCGCCGAGTTCTTCGCTCGTCAGGTGCCCCGGCTCGGGCGTGGGCGGGGGAAGATCCAGAGCGGCATGGCCCTGTCGCCGCGTGAAAGCCGCCAGGCGGCGGTTTCGGTGATCACGCATGTTCCCCATCGCTTCTACCCAGCCCTCGGGGCGCCCCACAGCCCTGGGCGGGGGTCCCTGACACAGAACGGTAGCGGCGAGATTCGAGATTGTCTATTGTGGTCACAACAGTTTTTTGTCCGTCGCTGGAACAGTGTCCCGGCAGGACGCGAGTGACACCGGTGGGCTGCAGTTCTCTCGCCCTGCCGGGCGGGAGGTACGTGGGGCTCGGTGCCGAGCCGACCGACAGGGTGAGGAGCAGTCATGACGATCACCGCGGCAGCACAGACCACCATCACCGCTCCGGCCCCGCCCCCTGTGTCGCTGCCGTGGATCGAGAACGCGGGCGAGGTCGCCCCGGCCGACGCGCGGGAGCTGTCGAAGCTGTTCTTCGACCGCCTGCGGACACTCGAGGAAGGCATGCGGGAGTACCAGTACGCCCGTAACACCCTCATCGAGCTGAACACGGCCGTGGTCACGTTCGTCGCACGGCGCTTCCGCAACCGCCCGGAACCGCGTGAGGACATCATCCAGGTCGGCACGATCGGCCTGATCAAGGCCATCGACCGGTTCGAGCTGAGCCGCGAGGTCGAGTTCACGACCTTCGCCATCCCCTACATCTCCGGCGAGATCAAGCGGTTCTTCCGCGACACCAGCTGGGCCGTCCACGTCCCGCGCCGTCTCCAGGAACTTCGGCTCGAGCTCGCGAAGGCCGCCGAGACCCTGTCCGACCGGCTGGAGCGGGACCCGACCGTCCCGGAACTCGCGGCATTCCTGGAGATCACGCCGGAGGAGGCCACCGAGGGCCTGGTCGCGTCGAACGGCTACACCGCCGGGACCCTCGACCTGCCCGTCGGCGGCGATGACAGCAGCGACAACACCAGCATCCTGGCCGACCGGTTCGGTGACGTCGACCCGGCTCTGGAGGGGGTGGAGAACCTCCTCGCCCTCAAGCCGCTGATCGCCGCTCTGCCCGAACGCGACCGCGCGATCCTGAACATGCGCTTCGGCCAGGAAATGACCCAAGCCCAGATCGGCGCCGAACTCGGCGTGAGTCAGATGCACGTCTCCCGCCTGCTGAACCGCACCCTCACCCACCTGCGCAACCACCTGGCCGCCTGACCGCCTCTGCCTGAGCAGCCAGCCGTGGCTGAGCGGGTACGCCTCACCCCGGCGTCGGAGGTGTTGGCACAGACGGCGTGATCAGCCCGCTGACGCTTGGCCCCAAGACGCCCGCCCTGTCTCCCCAGACCTGGGTCTGGGGAGACAGGGCGTCTTGGGGCGATGCGACCGGCTCTCAGGCCCGGTGGGTACCGTAGTAGCCCTCAACCTGCTGGTGATAGCCCAGGTCGCCGGCGTGCTTGTCCTTGTCGAACTCCGGAGAGTTCTTGATCTCGTCCTTGTCGCGGGCGACATAGATCTTCCGCTCGGCGATGTCGATGGACTGGATCGTCCCCGCCGGGAGCAGGACGTGCTTGCCGAAGATCCACACTCCGGTGTCGACAACGATGTACGCGGAGCCGACTTCATCGGAGTGCTTGTCGACCTTGCCGATGCTGCCGTTGGTCGCCTCGACCTTGAACCCGGTCAGATCCGTACCGGCCTGGTAACCCGAAGCTGCCGGGTATCCCCACATGTTGTCAGTCACAAGAAACCCTTCCGTCGTCGTGCAGTGGTGCGAGAGATCCCTTCCGGCTATTCGGTGGGAAACCCTCAAAAGTCGCCTTCCCTGCAACCTCCGACCAACACGCGTTTCCTCCACCGCCGGACAATATGGCGTGGATCGCGTGCATCAGACGGCGGTCCGCGAAGATACGGCGGGAGGAAGACGTTGAAGCCCTTCCGGCCGCGCGAAGGCCGCAGTCGTGGATGGCTGCAGGGGATCACGTCGCATCAAGTCAGTGCTTGAAGGCGTCCTTGATGTGCTCGCCGGCCTGCTTCACATCGCCCTTGGCCTGGTCGGCCTTGCCTTCGGCTTCGAGGCGTTCGTTGCCCACAGTCTTACCGGCGGCTTCCTTGACCTTGCCTTTTGCCTTGTCCGCGGTGTTCTCGGCCTTGTCTTCGGCACCCATGGTTCCTCCAAGATCTGTGCGGATGATGCACCTGGCCGCCTACCCAGGTCGGCCACGTCAATACCCGGCAATTTCGGACACATGAGGAATCACCCGGCGCTCCGCCCCGGCGACGAAGGGTGCCCTCCGATTGGCGGAAAATTGTGTGACTGCGGAATCCATCCCGGGGTATCCGCTGGTCAGGAGGTTGATAACCATGGGTCCACTGCTTCTGGTTCTACTGCTCGCCCTGATCCTGTTCGGCGCCGGGTTCGCGCTGAAGATCCTGTGGTGGGTCGCCGTCGTCGTACTGGTGGTCTGGCTGCTGGGCTTCGTCATGCGCGGCACGGGTGCCTCCGGCAGCCGCGGTCGCTGGTACCGCTGGTAGGCGGCCGCATCGCACGTCATCGTCAGGCCCCGGCCCCGCCGGGGCCTGACGCATATCAACACCGCGGGAGCACGCGAATCAGCGGCACGCTGCCCGACCGGACACGAATCCGGCGGTCCGGCTTCGGGTAGACGTGAGCTTCCGGGTAGACGTGAGCTAGCGGGGGCGGGCGGGGCGTCGATTCTCGCGGGCAGCCGGTCCACTCCGGCCACCGCCCGGGACGTCCGCGTCGTACTCCGGCGCGTTCTTGATCTGCCCTTGGTCAGGCCGATGTAGATCATCTCGTCATCGTGGTCTACCCGCCGTGCGGTGCCGCGGGTAGCACGACGTACTTGCCGATCAGCCAGGGCTTGGTGTTCACCACTGGATACGCGCCACCGACCTCGTGAGAGGCACTGTCAATCTTCCCGATGTGACCATCGGTCGCTTCGACCTGGTAGCCGATCAGGTCGGTACCGGCCTCATAGCGCGCATCGGCGGAGTACTCCCAGATCTCTGACATGACGCGCTTCCTCCGGGGGAGATCTCCGGAGGAAGGCGGTGCGTACGGGATCGGCGCTCAGGTGTGGAGGAGGCTGTTGTCTCCGTCGTACCCGTCGGCAGCTTCATCGTTGAACCAGTGGTCGCCTTCCGCGAGATACCGGAAACGCACTCGCCTCGCGGTGGGCATCTTCACCGTGACCGCCCGCGTGCCGTCGAGACGCTCCTCCAGCGGATGGACGCCCGGCTGCCAGCCATTGAAATCACCCACCACGCTCACCGCACCTCTCGGCTCCTCAGCAGGCAGCACGAACGTGACTTCAAGAGCGTTCTTACGCTGGGTGCGCTCCAACACGGCATGGCTCCTTCTCAGGGGGGGAACATCCACAGACATCCTCATCGCCGAACAGCCCAGCTACCGGCCGAGCACGGCCTGCGGCGCCCCAAACCCACCCCCTCGGCGCACAGCCACCGACCATCCCCACAAGCGTCGGGGGACATCGCCATGGGAGCAGGACCAGCCCAGAGGCCCCGCGGCGCGGCGAGCCAGAGGGGAGCCGATGCTCTGCGGGGCCGGGCAGGCGCTGCCGGATGCCATCGAACGGGGCTTGCGGAGCAGCCGAGTTGGCACCGACGGCCGCTCCGCTCACCGGTTGCCAACACGTCGCCGAGGCGTCTCCCACCAGCACTGTTGCGCCATTCCGGTGGATCGAATGGACCAGCCGGTGGAATCCCTCACCTCGCCGCATGAGTGGGAGCGCACTCACCTGCCGGAAGTGTGCGGAACGACGGTGAACAGCCCCCCGTCGGGGTCACGCAACGTTGCCTGTCCCTGACCGGGCGTGGGAGAGTGCGGAACGGCGGTTCCGCCGAGTTCGAGGGCTGCCCGCACGCACGCTTTCACATCAGCCACGGGGAAGTGCACCTGCCATCGGGGGCGCCTCGCAGGGTCCGGCGCCACCTCGACAGCGCCGGAATTCAACCGGGCCATCACATGCCCCGCGCTGCGCAGCACCACTTCCTGGTCCTCGTAGGCGACCTCGCAGCACCCGGGGCGTTCGCACGCCCAGTCCAGGACCTCGCCGTAGAAGATGGCTGCGTCGAATGCATTGCGGGTCCACAGTCGCAACCACGCCGGTGCTTGTCGCCGCCATGCATCCCACTGGGACAACAACTGCCCTTCCCAGATGCCGAAGACGGCGCCGTCCCGGTCCGCGGCCAGTGCCCCGCGGCCGTCCCCGAGGCTCAGCGGCCCAACCGCGACCGTACCGCTGCGCTCCCGGATCCGCGCCGCGGTCACGTCCGCGTCCGCTACCGCGAAGTAGGGGGTCCATGCCACGGCCACCTGCAACGCAGGCGCCAGAGCACCGATGCCCGCAACGGGCGACCCGTTCACGAGCGCCACACTGAACGCGTCACCCAGTCCGCCGGGCCGAAACTCCCAGCCCAGCACCGCTCCGTAGAACCGCTGCGCGCTCTCCAGATCGCGGGCCATCAGACTGATCCAGCACGGTGCGCCGAAGACGTCGCTGCCGGTGGTTCCTGCGGTGGGCCCCGCAGCTTCTTTGTTCTCCATCGCTGACATCTCGTCCGTCCCGGGTTTCCGGCCGCATCGTGAACGTGAGGGCGCCGGGAACGCTCCGCCTCAGCACATGCGCGCTGCTCCCATTGTCCTCTTGCCGCTTCAACGCGCAGGCCGCCGATCGGATGCGGGCGGCCGTACGACCGCCGGTGCCGGGCTTTCCACGCACCTGCTCAGGAGCAGGTCCACCGCCGGCACTCGCGAGCTCGCGTGTTTCACACCACTGTCCCGTGCCCGCTCAACGCCGGGAATCGTGCTGTCCGGCAATCCACGGGCGTCGGGTGTCATCAGTGGTGAGCGAGGAAGTCCCGCAACTCGCGATGACGTAACTGGTAGGCGACGCCGGCATCGCGCCCCAGACCCGCCTCGGCACCACCCCAGGAACAGGCCCAGCCGCCATGGCAACCACTGCCCTGAAACTCCGTCGGCCACCCCGTGGGCTCGGCGCCTTCCTCGGGGCAGCGGCTCTCCCATACGTCAGGGCCGTTGCCACGCCACTCCACGATCGTGGGATCGCGTAAGCGCGTGGTCGCCCTGGGGTTCGATCTGCAGGTGGTCAGCCATGGCAAACCCCTACCCGCTACGCCGCGGCGAACACGGAGACCAGTGCTTCGCCGAAGGCGGGCAGGTCATCGGGTTTACGGCTGGTCACCAGCACATTGGGTCCGGCAGTGCAGATCTGGACCTGTCGGTCGACCCACTGCGCGCCGGCGTTGACCAGGTCGGTGCGAAGGCTCGGCCATGAGGTCAGGCTCCGCCCGCCGACCGCATCGGCCTCGATCAAGATCCAAGGGGCGTGGCAGATCGCAGCTACAGGCTTCCCGGCGCCGAAGAAGGCCCTGACGAAATCCACCGCAGCGGAATGCATCCGTAGCGCGTCGGGATTGGCCACGCCGCCTGGCAGTACCAGAGCGTCGTATTCGTCGGCCGAGACACCGTCGACCACATCGTCGACTTCGAAGGTGTCACCGTGGTCCAGATGGTTGAATGCCTGGACCCAACCGCTCTGGGTGGACACCAAGCGCGGCATGCCTCCCGCCTCGAGAACGGCCTGCCAGGGCTGGGTCAGTTCCACCTGCTCGACGCCCTCGGCTGCAACCAGGAACGCAATGGTCTTTCCCTGCAAGGTGACCATGAGGCGACCTCTCTTCGTACGCGGAATCGGAAAGCGCCTTGGAATCAGCGGAACGCCTCCCCGGCCGCACAGTCCCCAACAGCATCAAGGCTTTCACACTCTCAACGCCCCCGCGCTCCACGAATCCGGACGCCGCCCACCGCGGCGTGCCAACGCAGCAGCGACGTGAGCGGCCCGCTGGTCGTTGCAAGGGCAGTGTTGTGAACCCGCACAGCTGGAAGCACCGCCGTCTGCGACAGCGTGGTGCATACCGCCCGCCCAGCTCCGCGTTTCGGCCCGGTCAGCTATCGAACTGAGCTCACCAGCCGCAATTGCACGTCCTTCTCCTGGTCCCCGGCGGCGGTGCTGCGTTCCTGAACGTTGAAGGCGGCGGATAGTGCCTCCAACATCTCGTCAACCGCCCAGTAGCCGCCCTGGAGGCCGGCCTCGACGGCGGCTGACAGCCGCGCCGGCGCGAGGGGCGCATGCTCGGGGGTCACCTCGAAGGTGGAGGCCCACACGGTGTGCGGGTGCGATGCGGCGTTCGGCGCCTCGTCGTCTGTGCGGTCGCAGTCGAAAGATCGGCGCAGTGCCTCGAAGACGGCATTGGCATCTTCCTGCGAGCAGCTGGTGAGCGTCACCACCACTGGCGTCGTGGGCTGTGTGCTCTTCACGGCAATCCCTTCCTTTCTCGATTGTCCCGTGGAATGGGGATCCGCGCGATCCTGGGCCGCCGAGTGCCGCAGCACGCTGCTTGTGAATCCTGAACTGAGGGCGCGAGAAATCTACGGTGACGCACTTGCCGGAGCCTGGTCGAGTCGAACCACTGACGACCATGATTCCTCGTGTCCTAAGCCGGTGCCACCAGTGCCCGTAGAACAAACCGCCGCGTTCAAGCGCAAGGGCCTTGCACCGCCCCGCACCGCCCCGCCCCGCCCCCAGGGCCATGGCACAGCCTGGCCCCTATTTGCCTCTGCTCGACGACATCTGTGGCTAACAATCTGCGTGACGGGGGAAGGTCACGTCCGTTGGCGTGGTGTATCGACGGCCAATCGGTGATTCGTTTTCAGGCTACTGAACTTGATTGGGTGATGTCGGGGTCGTTTGCCTGACAGTCGCTGGCCCGTTCCGGTAGCCGTGAGGTGTCATCGAGCGCGACGACGAGGCGGTCGCAGTACGGAGGAAGGAGACCTGGCCGTGGGTAGGAGCGTCGCGGCGGAGCGCGGCGCCTGGGTGGTCTTCGAGGACGACGCCGGGCAGTCGATGACTCCGCCGCGGGCCAGGACCTGGGGCCCGATCGGCCAGACACCCGTCGTCCGCGTGCGCGGACGCGGCTCCGGACGGGTGTCGATGGCGGGCATGACCTGCTACAGGCCGGGCGAGCGGTCCCGACTCATCTACGCGGTCCGCGAGTACAGGGGGCGCAAGGACGAACCGAAGGGCTTTGGTTGGCGGGATTTCCGCGACTTGATTGTCCGCGCTCACACCCAGCTCGGCGGCCCGATCGTGCTGGTCTGGGACAACCTCCGCCTCCACCCGACCGCCGGAATACGGGAGTTCATCGACGCGAACGCGGAGTGGCTCACTGTGTTCCAGCTGCCCGCCTACGCGCCCGATCTCAACCCGCAGGAGGGCATTTGGTTCCTGGTCAAGCGCGACATCGGCAACCTCGCCGCCGCCGATCTCGGGCAGATCACCCGAGTCGTCAGGCGCCGGCTCAAGAAGATCCAGTATCGCCCGGACCTGGTCGACAGCTGCCTCACCGGCACCGGACTCACCTTCGACTGACCAGTCGAGTCCCTCGACCCAGCTTGGGTGGGGCGGCAATCATCCCCCCATGACACCCACCTCTGACGTGGGCGGGTACAGGTCGAGGACGACAGTGAGACCCAGCCCGCCGACCTCGGCGAGCAGGCGGGCCGGCAGGACGCACGCTCCCTGACCGCTCTCACTGCCGAACCCGAGAAACAGATCCAGATCGCACTCGGCGGACAGACGCATCAGCTCCTCACGACTGCCGCTGACCACTCGGACCAGCGCCGCGACGTGCTCCTCAAGCTCGCTGTCGCTTCCGAGACCGCTCCGGCGGATCCAGACACTGGACTCCCTCCGGGCACTCCTCGGGTTCCGGGGACTCATCAAGCTCCCCTGTTCGAACAGCTCGTCCGGAACAATCCCCAGACGGGCCGAGATCTCGTCGGCGCGAACGGTCCGACTCATGATCCGAATCGACCCGGCCGCCCACATCGTGTCCGGCAACAGCGATCGCATCGTCAGGTCTTCTGGCACGCCCACACAATCGCAGGCCGATCAGCGTTCGGCCACCGCATTCCCGTCAGGACGCACGCACAGCCCGCCCACCCGACATCACCCAATCAAGTTCAGTAGTACTCCAGCCGTAGATCGTGATCTCGAGGGTGAGGGGCGTCGAGGCGGCAGGTGTCCAGCGTGGATCATCTCGCCCGAGATCGCCCATGCCGTCGCGGGCGTCGGCTCCTTCTCCGTCTACCCGAGTTCACCGCGACGGAGGGAGTCCCTTATCTCGCTGAGCTTCGCGGTCGTTGCCGGGGTCCGCTCCTGCGCTTGTTCAGCGAGTCGGAGGGCATCGTCGATCTCGCTGAGCTTCCTGGAGGACAGGACGGCCGCCCGCTCTATCAGGTCGTCCCGGGACACGGTGGTCAGCCACGTGCACGGGGTGAAGCCCGGACGCGGGAACGCGAGCCGCAGCACGCCTTCGAGCGGCAGCCCTTCACCGGCGCCGACCGTCACTTCGATGCCCAGACCGCTGATGTCGAGGCCCGCCGGAGCGACGACCTGCATCACCTGGAACCCGGACGCGTCGTCTCCTGACAGCAGTACGACCAACCTCCGCTCGTCGAACTGGACCCACCAGACTTCGCCACGTTGCACAAGCCCTCCGATACACAGGACGGCAGGCAGACGCTGCGCGACCTGACGCGGTGTGGAAACGGGTGCGGCCACCGTTGATCATCGGTGTGTGAAGACAAACGATCATGCGGTGGCCGCAGGTCACAGCGTAGACCCTGCCTGCTGGCAGGAGGCGTTCGAGGGCCTGATGAGCCGGATAGCGGGACGCTTCACACGGGTCGAATCCCGACGCCGGGCCAGGAAGTTGGTACTCGGCCAGTTGGCGGACCTGCCGCGCAAGAACTGCTGGACCATCGCCGAGTGGGCCGGGGACAGGACCCCGGACGGCATGCAGCACCTGCTCGGGAGGGCGAAGTGGGATGCCGACCAAGTCCACGACGAGGTGGGTGACTTGTCGTCGAGGGTGGTGATCACAGACTCCATCTGGTGGCGGACGGCGTCGGCGTCGGGCTGTTCGAAGACCGTCCGCAACAAGGTGGCCACCCACGGCTGAGCGGACTTCGGAACCTTGCTCAGCAAGTTGCGCGCGTAGTGGGTGCGGCAGCGCTCCAGGCGGTCCCGGGCAGCGCGGCGCCGATCGCCTCGACTTGGCCCACAGACCAACGGCAGGACGGGGCAGGGGTGCCGGGCCACGTCTCGCATCGGATGGCTGGACTGACGTACCGGCTCGCTGCTGACGGGCGTCCCGTAACGGCGGGGCAACGGAGATGATCTCTCATACCGTCGGTGTGGTCGCGACCACTGACACCGTCCACAGCGGCCCGGTAACGCCCATCTGGACCTGCTCGGGGCGGGCGGCGCCCACTGACGGGTGCTGGCGGTGCTGCGATTCCTGGAAGGAAACGGCTGACCCCGGGCGCCCGGCGAAGACCCGGCCGACGCCGGGGCGGCGAGGAGGTTGGTGTGCGGGGCCGACGGAACCGGGTAACGTTGTCATGTTCTTCCAGACGCCGATGTACGAGTGAGAGCGTGATGGGCCTCTGCTGACGTCCCTCGACGTCGCCGCCCGTCCCCCACCGATGAATCCGTAGATCACTTCACATCATTACCGGGAGAACCCGTGACCGTGAGCAAGAACATCAACAATCCCGTGGGCATGGGCGGCGGCCAGCGCAAGAGGCTGTCCCGCGCCGAGCGGCAGAACAACGGTCCGCACCGCAACCTCGACCGCCAGGGTGCAGCCGACCAGAAGGCGGAGCTGCTGCGCAAGATGCGCGAGAAGGCAGGCGCAGCTGAGGGCACCGGGCAGGCAGGCGACGACACCGCACAGAGCTGACGCACCGCCGCCGCGGAGCGGCATCGCACGGAGCAGGGCCCGGACCGCGACGCGCGGTCCGGGCCCTGCGGCCGTATCGGGGCTCTGCTGCCGCACCGGGCGCGGCCGGTCCCGCTCCGCTCTCAGCCGAGCAGACATAGTGAGCTGGCTTACCGAAGCGGATCAGACATCCCGATCTTGAGGGCTCGCCGCCAGGCTGGCCGGGCGTACGGCGCCGGGGCCGAAGCGGGCGTTGGCCTTGTCGATGGCCGGTTCGATGGCGAGGCGGTTCTCCCGGACTTGGTCCAGGCTCATCTGGTGTGCGGCGGTGTGGGCGGGGCGGAGTTGCTCGGCGCGCAGGGTGAGGGATCGGACGCGGGCGCGCTGCAGGCCGAGTGCCGCGTAGAGCTCGTAGGCGGCGGCACGGATGTCATCCCCGTGTGCTGAGGCTTCGGGCAGGGATCGGGTTCGGGTGCTGGCCGAGCGGTCGGCGTAGCGGGCCGTGAGGAACAGGGCGCCGGCGATCTGCGCCTGTGACCGTAGCCGGGAGGCGAGCTGGTCGCTGAGGCCGAGGAGTACGCGTCGGTGCTGGTCGGGGTCGAGTTCGTCGCGGTCGAAGAGGTGCTCGGAGGTGATGGAGCGGGCGACGGGTTGCGGGGTGACGGGGCGCGGGTCGCGGCCGTGGGCGAGGTCGTACAGGGCCCGGCCCGTGGTCGCCCCCAGCAGACGCTGGGTCGTGAGCAGCGGCGCGTCGGCGAGGTCTCCGACACGGTGCAGACCGTGCCGGGTCAACGTCTTCACGGTGGCCGGCCCGACGCCGGGCAGTGCGCTGACGGGTTGAGGGCGCAGGAACATGGCGATGTCGTGCGGGTCGGGTCCGATGACGGTGATGTCGCCGGGCGGCGTCACGGCGGCGGCCATGCCGGCCAGCAGCCGATTGCCCGCGATGGCCAGCGTCACCTGGACGCCGTGAAGAGCCACCACCCGTAGGCGGATCAGCTCAGCGATATCCCGGGGGCTGCGGTCGAAATAGCGCAGCGCACCGGTGAGGTCCATCTGCGCACCGTCGGGTTCCAGCGCCTGGACGCGGGGGCTGATGTTCTCCAAGAGCTCCAAGAGGTGCTGGTACAGCTCGGGGTCGTCGCGCGTGTTCCCGTGGAAGTGCGCGTGCAGGATGTCGCGCTGTACCGGCTGCATGAGGGTCACCCGCCCGCGCTTCCTGGGCTGGTGTGGCCGAGTCTGGTCAGGTTCGCGGAACGGGTGCCGGCGGGCTGCAGGTCGGCCCATGGGTGCAAGGTGGCGCCGCTGGTTCCGTTGGCGAGGGTGCGCTGCGGGGGCTGGGCGGGGGTGCTTTCGGGACGGGTGGTGTCGCCGAGGAGGCGCAGGACGGCTTCGGGTCCGTCGTCGCGGCGGGCGGCGGCGAGGGCTTCGAGGTCCCAGACGAGGGTGCCCACGACGGTGCGGCGCGGTCCGCGGCGTTGGACGGTGCCGCGGACCAGGAGAAGTCCGCTGTGGAAGATGGTGTGAGCGCAGGCAGCGTGGGAGTCCTCGAAGAAGGCCAGGTCGACAAGACCGGAGCCGTCCTCCAGGGTGACGAAGATGATGCGCTTGCCGGACGCGATGGGCGGGGTCTGCGTCGAGGCGCGCACCCCCGCCACCAGGACGGTCTGGCCGGATTCGAGGGCGCCCAGGTGGGCGGCGTCGGTGGCGCCGACCTCGCGCAGCAGTCGGTGGTGGTGCTCCATGAGGTGCTGGCTGACATCAATGCTCAGGGTCTCGAGCTCGGCACCCAGCGCTTCGCGGCCGGTCATCTCGGGCAGCCCGCTGGGGGCGGAGCTGGTGCTGATGTCCTGCAGCGGTAGCTGCCCGTCACCCTGGTGGCCTCGGGCGTGGCGGTGTAGTTCGGCGATCTGCAGGAGCAGATCCCGGCGGGTCAACGAGCCACGTAGGGCGTCCAAGGCGCCGACTTCCGCGAGGCGTTCCACGGTCGGCCGTGCCGGGCGGGCGCGCTGCCACACGTCCTGCAGCGAGGCGTAGGGCTGGGCGGCCACCAGCCGGGCGACCTGGTCGTCGCTGATGCCTTTGACCGCGGACAGCGCCAACCGCACACCCCAGGTTCCGTCGGGCATCGGCTCCACGGTGTGGGTGGCCTGGGAGTGGTTGACGTCGACGCTGAGGATGGGCACGTTGTGGCGGCGGGCGTCCGCGACGATCACCCGCTTCGGCCACATCCCTGGGTCGTGCTCCAGCAGCCCTGCGTACAGGGCAGCGGGATGGTGGGCCTTGAGCCAGGCGGACTGCAGCGCCGGCACCGCGAAGGCGACGGCGTGTGCGCGGCAGAAGCCGTAGGCGCCGAACGATTCGATGATCTCCCACACCTCGTCCAGCACCGCCGGGGTGTAGCCCCGGGCTCCGGCCTCGCGTAGGAACCAGTCGCGCAGTTTCGGCAGCCGGTTCTTGTCGCCCAGGGCGCGGCGGGCGATCTCGGCCAGGGAGCGGTCACAGCCCGTGAGGGTCGCGAGCATGTCGATGATCTGCTCGTGCCAGATCGTCACCCCATAGGTGTCGGCCAGCACCGGTTCAAGATCGGGGTGCGGATAGGCCGGGGCGGCGCCATGGCGGGCGGCGATGTATTGCGCGGGCATCCCGCCGGCGACCGGGCCGGGGCGGAAGAGGCTGATGTCGGCGATGACGTCCTGCGGGTCACGCGGCTGCAGCCGGGCCAGAAGGTCTTGTTGGCCGGGGCTCTCCAGCTGGAACAGGCCGATGGTGTCGGATGCCTGGATCAGCTTGAAGGCGAAGAAGTCATCGAGCGGCACCTGATGGCTGTCGTCGAGATCAATGTGCTGGCCGGTGGTGCGCTGGATCTCGGTGACGGCGTGCGCCATGGCGGACTGCATCCGCACCCCCAGCACATCCAGTTTGATCAGCCCGAGGTCTTCGACGTCCTCCTTGTCGGCCTGCACCATCGGATATCCGCCGGGTGTGGGTTGCACCGGGAGCCGGTTCAGGAGGGTGGCGTTGCTGACGATGACGCCGCACGGGTGCATCGCCATCCCTCGCGGCAGCGCGTCCAGTCCCTCAGCGAGCTCCCACAGCGGCCCGAACTGACCGGCCACCGCAGCTAGTTCGCGCAGTTCCGGCAGCTCGGCCATCGCTGAGGTGATGTCGCAGGCCCGGATGTGCGGAAAGGATTTCGCGATGCGGTCCACCGTGTGCGGGGCGATGCCCAGGGCCATCCCGGTGTCGCGGAGCGCGTGGCGGGCGCGGTAGGTCTCGGGCATGCCGGTGACCGCGACGCGGTCCGTGCCGAAGCGTTCGATGATGCGGTCATAGACGTCCAGGCGGCGGGCGGACTCCACATCGATGTCGATGTCCGGCAGCGAGGTACGTCGCGGGTTGAGGAACCGTTCGAAGAGCAGGTGGTGTTCCAGCGGGTTGGCGGTGGCGATGTACAGAGCGTGATTGACCATCGACCCGGCCCCCGAACCACGGGCAGCCACCCGAATGCCCATCTCCCGCACATCGGCGACCACGGCCGCGACGGTGAGGAAGTACGTGTCGTACTGCAGGCCCGCGATGACCGCCAGCTCCTCCTGAAGCCTCTGCACCGCGGCCGGGTCGCGGTCCAGGCCGCGTCGGACCATGCCCGCCTCACACCGCTCCCGCAGCAACGCCGCCGCCTCAGCAGGACCGGTACCCGCGCCGACCACGCCCGGCTCGGGAAAGTGCGGGGTGCCCAGCCCCAGATCGGCCACCGGATCGACCCGGCACCGCACCGCCGTGCCTGCGGTCTCCGCCATCAGCTGCTGTGCACGCTCCGGCCCGGCACCGGCGGCTTCGGCGATGCGGTCGGCGGCCGCGGTCATTGATGCCGCGTCCTTCAGCCACCGCTCCCCCGTGTCGAGGCGCCGACGGTCGATGGGGCGCAGCAGCCGGGCGGCGTCCAGGACGTCCGCGAGGCGGTGCTGGTCGCGGTCGGCGTAGCGGACCGCATTGGTGAGCACAGCCGGGATGGTGAGCCGGTCGGCCAGAGTCAGGGTGCGGCCGGCCAGCCGCAGCGAACCGGGTCCGGTGCCCTGCAGCCCGAACCACACCACCTCCATCCGCAGGTTGTCGCCGGCCAGGTCCCGCCACGGGGCGATGAGCTGCTCGGCCAGGTCCTCACGGCCGGCGGTCAGGGCGCGGACGGGTTCGGAGACCGGGCCGAGCAGAACCGTCAGCCCCTCCCCCGCGTGCCGCCCCAGGGCCGACCAGGACACCACCGGCAGGCCCGCGACCGTATCCGCGTACGCGGCGGAGATCAGGCGGCACAGGCGCGCCCACCCGTCGGCGTTCTGCGCCAGCAGCGTCACTCGCAGGGGCGCCTCCACCACATGGGCACCGCCGCGCACGGGGGTCCGACGACGAAGCTGGGCCCCGAGGGGCGCCTCGCAGTGAGGTGCGACGGCGATGTCGACGCCGAAGATCGGGCGGACGCCGCGGGCGTCGCAGGCCTTGGCGAACCGAACGGCGCCGGTGACATTGTCACGGTCCGTGAGCGCCAGCGCACCCATGCCGCGCTCCGCCGCCCGGCGCACGAGGTGATCGACGTGCGCGGCACCGTAGCGAGCCGAATAGCCCGACGTGGCGTGGAGGTGCGTAAACGACGACATCCGCACCTCCAGTCCTCACCCACACGCCCTCCCCACCGGAAGCACTCCGTCGCATCTCCACCATAACCCCCCATCCGTACATTCGTTCGATTGGGACTCTCTGTCACCACTCGCATCAGCTTGGCCATGGGACTGCAGTGCGGTCGCGGGGCGACTGCGGCGGTCGTAGCGTCGACACATGAGCCGCTCAGCTGAGGGAACGGTGCGATGAAGCCGCTGTGGTCCGGGACGGTCAGCTTCGGCCTGGTGTCCATCCCGGTGCGCCTCGGGTCGACGGTCAGCAGCCACAAGATCCCGTTCCGGCAGATGCACAAGGCGGACCACGGTCCGGTGCGGTACCGCAAGAAGTGCGAACTGGACGACACGGTCCTGAACCCGGACGAGATCGGCCGCGCCTACGAGACCGCCGACGGCACGCTGGTGGAGATCACGGACGACGAGCTCGCCGCCATGCCGCTGCCCACCGCGAAGACCATCGAGATCAGCGGCTTCCTCGACATGGCCGACGTCCCCATCGCCCAGTACAACAGCCCGTACGTCCTGCAGCCCGGCCCCGGCGGGGACAAACCGTACGTCCTGATGCGCCAGGCCCTGGCCCGGTCCGGGAAGGCCGCCGTGGGGAAGGTGGCACTGCACAACAAGGAACACCTCGTGCTGATCTACGCCTACGAGGACGTCCTGATCGCGCACACCCTGCACTGGCCCGACGAGATGAAGTCACCGGCCGAGGCAGCACCCACCGGAAAGGTGGAACTCGCCGACAACGAGATCAAAGCCGCCATCGCCCTGATCGACGCCTTGGGCGAAGCCGACCTGGACGCCTACGAGGACCGGTACACCACTGCGGTGGCGGACCTGGTGCGGGCCAAGGTCGACGGCGCCGAAATCACCCCTGCCGGCACCCCCGCGCCCGCGGCCGGGAAGGTCGTGGACCTGATGCAGGCACTGGAAGCCAGCCTCGCCCAGGCCAAGGAGAACCGCGGCGAAGACGCCACGGTCCACGACATCGCCCCCGCGAAGAAGACCGCAAAGAAGGCGCCGGCGAAGAAGACCGCCGCCAGCCACGCCTCCACGTCCGACACCCACAGCCGCACGCGCAGCACACCCAAGGCCGGCGGCGAGGGAAAGAAGTCGACCGCGAAGAAGGCAGCCAAGAGGGCCCCGGCGAAGAAGGCTGTTGCGCGCAAACGCAGTGCCTGATGCCTACGGTCAGTACCCCGCGAGGGTCGACGAGCCCAGCAAGGTTCCGGGGCAGGTCGCCGCGTGAAGGCAGCGGACCATGCCTTCCGCACCCACAGTTGGCTGCCCCAAGGTTCCCCACCTCCTGACGGCCTGCCCCTCCTCAGGCAGGATCAGTGCTGGTGCAGTTCCGGGCGCATCGGCGAAGTCCCACTGTCGCCCACCTCGCCGGCCCCCAACTCCTCGACCGGATCCTCACCCAACTCCCCACCGGATACGCCCTCCTGTTCGGCCGCGACGCGCTCACCCAAGCCCCCCAGGCGGTGTCTTCAAACGATCTTGAGTGATGGATCATGGTCGGGTGATACGTCGACATGACCTGTCTGATGCGAGTGGGAGTTCGTCCAGCCGCTGCTGCCGGTGTCGCTGCAGGGCAGGAAGCGGATGGACGACCGTACGGTGCTCAACGGCATCGTGTGGAAGTTCCGCACCGGAACAGCGTGGACGACCGCGCGATAATCGCCCAGCTACGGCGTCCCGGCGCAGCCCGCCGGAAAACCGGCGAGCCGCACCGGCAGACCTGGGTCAGTTCCAGGACCACATCTGCCATGCCCCGCCGTTGCAGGGGAACCACATCGCCTGCCTGCTCTGCCCGCCATCCAGGCACTTGGACGCGTCGTGTGCCCAGCGGAAGCGGTAGTAGGTACGTCCGTCGACGGTGCCCGCCTTCTCGACGGTCCACCTCTGCCAGTCGCCGCCGTTGCACGAGAACAGGCCCGAGCTCTGTCCACCGTCGAGGCACTGGCCCGCGTTGTCGCTCAGTTGGTAGGTGCTGTCAGTAGTCGGGGCAATGTCCCGCCAGATCTGCACCGGGGAGCCGTTGCAGCCCCAGGTGCTGACCCAGCCGCCGCCCCCGTCA
Organism: Streptomyces sp. SID13666; assembly: GCF_010548325.1. Taxonomy (NCBI): domain Bacteria; kingdom Bacillati; phylum Actinomycetota; class Actinomycetes; order Kitasatosporales; family Streptomycetaceae; genus Streptomyces; species Streptomyces sp. SID13666. The sequence goes on along the minus strand of NZ_JAAGLX010000015.1, from coordinate 15,939 downwards.
AGACACTCACTCTTCGCGAGGTTGTACATCTCGCCGTTCCGCCAGGCGGCGCTGGCACTGCCCGCCGTAGCGGCGGTGACGCCGCCGGCAAGTGCGAGCGTGGCGGCGGCCGTGGCAAGGACGCGTCGGGTAGTTCGGAGCTTGAGCATGGTGCTGGTCTCCTCAATCTGACGAATCGTGCGCTGATGGGTCTCTGTAGATGCTTCCGGTCGCACCGGGCAGGCGTGGCAGGCAACTCGGTTGGGCCTCGGCCAGCGGAGCGAACCCAAGGAGCACCTGGAGCGACCGCAAGTAATGGCGTGTCGCCGCTGGTCAGAGGTCGCGTCCCCCGAAAGGAAACGCACCCCCGTTGCCCAGCCGAAGAGTGCGAAATACGAGTCGCGCCTGGCATTGATCAATCCGGCCACCTCCCCTGGTCGCCTCAAGCGCGGAATCCGAAGGCACGCTCCGCACGCATGGCCCGCCTATTGGTCTTCGGTGAGCACCGCTACGGAGACGCTATGGACACGTGTCCGTCGGCCGTCCTGGATTCGTCCTTGATTCGTCCTAGGCGGTGTCTTCAAACAATCTTGAGTAGTGGATCATGGTCGGGTGATACGTCGACATGAACTGTCCGATACCGAGTGGGAGTTCGTCTGTCCGCTGTTGCCGGTGGCATCGTGGATCGACCATGCCCCTGGCCCCCGCACAACTCGGACGCAGCCCGTGCCGCCGCGCCTGCCCGCCCGGTGGCCATGGCCCGCGAGCCGTGGCTGGCGGTCGGCGACGTCGTGAGCGGGTCACCCACGCCGAACAGGTGGTGAAGGCGATCGTGCCGCAGCCTGATGTGGACAGTCGCGGCAGTCGCCTGTGGTTCGCGTCCGCGACCGCCGCCGCGTTCCCGGCCGCCCACCTCGTCTCGCCGCAGCCGGCCGGCATCCCGATCGGCAGAATCGTGGACCACGACGGACCTCGCGCGGTCATGACCGGCGGGCCCGTCCTGGCGGTGTCGTCTGTCCTGGTGATCGCTGCCGCCTCGAGCCTGGGGTCTCACCGTCGCCTGGGTCCGGATGGAACCGCATGCCCTGGGGGGAGACGAATTCGCCCTCCCACGGCAGGACGCCCGGCGAAGTCCCCGATTGCCACGTAGACTTGGGCGGAGGCCGAGAGAGCCCGAAGTTCACCCACTGCTGCAGCCCGCCCGGTCGGTCCTGGGCGCCGAATAGTTGTCGCTGGCCGACCGCCAACTCCCGGAACTCAGGCGGCTGCCCGCCTATTGACGCTGCATACCCACGGTGATTCACTTCCAGCCTGAGAGCGCTCTCCCGCGGCTGAGGGACCAGCCGCGGCCGCCCCATCCACCACGTCCAGGGAGAGCTGTGTCTGTCATTCCCACTCGCCGTACCGTGCTGCGCGGCGCTGCCGTCGCCGCTGCGATACCGCTGGCCGGCGGCATCTCCGCCGGATCGGCATTCGCGTCGTCGTCCGCGTCCGCCTCGTCGTCGCACGAGCCCGGAAACGTTTACGGTCACGGCGCCGCCGCACTCGGCCCGAACGTCCTGGTCTTCGACCCGTCCATGGGCGACGCCGCGATCCAGGCCAAGGTCGACGCCGTGTTCGCCCTCCAGGAGTCCAACCAGTTCGGCAGCGAGCGCTTCGCCTTGGCCTTCCGGCCTGGCACTTACAACGTCGACATCAACGTCGGCTTCTACACCCACGTCCTCGGCCTCGGCGCCGCCCCCGGCGACGTGGTGATCAACGGTCATGTCACGGTCGACGCCCAGTGGTTCGAGGGCAACGGCACGCAGAACTTCTGGCGCGCCGCGGAGAACCTGACCATCGTGCCGCCGGACGGCCTCAACCGCTGGGCCGTCGCCCAGGCGTGCCCGCTGCGCCGGGTCCACATCAAGGGCAACGCCACCCTGTGGCCGAGCCCGCCCGGCAACCGGTGGTCCAGCGGCGGCTACCTGGCCGACAGCGTGGTGGACGGCTATGTCGAGTCCGGCTCGCAGCAGCAGTGGCTGTCCCGCAACGACACCATCGGCAGCTGGACCGGCGCCAACTGGAACATGGTCTTCGTCGGCGTCCAGGGCGCACCCGCCCAGTCCTTCCCGACGCCGCCCCACACCACCATCGACCGCACCCCGGTCGTCCGCGAGAAGCCGTTCCTGACCGTGGACCGGCACGGCTCCTACCAGGTCTTCGTGCCCGCGCTGCGACGTAACTCCACCGGCACCACCTGGGCGAGCGGACCGGCCGCGGGCCGCACCATCGCACTGTCCCGCTTCTTCGTGGCCAGGCCCGGCGACTCCGCCGCCGAGATCAACCGCGCGCTGGAACACGGGCAGCACCTGCTGTTCACCCCCGGCATCTACAACCTGTCCTCGACGATCCGCGTCACCCGCCCCGGCACGGTCGTGCTGGGCCTGGGCTACACCACGCTGCGCTCGACACACGGCAATACGCTCATCGAGGTCGCCGACGTGAGCGGCGTCACCGTCGCCGGTGTGCTCGTCGAGGCGGCCTCGGCGCACACCCCGGTGCTGCTGCGGGTCGGCAAGGAGCGCAGCCGGCGCCGCCACGACTCCGACCCCACCGCGCTCTTCGACGTCTTCGCCCGGATCGGCGGCGCCATCGCCGGCGGCGCCGGCGTCAGCGTGCAGATCGACAGCAACGACGTCTTCTGCGACCACCTGTGGCTGTGGCGCGCCGACCACGGCCTGGACGACACGGTCGGCTGGGCGGTCAACCCCGCCGACACCGGCTTCCTGGTCAACGGCGACCACGTCACCACGTACGGGCTGTTCGTGGAGCATTACCAGAAGTACGAAGTGCTGTGGAACGGCGACCACGGCCGCACGTACTTCTTCCAGAACGAGCACCCGTACGACGTGCCCACCCAGAGCGCCTGGGTGCACGGCTCCACCAAGGGCTACGCCGCCTACAAGGTCGCCGACCGGGTCAGGGAGCACCACGCCTGGGGTCTGGGCAGCTACTGCTTCTTCAACCTCAACGCGGACATCTACACCGACCGCGCCTATGAGGTCCCCGATTCGCCCGGCGTCGTCTTCACCGACCTGATGACCGTCTGCCTCAACGGCGCGGGCGGTGGCGGCATCGTGCACTGCATCAACAACGCCGGCGACCCCGTCCAGAACGGCTTCGGGACATACAACATGAAGGCGTACAGCAACGGCGAGAGCGTCGTCTGACGCCCTTCATCGCGCCAACGAACGCCGCGGGCGGGCTCCTCGAAGGGGCCCTCCCGCGCTGGCGGCGGGGGGCGGTTCGGGGCTGACGTAGGTCAATCGCTCCCCATGGATCGCGTCGCAGGGCTCTGGTCCGGCCGATCGCCACAGGGGACCACGATCGCGCCGTCAGCCACAGCCACTCCGTCTTCCGGCCTCAATGGCCACGACGATATCGAGCTGGACGTGCCGGGAGCGGCGACGGATGGGCAGCGCGGCAGCGCCTGAGGGCCCTGCCACCGCATCGTGCCGAATGGCGGCCACCGCCCTACCGGCAGAGGCCGCCCGTGCCGCGGAGCGGCCCGGCGGCTACTTCGCGAGGAACGCTTCGGCCTCGCACTTCTTGGCCCATGTGAACGCGTTGTCGTTCACGCTTGAGTCGTCGAACGCGAGCAATCCGTCGTCCTGGACGGTGGCTTTGACGTTGTGGGAGCGCAGGCAACTCACCCAGCGGTCCGCTTTCTCCCGGAATTCCGGATCCTCTCTGGCGGCCCGCATTTCCAGGAGTTCAGGCTCCTTGCTGCCGCAGGTCTTCTGGGCTTCCGCGTACGCCGCGTCCTGGCGCAACGGCCCTTTCCAGGTGCCGTCCGAATTCTTCAACATCGTGAGCCCTTTCCTGGCCAGGCAGTCCATCCATACCTGGTTCACCCGGTCCGACTCCTCCTCGGATGTGTCGGGCCTGATGAGGGGCCGCTCGGTCTGCGCCGATGGCGATGACGACGCCGACGGCGCCTTGTTGGGGACGGCTACGCTGGCGACGGCCGTGTCGCGCGCCTCCTCGGTCGATTCCGCCCCGCCACCGCATGCCCCGAGCAGGCCTATCGAGGTGAGCGCGGCGACGGTTGCGAGCAAGCGCGCGGCGCCTGGTGAAGGGGGCGCATCGGCAGTGTGCATGGTGTGATCCTCTCCGGTGTGTTCGATGAATCCATAGGGGTGCGGTGGGGATATGTGGTGCCCGGGCGGCTGCCGCGCGGGCAGGCCGCGGGGGCGCGGTGTCATGCCGAGGCCAGAGCCGCGGTCGGGGACAGCCGGGAGGCGCGGACGGCCGGATAGACGCCGGCGACGATTCCGACGAGTACCGCGCCGCAGAGCCCGGCGCTCACCGCGGGGAGCGGGACGACCGGCGGCCAGTCCTCGTATGCCGCGTAGCCGATGGTGCCGAGCACTCCGAAAATGATCCCGGCAAGGCCGCCGAGACCGGACAGCACGATGGACTCGGTGAGGAACTGACTGCGGATCTGACCCCGGTTGGCGCCCAGCGCGCGGCGTAGTCCGATCTCGCGGCGGCGTTCCAGGACGGAGATCACCATGGTGTTGGCGACACCGATACCGCCGACCAGCAGCGCGACACCGGCCAGGCCGATGAACAGCCCGGAGAAGGTGGCCTCGGTGGAGCGCTTCGCGGCCAGGGCGTCCGACGGTCTGCTGACCAGTACCTGGCTCGGGGAGAGCGGGTCGATCGTGGCGGGGAGTACCGCGTGCACGTCTTCGATCGCCGCCTCCTGCGCCTGGATGAACAGCTGCGTCGGGCGGCGGTCGAAGCCGAGCGCGGTGTGGGCGGACTCCCAGCCGATCATGACGGCGCGGTCGATCTCCGGGGCCAGCGGGACGGTCCGCAGGATCCCGATCACGCTGAACCACCGGTCGTTGATCAGTACGAGCGGCGGGCTCTCACCGGGGCGCGGATCGGGGAAGCCCAGCCGGGCCGCCGCGACCGTGCCGAGCACGGCGGTGGGAATCGTCCCGGTGGCCTCGGAGAGGTAGCGGCCGGAGCGGACCTGCGCGTTGACCAGGTCCAGGAGGTTGGACTGGGCTGCGAGCACGGTCAGTCCTGAGGCGTCCAGCGGGCCCTGCCGGTCGGTGCGGCGCACCACGGCATGGGTGTTGGCCACGGCGGTCACGGCCTTCACGGGACCGATGCGTCTGACCATCGCGACCGACTCGGCGGGGAACGCGACCGGCCGGCCGTTCGAGGCTTGGCTGTCAGCGACCGCCTGCAACCTGTCGGTGCCCAGCGCGGTCAGCTCCGCGTCCAGGGCCTTCTGGCTGGAGGCCGGGATGCCGGTGACCACGATCATGGTGGCGATGCCGATGGAGATGCCGAGGGCGGACAGCGCCGCCCGCATCCGCCGGGTGTGGATGCCGATCAGCCCGAGCCGCAGCAGATCGGCGGGCGAGAGCCGGACGGGCCGGTGCAGCGGGGTGGTCGCGGAGCGCTTGCGCGGGCTCGTCGGCAGGTCGCGCATCGAGCCGCGCCGTGGGGTCGGCTTCACGGCGCGACCCCGATGGTGTCCGGGTCAGCGGTGCAGGGGCCGTCGGCGGTGTCGGTGACGATGCGGCCGTCCTGGATCTCCACCCGCCGCGGCAGTCGCGCGGCGATGTCCCGGTCGTGGGTGATGAGCGCGATCGTGGTCCCCTCCTCATTGAGCTGGGTGAGCAGTTCCAGCACGGCGCGCCCGTTAACGGTGTCCAGCGCGCCGGTCGGCTCGTCCGCGAGAACGAGCGTGGGCTCGTGGACGAGAGCCCGCGCGATGGCCACCCGCTGCCGTTCGCCGCCGGAGAGCTGATGCGGCCGGTGACCGGCCCGGTGGGCCAGTCCGACCCGCTCCAGCGCGGCGAGCGCGAGCGGGCGGCGCCGCTTCCTCGGCACCCCGGCGTAGAGCAGGCCGGTGGCCACGTTCTCGGTGGCGGTCAGCCCCTCGGACAGGTGGAACTGCTGGAAGACGAAGCCGAGCCAGCGTCCCCGCAGCGCGGACAGCTGCCGGTCCGGCAGCGTGGTGACGTCCTGGCCGGCGATAACGACACTGCCGCGGGTCGGCCGGTCGAGGGTGCCCATGATGTTCAGCAGCGTGGACTTGCCGGAGCCGGACGGGCCGACGATGGCGAGCAGTTCGCCGTCCTGTATCTCCAGGGAGACCCCGGCCAGCGCGCTGACCCCGCCGGGGTACTCGACCGCGGCGTCGCGGACCGACAGTACCGATGTGCCCAGGGCCGTCACGACGACGTCACCACCTGGGTGCCCCCGGCGATCCCGTCCCCGCTGATCTCGGCCATCCCCTTGGCGATCAGGCCGGTCTTCACCGCGACCGTCCGTCCGTCGGCGGTGCGCAGCCCGTAGCCGCCTTCGCGGAGCGCGAGCAACGCGGCGACCGGAACGGCGAGCACTCCGGGCCGCATCTCGGAGACGAACTCCACCTGGACCGGCCCCGAGTCGAGCTTCTTCACCTTGCCTGGGTCGGTGAACGAGACCGTGACCGTGACCTTCGCCGGTCCGCCGTTCCCGTTCGCCGACTGCTCGGCATCGGTGCCGATGTCGGTCACCTTGCCGGCGGTCGAGGTGCCGTCGGGGAGTTTCACGGTCACCGGGTCGGCGCGTTTGATGGAGCCCGCCTGGGAGGCGTCCACCGGCACGGTCACGGCCTTGGCTGTCGAGGTCACCTTCAACAGCGGTGCGGCGACCGGGTCGCCCACCTGGGCAGCGGCACTCTCCACACGGACCGCACCGCTGAGCACCGCTACGTCACCGGGCTCGATCACACCGGTGGACGGCACTCCTTGGGCGGTCTGCCAGCGCTTGATCGCGGCCACCAGAGCCCGGGTGAGTACGCCGTCCCCGGACTTGACGCGCACCTGCGTGACCGTACCGGGGCTTCCGGTCGGCCCCGTCCCGGTCGTGGCCCCGCCGCGGCCGGTCGCGGACGGCCGGGGGGCCGGGCTTCCGCCACTGGGTGTCCCCTTGCCGGGGGCGGGTGAGGGCTTGGCCGAGGCGGTCCCGTCCGGCGCCGCGTCCGGCCCGCCGCCCGCCGATGCCGTACCGTCCGCCGGAGCGGTCACGGTGACGACCTGTCCTGGCGAGGGCTGGACCCCGATGTCGTACCGCAGGGCCCGCAGGTTCTCGGCGATCACTTTCACATCCCGCCCGACCGTGTTCTGGCCCGCGAGGCGCCGGTAGAGCGGCACGGCGCCGTAGAAGACCGGCACCGCGCGGTCGTCGACCCGATAGAGCACCTGGCCCTGGGCCACTGTGCTCCCACCGGGGGCCAGCCATGTCACGATGCCGCCCCCCGCCCCCTTGACGGTCTGCGGTTTGCCGTAGCCGAGCGTTCCGTCGAGGGACCGGCTGTCGGAGAGATCCATCCGGACGACCTTGACCGTACCCGCCGACGGATCCGCCTTGGACGGTGTGGAATTGCCGCCTTCCCCCCACGGCACACCCACCGCGATTCCGGCCCCCGCCAGCCCCGTCATCAGCACGGCGGCGACGATCCGGACACGGCGGCGCCGGCTCCCTGGCGCACTGGCGCCGATGGTGGTGGGGTCCTCCTCCGTTCCGGTGGCGGGTTCCACCTCCGGGCGGGTCACCGCGAGAACCCCGCGGCGATGGGGCCAAGAGGCACTCCTGCCGCGCCGCCGGAACGCCGGCCCTCGTCCGTCGCGCGGGTGCGGCCCCGGACGGGACGCCACACGGGCGGCGCGGCGGCTTGAACGATGTCGTGGATCATTGAAGACGACTCCCAGAGTGACGCGGACACTGCCACCGGGTGCACGGACGCATCACGCGGTCCCAGGTGGTCGGAGTCGGGCCGGGGCCCGGCTCCGGGTATGGGCTCGACGATGCCGGACCGGATTCAGGGCGCCTTCAGCACAATGTATTCAGATTGTCAGAATCGTTCGTCCGCCCGGAGCACCTGCATATAGTCGCCGCCATGAGCGCACAGATCCTGGTCGCGGAAGACGACGTCAGGCAGGCACAGGTACTGCGGATGTACCTGGAGTCGGAAGGCCACAGCGCGGTGGTCGTGCACGACGGGCGCTCGGCGATCGACGCCGCCCGGCGGCTCCGGCCGGACCTGCTCCTGCTGGACGTGATGATGCCGAAGGTCGACGGCCTCGACGTGTGCCGGATCCTGCGCCAGGAGTCCGCCATGCCGGTACTGATACTGACCGCCAGCTCCACCGAGGAGGACCTGCTGATCGGTCTCGACCTCGGTGCCGACGACTACATGACCAAGCCCTACAGCCCACGCGAGTTGATGGCCAGGATCCGGACCCTGCTGCGACGGGTCGAACGCGCCGCGCCCCCGGACGACGGAGTCCTGAAAGTGGGCGCGATCACGGTGAACCCGCTCCGCCACGAAGTGCGGGCGCCATCCGGAGAACTCGTCACCTGCACCCGTGGCGAGTTCACGATCCTGTCGGCCATGGCAGCCGAGCCCGGCCGGGTGTTCACCCGCAAGCAACTCCTGGAGCGCACCCGGGGCTGGGACGTCTCCTCGACCGATCGCACCGTCGACATGTACATAATGAACCTGCGCAAGAAGCTGGAGCCCGACCCGCGCCGCCCCGTTCACCTGGTGACCGTCTACGGCGTCGGCTACAAGCTGACCGCAGGACCCGACCCCAGCAGGCGATGACGTGGGCCGCTTCGGGGTACCGCTGCACACCAGCCTCTTCGCCCGGCTGCTCTTCGCATCCCTGCTGGTCGCGATCTGCTCGGTGGCCGCGACCACCTGGCTCGCCGTCACCACCACCACACGAGCGATCAACACGGAGCAGGGCCGGTCGTCGAAGGCCGACGCCCGCATCTACGACGCCCTGATCGGCTACTCGGCCACCCACACCGACTGGGGCGGGGTTCAGGGACTGGTCCGCGAGCTGGCAGCGGGAACCGGCAGGGCGATCACCCTCACGACCTCCGCCCGTACCCGCATCGCGAGCTCGGAATCGACTGTCCGCCTTCCGGACAAGCCATCCGCCTCCATCGACCCGCTGCGACTCGACCCGGTCCTGTCCCAGGAGAGCGACGGCCCCATCGACCCGCGCGCGGTCGGCCCCTTTCTCCTGGAACAAAAGGAGCAGGACCAGGAACGGTTGAGAGTGCGCAAGATCACCGACTGCCTGACCTCCAGGCAGATCGCCGCCAAGGCCGTCCTCCTGCCCAGCAGACGTTTCACGATCCAGCTCACCGGGCCCGAAGCCGACAGCCGGGCGAAGCTGGCGAAGGACTGCGGTATCGACCTGCTCAAGCTGCCGTTCGGATCGGAGGAACTGCCGCTCACCCAGGTCGGCGAACTGGCCTCGGAGTGTCTGCGACAGCAGGCCAGACCACCTGTCGAGGTGTTCCCTGACTTCTCCTGGCGCTTCCGCGGGAACAGCGACAAGGAGAACTCGGACCGCGCCGCACAGGAGTGCGTGAACGACGGTCGCCGACAGCAACTCCGCCCCTACGTCTCGCCCCCCGTTCTGCTGTTCGTCTCCGATCGCGGAAATCCGGGCGGAACCTCCATCGAACTGTCGGCGGCGAACACCCTTCGGATCTCGGGCGCCGCGGGCATCGTCCTCACCGTCGCCTGCGCCGTGACCGTCCTGCTGGGCCTCCGGCTGGTCCGCCCGCTGCGCGCCTTGATCGCGGCGGCCCAGCGCCCGGCCGACGAGGCGGTGCGGGTCCCGGTGCTGACCCAGGACGAGATCGGACGTGTCGCCGTGGCCTTCAACGACCTCGCCGATCGCAGGGAGACCCTGGAACGGCAACGCAGAGCCATGGTCAGCGACGTGGCGCACGAGCTGCGCACCCCGCTGACCAACATCCGCAGCTGGCTGGAGGCGGCCCAGGACGGTCTCACACCGGCCGACCACCATCTGCTCGCCCTTCTGCTGGACGAGGCGATGCTGCTCCACCACATCATCGACGACCTGCGCGACCTCGCCGCGGCCGAAGCCGGAAGCCTCGTACTGCACCGTGAAGGGCTCCAGGTCCGTCAGGTACTGGAGCAGGTGGCAGCGGCCCATCACGGGGCCGCCGGCCCGGCAGGCGTCGCGCTGTTCATCGACGCCGCAGAGCAGTTGGAGGTGTACGCCGACCCGGTGCGACTGCGTCAAGTGATCAGCAACCTCGTCTCCAACGCGATCAGGCACACACCGAAGGGGGGCCGCGTCGTGCTGCGATCCCGTGTGGAGGGCGACGAACTGCTCATGGAAATCGCCGACTCCGGGAGTGGCATCGACCCGGCAGATCTGCCGCATGTCTTCGACCGGTTCTGGCGTGCGGACAAGTCCCGCACCCGGCAGACCGGCGGCAGCGGCCTGGGCCTGGCCATCACCCGCAAGCTGACCGAGGCGCACGACGGAACAGTGTCGGTGACGAGCGCTCCCGGCCTCGGCTCCGTCTTCACGGTCCGGGTGCCACGGTAGAAGCGGGGTTGTGGGACAGCCCTCAGGAGGTTCGGTGGGGGTCCTTCGAACGGATCCGATCGGCTGAGCGCGTTACCGCGCTGCCGGCATCACGGTCCTGGACCTGGCCGTGGCGTGAGAGCAGACGTGGGATGCCGCAGGCTCAATATGCGGCGCACCTCAATCCGCCCGTCCGGATGGGGTGATCGCGGCCACTACGGCAGCGGCGGCCGGCCGCCGAAGTTCGACCCGCAGAATGACAAGGCTCGGCACGCGATCGAGTGCGGCATCAACCGCCTCAGGAAGCACCCGCCCGTGGCACAAGGTGCGACGAAATCGCGGCCGCGACGAGGCGACCGTCCTCGTCGCGGCCATCAGCGAGTGGCGGCGCGTACGGGCGGTCGGGCTCGTGGAGCCAGGCGGGGCGCACATCCCGCGGCCCTCGTCCAGCAGGCCCGACTCAGCCCGGAACGGCTCCGTTCGTTGCCCACGCCCCCGTCCCGCCGGAAGGCTCCGGTGAGGGTGCCGGACGCGCGGACCAGCCCTGTCGGTGTGATTCGACGGGCTCGACGCCCTCGCTCTGCTGTGCCGTGCCCGTCTGCGGAGTTGGGTCCTGCCGACCCGCACCGACGTGTTCGTCACTGCTCCTGCTCTCATGACTGACCGGTGTCCCCGGCCCTTGCCCGGGAGCGGTGTTCGCCTGCGTCGTCTCCGCCTTCGGCTCCGATGGCTTGTGGTAGGCAGGTGTGGCGGCTTGGCTCGGAGTCCCGACTTCGCCTGTTTGGTGGCGCGGCGATGGAGTCGCGGGAGCGGAGGGAGCGGATGTCGGCGCGGATGTCGGCGCGGATGTCGGCGCGGTGTTGGCAGCCGATGGAGGCGAAGGGAGACCTGCGGGCTGCGAATCGCTCTGAGAGTCAGGCCGGCAGACCTGGCCAAGCCGACCGGAGTCCATCGGATCCTGGAATCTGGCCGAAGCCGACTGGATCGTGATGCCGTAGCGGCCGGCAGGCTGGTAGCCATTGTGCTGGGTTTGTGAGAACGAGTGCCTTTGCTGTTCCCCCGGAGTGGGTGTGCGGGGGAACGGCGCCGCGGTATCGCCCGGGTTCGGCGTCCCAGCGTGTCCGCCAGTGCCGGGAAGCTGTGGGCTCGGGTCATCCGAGGGCAGCGAGGATGGTGATGATGACGTGCCGCCACTGCTCAGCATCCAACCGACGACAACGAGACTTCCTATCACACCGATCCCGCAGGCTCCCGTAAGCTTGCCGGTCCTGCCCACGGATCGTGTTGGCCTGCTGAACGGACCTGAGGTCCGGCGCCGACTCGGCCGTGCCAACGGAATGCCGGCCTCCTGCAGTGCGTGGTCTTCGGCCCCCCTGCCGGGAGCAGTGAGATTCTGGTGCGGGGTGTTGATGCTCGATCGAGGCGCGTCCCCCCTTCGGTCCCACTGGACTGCCTCGTCTGTGGGAGGCATGTCCCAGGCCGACCGGAGAGGGACGGAAGCGCGACGCGAGGGCCAACTGCCCCGATTTGACCCGCTCGCCCGGTCCGCGCGCTCGGATGCTCCTACGGCACCCGCAGAGATGGTGTCCTGAAGTTGTGTCCCACGAGCCCACAGTGGTCGTACGGCGTGTGCTTCCGAAACAGTGGTGCGCTCCCCGGACGCTGGGCTCGTCTGCTTCCGCGGCCGGAACGCATCCCAGTTCTCGACGCCGGAAGCAGATTCGCGCGACGACTCGGCGGCCGCGCCATCGGTCAGAGACGGCGGGCGACTGCGGCCGTGGTCGTCCCGCCACACGGTGTGGGGCAGGGGCGTGGACTGCGGACTCGTCCCCAACGCGGGCCCACTCAGGCTGTGTTGCAGAAAGATATCGGATGTGCGCAGCTCGGCGCGTGCGGCGCCCAGGGCGTCCAGAACGTCATGGAAAGCCTCCGTGATCGAACGGCCCCGGTCGGGCTCCGAAAGGTATTCTTCCCGCGGTTCGATGGGGTCGGTTCGCATCACAGTCCTCCTCAGCCGACACGTCCGCAGTGACCGGGTACGGGCAACCGACGCGTCTCTGGCGATCAGATAGGCATCTGAACGATCGAACATGCCCCTTCCTCGATACTCCGGCGGACAACGTCCGCACAAAATCGTTCAGTTGCCCAGCCATACGCATCCCGTCGGAACTTTTCTCATCTGTCGCTGCAGTCCGCGGAGAAGCCCAGGAGCCGGTCGATCTCGTTCGACCGCAGGACGTTGTCACACGGCAGCCGGACCTGGACCGTCGCGCCGGCGTGGTTGCTGACCCGGATGCGGACCGCAACCGGACCGGTCGAGGTCATGTCCGGCACCGCCTCGTGGTCCGGCGACCTGCAAGCTCTCTTCCAGCTCGGCGGAGACGGCGTTGGCCAACGCCCCAGGTCAACGGATGCGGTGAGAGGTCTGCCCAGTCGGGCGCAGGCCGACGCCTATGAGGGTCGGCGGGCCCGGCCTGCGGCCGGATCCGCCGCGCCGGTCCGTCGTGGACTGCTCTCAGGCGCTCACCGACGACTGGGCCTCGGCCGCCGCACAGTACAGCCGGCGCAGCCGCACCACTCCCAGGTCGGCTGGTACAGATTCTCCCTCTGGTCGGCGTCGGCCGGCACGGCCTCCAGCATCACCCGGTCCTGCTCCAGGACCTCCCAATGGCGCTTCTCGATCAGCGTCTTGTACAGGAAGCGCCAGGGCGCCCGCTGCCAGTCCTCGACCCGGCGATAGCGCCAGAAGAAGACCCTGGTGCGCTGCTCGTACACCGGCAGATCATGCCCACGATCCCGAACGGTCCGCCGGCGCCGGCCGACGGGGCCGCCTGCCTGGGTGCACTGGTCCCATCGCCGGTGGGACGTCCGGAAAGAACCGCGGTCCTGGCTTTGCGCACGGCGAGGTCGGTGGAGCGGGGCGCGGTCCATGCGGGCCGGGCGGGAGAGAGTGCTCGTTGCTCGTTCGCACCAACAACGCATTGGACAGGAGGGTGTGGCACGCTGCGTAGATCGCAATGATCTCGGTCCGGACCAGGAAGCAGCTTTCGCATGCAGCCGCATGCTGGTCGAAGTCCTGGGATCGAGGGAAGACTCCGTATTTGACGTTGTCGTTCAGCACGGCGACCAGGTGACGGCAGTCCCGGCTGGGGGCCTGCGCGGCATAGGTACGGAGGTACGCCTCGTAGAGGCCACCGAGGGCTCGAGCGGACGGGGGTCCGCTGTGTCGGGGCTCAGTTCCGGTAGGGGTGTCGTGAGTCCGGCTCGTCTCCCGAGGGTGTGCAACAGGATTCTCTGCGATAGTTCGGGCAGGTTATGGAAGGCCTGCATCATGGGCGATTCGGCTTCGTCAGCCGCCGGCTCGAACACAGATCTCCTCCTACGCAGGTGGGCTTTCGGGGTGGGCACGGATTCCGCGGACAGGGCGTCCCGGCTCGGCAAATTGCGCCTTGGGTAGGGCCGGTCCCCAGGTGCCCGCAGAGAATCGACCTGTGAGTTGGGGACCTGCCTTCGTGGGCGGGGCCGGGCCGGGCAGTCCGCTGCCCGACCCGGCCCGGGTCCGAAAACCGGGCCCGAGAACAGCGTCAGCGGGCGCGATATGTGTAGACGGCGGTGGAGGCGGCGCACTCGCCGGGCGGGATCATCTCGACCCGCAGGGTGCGAGTGCGGGCGTCGTAGTCCACTCCTTCGGTCTCGAACCCGGTTCCCGCGCAGGCGGAGCGCTGCGGGAGCGGGAGGATGACGGAGACGTGGCCAGTGACGGGCTTGCCGTCGAGCGCACGGCCGAGGTCCACCTGGAACAGCGGGCGCTCCACCGGCCACAGCGACAGGGTGCTGTCGTCGGAGGCGCACACCAGGCGCCTCGCCGAGACGAAGTCGCAGCCCTGGATGTCCCGTACGGGGTGGTCCAGGGAGATCCGGCCTGCCTCGGGAAGCTCGCCGCCACCCGCGGGGGCCCGGGTGTTGAAGACCGGTGCGGGAAAGACCAGGAGTCGGTCCTGCTGGTCCCACTCGCCCGAGACCAGCCACTGCGCGTCGGGGGAAACGGCGGCGAAGGAGTTGTTCATCCGCTCGTCGCCTTGGAGCTGATGCGTGTAGACGAGGCGCTTCCCGCCCGGGGTGGTGACGGCGAACATCTTGGCTGTCGCACCGCCATTGCCCTGGTAGGCGTCGAAGATGTGCTGGCGGGCGATCTCCGGGTCGCCGATGTGGGTCCAGCCCTGGTCTCTGAGGTCCTGGGGGATGGAGCCGCCGCCCCGGAACAGCAGGCTGTGGTTGCTCCAGGACGCCAGGCCCTGCCCACCGTCCTGCGAGTTGACGTACGAGACGCCGGTCTCGGTCCATCTGTCGGAGGAAGGGGAGCAGGAGGCGACAGCGGTCGCCGTTCCACTGGCGGTGGCCAGGGCGAGTGCCCCGAGGAGTACGAGGAACTTCTTCATGGCTTTTCAGACCTTCGTCTCAGTAGAGATGGGGTTGGTGCAGAACCACGTGTCGAGCCAGGGGTTGCCGTGGCCCGGCACGTGCGGAATCGGTCCGCTGGGGTCGATCGAGGCACCCAGGCATCCCGCCCGTTGCGCTTGCCGGTGCTGCCGCGCAGCCAGGGATGATGCTGTGCGGGCATGACGGGCGTGTCTCTCCTCTTCCGGGGAACGGCGGGTGCTGGAGCGACAAGGAGGGTCCAGTCCGTGCGGTGGGTGCCCCGGCGCGACATGACGCGCCGGCAGGGGCGGGAGCCACATGGGGGCGGGCTGAAGTCACCGTGGGCGACGCGGGTGTGGATCACCGGCAGTCGAGCGATATCGGTTCGCCGTGGTGCCCGGCAGCGCCATCACACAAGTGCCGCCGAAGAGCGACGCGGCCGCACCCGGAGCGGCTCGCACACGAGCGGGTCAGCACCTGTCACGAGAGCGCTCCGCTTCAGCGCTCAGTGGGCCGCTTCCGATCGGTGCGTGCCATCGGCTAAGACTCGGCCGGGAATTCTCATGCGCTTCATACCTTGCGGTCCGGTCGTCCGTTCGGGGTGGAGCAGCCTGCGCGCGATGGAGACGCCGGCCTTCGAGATGCCGCCGAATCCCGCCGCATGTCCGGCGGTGGCCTCCGACAGCCCCTCCCTTCACGTACACGCAACGCCCGGCCGCCCCACGGGGCGGCTGTCGGCCGGCGTCTGCAGCCTCCCGTAGCTCCGTACCTTCCGGGTGAATCCCCCCTTACTGTCAGGGGCGAGCCAGATGGCCGTCCGACGCCCGCTGGAGCGGCACCTACGGGTTGTCGAGAGAGCGTGCCTGAGGCGCAACAGCACACCGCTGAGGGTGTCACCGTCCTTCCGGTTGCCGGGGATCACGGCACGAGCAGTGGTTCAACGGGCGGCACCTTCGCTGGCCCAGTCACTGGTCCGCCGGTGCGGAGCGCCTTGTCAGAGGGCGGTTCGTGAGTTGATGTCCGGTTCTGGGTGAGACGGGATAGGGCTATTGCTTGCGGATGAAGATGCCGGTGTCGACCTCGGTGAGGACGTCGAGTTTGACCAGTCGTTTCAGCTTGGCGC
>NZ_JAAGLX010000159.1:0-567 GCF_010548325.1 Streptomyces sp. SID13666 | reverse complement strand
GGAATGACGCCCTCGGTCGTGCCCTCGGTGACGGAACCGTGGGCGACCCGGTGCAGTACGACCTCGTCGGCCTGTGCGGGCGTGGGTTCGTCCGCGCCGAGCACCCAGTCGAGCAGGTCGACGCTGACGAAGTCGGCGAACCGGGGCACGACGAGTTCGACGAGTTCCTCGGCGGTGCGGACGACGTCCAGGGTGGTCCCGATGCCTGCGGCCGCCTCGTTGAGCAGGGCGAGCCGCCGCCGCGCCCAGTGCTGTTCACTGCTGTCGAACGCGGCGATGCCCACCGAGACAACGGCGCCCAGGTCGTCGCGCACCGGCCACATCTCGAGGCTCCAGGCGTGTTCCCGGCCGTCGTCCGCGTCCTTGCCGAAGGTCTCGTAGCGGACGGGGGCACCCGTACGGGTGACCTCGCGCAGGTTGAGCAGGAAGCCCTGGTTGATCCGGTCGTCGCGCACGATGTTCGCGTCCCCGTAGAACTGCCCGATCAGGGCCTCTTCCTCGACCCCCATCAGGTCGCAGGCCGCGTCGTTGAGCCACGTGTAGCGCTGGTTCGTGTCGAAGGCGGAC
>NZ_JAAGLX010000158.1:0-582 GCF_010548325.1 Streptomyces sp. SID13666 | reverse complement strand
GGCCGGCGAGCGCCCAATGATGCGCCCCTCCAGGCTGCTTTGCCCGGCCAACTGGCGGCGCAGGGCCACCACTTCGCGCGACAGCCCGCGCTGTTCAAGGGCGCGGCGTACCACGTCGACCAGGCGCTCCGGGGAGAAGGGCTTTTCCATGAAGTCGTAGGCGCCATTGCGCATCGCGCCGACCGCCATGTCGATATCGCCGTGGCCGGTGATCAGCACCACCGGCAGGCTGCGGTCACGGGCCTTGAGGCGGTTGAGCAGTTCCAGGCCATCGATGCCCGGCAGGCGGATATCGCTGACGACGATGCCGGCGAAGTCGTCGCCGATGCGCTCCAGCGCCTGCTCGGCGCTGCCCACGCCTTCGCAGGCGATGTCTTCCAGGGCCAGCGCCTGTTGGCAGCCGAGCAGCACATGCGGGTCGTCTTCGACGATCAGGACGGTAAGTGGCGCTTGGTTCATGGATGCTCTGCCGATTCGCTAGGGGGTGAGACCAGGGGCAGGGCCAGTACAAAGGCTGTGCCGCCGCTGGCGGGGTGCTCGACGTTGAGGCTGCCCTTGGCGGCGGCGGCAAGGCTCGCCGAC
>NZ_JAAGLX010000157.1:0-591 GCF_010548325.1 Streptomyces sp. SID13666 | reverse complement strand
CGAGCACCAGGACCACGGCGGCGCGCACGGGTACCTTGCGGACCGTCCATGCGGCGCCGGCGAACAGCACCCAGGCCGCCGCGTACCAGTACAGGAGGTGGCGCGGGTGTGCCTCGGAACCTCCTGACCGGATGGTGACGGCGACGACGGCGGTCAGCGCGGCGACGAGGACTGAGGTGCATACGGTGCGGACTCCCACACCCTCCACCGTGGCAGGAGTATGCCTTGATGGGCTCACGACGGGCCCGTGTCCACAATCCGTAAGGACTGATCGTCGCCTGGGGGCCTGATAAGTAGTGAGATGAGCGGCATCCCTGCCGGTGCGGCCGTGGCAGTTGGCTCAATGCGTTTCGGGAAACGAACTCGGACCGGCGGAAGCGGTCCCATGTCGCGTGCATCGACCCCGCTGAAGGGGACGTTTGATCGCCGATCCGCAGGAAGTCGTTGTGGAGTCAGTCGTTCCGCAGCTCCACGAAGTGGCGGCCGGCCACGGACCACTCCTCGACCGTCGTCCAGCCCGCGCCGTCCGCGGCCGACCGCAGCGCGGCCGCGCCCAGCCGGGCCCAGGGGAAGTCCCGGCCGTACCGGCCC
>NZ_JAAGLX010000156.1:0-616 GCF_010548325.1 Streptomyces sp. SID13666 | reverse complement strand
ATCAGGCCGTCGCGTGGGCCCGGGCCGAAGCTCGCCGCTATGTACAGGCCGGTGGCCACACCGTTGAGGACGATGCCCGCCACCAGGAGCGGGACGCGGGCGGCGAGAGCGTGCGCGTCGGGGACCAGGGCGAGGGTGCCGTCCATGGCGAGGCCGACGACGAAGACGTTCGAGACCGTGCCGAGGCCAGGGCGCTGACGCAGCGGGATCCACAGGAGCAGTACGGCGGCGCCCACGAAGATCGACACGACGCCGATGGTCAGCACGGTCAGCTCGGCCAGGCCCTGGTGCAGCACGCCCCACGGCTCCAGGCCGAGGCCCGACTCGACGAGCAGGGCCGAGCTGGCGCCGTACAGCGTGAGTCCGGCGTAGAGCTGGATCAACCGTCGGCCGAGCCGGTCCGGCGCTGACAACGAACTCACGAGCTGCCCCCTGTGGTGGTAGTGGCCTGGCACATGACACCCTGTGGCTTGGGATCTGATCCCATCCATGGCCAATTCGGGGAAGGTGGACTGATCTGCATGGTGCAGTGGACATCGGCGGTGGGTACCGCGCAGCTCGCCCGGCTGCTCACCTCCCAGCAGGACCGCCCGGCGGGCCCCGGCACCCGCCGCCC
>NZ_JAAGLX010000155.1:0-629 GCF_010548325.1 Streptomyces sp. SID13666 | reverse complement strand
TCAGTGAGATCGCGGCGGGACTGGTCGGCCAGGGGCTGACCATCCTGGACTCGGTTCGGAAGAACCTGAGCGGTTCCACCGAGTACCCCCGTCCGGGCAAGGACAACGGCCTGCTCGAGCTGCAGGGTTACCTGAAGCCGGCCGCCGGGCCCACGGAGCCGGTGAAGCCGAAGCCCACAGACAAGGACACAGAGAAGGACACCGGCCGGGACAAGCCGACCGACGGCCCGATCACGATCGACTAGCGGTCCAGGCTCACAGTGCCCACAGGGGTGACGCCGAAGGTCAGAGCAGCGACAGTGTGGTGGCGTAGTTGGGGGCGGTGTGTTCGGGCTGGCTCCCGTTTCGGTAGGCGCGCAGGAGTGTTCCAGCGAGGACTACCCCGGCGGCGATTCCGTAGGACCAGGGTTGGAGTAGTTCGCTGGGGAGTGCCATGGCGTTGCCGATGTAGAGCACGGTGCCCGCGAGGGGGACGGCGAGCCATTCCCAGCGGCCGTCGAGGGCGACCAGCGCGATCACCAGCAGGGCGTACCAGTAGTAGGAGGGCGAGGTCAGGAGCAGCGCGGTGCCGGTGACGAGCAGCGCGCCGCTCCACGGCCGGTCCGGGTCGCCGCGGCGCATGACGTAGA
>NZ_JAAGLX010000154.1:0-662 GCF_010548325.1 Streptomyces sp. SID13666 | reverse complement strand
TGTATTGACCCGCAGGGTTGTTTGCGCGGGTGATGGGTGGGTTTCCGCCGAGTGCGGTGTGGCCGCGGTGGTGGTTGTAGGTGTGGAGGAAGTCTGGCAGAGCGGCTGTTCGCTCGTCGTTGCTGGTGTAGGGCCGTAGGTAGGCCCATTCGTCGGCGAGGGTGCGGTTGAAGCGCTCGACTTTGCCGTTGGTCTGAGGTCGGTAGGGGCGGGTGAGTTTTCCGGTCGCGCCGAGGTCGGCCAGGACGGCCTTCCAGGCCAGGCCCTTGCGGTAGGACCAGGCGTTGTCGGTCAGAACCCGTTCGATCCGGTCGATGCCGTGCTGGTGGAAGAACGCGGCCGCGCGGGCCAGAAAGCCCGCGCAGGTCGCGACTTTCTCGTCGGGGTGGATCTCGCTGTAGGCCAGGCGTGAGTGGTCGTCGACGGCGGAGTGGACGTAGTCGAAGCCCATGCCGCGGATGGGTCGCCCAGCCTCACGGCCCCGGACCTTGTGACCGCCGCCGTCGGGAATCCGGCCGAGCTTCTTGACATCGATGTGGATGAGTTCGCCGGGCCGTTCGCGTTCGTAGCGGCGGATGAGGGTGCCGGTGGGCCGGTCGAGCCACGCGAGGCGGTGCAGGTGGTGACGGGTCAGGATCCGGTGGACGGTCGAGGCGGGCAGG
>NZ_JAAGLX010000153.1:0-672 GCF_010548325.1 Streptomyces sp. SID13666 | reverse complement strand
TCGCTCCTACGTTGCGAAAACCTTTCAGGTCAGTTTTCTGTGCTCTTCGGATCATGAACGTCGGCGCCATCGCGACCACACGTCTGTCAGGCAACGGGACAGGGAGCCTCCGATGAGAAGACCGCACTCCTTACTGGTACGACGTCGGCGCACGAGATACCTCCTCGTCGCCCTGCTGCTCACCCTCGCCTCTGTCCTCACCGCGCCCCCGGCCGCAGCCGCGCAGACCATCGGGTTCCCGACGTTCAGCTGCCCCGCGGTCCCGGCCGCGCCCCTCGCCCAGACCGCCGGTTACATGATGAAGGCCATCTACGACTCGGAGAGTTCCGGCACCGACTTCTGGATGGACCGTCTGCTGGCCCGCTCCGGCGACGACCCGGCCGGCCCCTGGCTGATGAGCCGTGGCCGCGCGCTCTTCATGAAGACCCACGATCCGGCGATCCTCGGTTTCGGCGGCCATGTCGCCTACTGGGAGAGCGTCAACGACCAGAACGCCTACAGCGTCGCGATCAGTCCGGGCACCTTCACCGAGCAGGTCTCCCAGCGCCGGCAGATGCCCAGCCACTGGAACAGCGTGCACACCAGCGGCTCGGTCACGGTGAACCAGACCAAGTTCATCACCGAGAACAACGTGGCAGTGACCAACCTGTCGATCAAGAACAACGGCAGCGG
>NZ_JAAGLX010000152.1:0-679 GCF_010548325.1 Streptomyces sp. SID13666 | reverse complement strand
TTGCCCTTTTCGGCCCACTCCGGCACGACCGTCTCGGTGGTGGTCCCGCCCGGCCCGTTCGTCATCCGGCGCACGCTGCGCCAGTCGACCCCCTCCGGCGCGGGTGTGTCGCTCCAGTAGACGCCTTGGACGTTCTGCCCCTGCCAGAGCAGACCGGCCGGGCCGAACGCGCCGGTCTGCTCCAGGTGGTAGGCGGCGAGCAGGTCGCGGTCGGTGACGTCCAGGCCCTCGGCGAGGGCCTTGGCGGTGAGGGACCAGAGCTGCCGCTGCTTCGGCAGGTCCCACGGGTCCGTGTCGGGCAGATGGAGCACACCGCGGCCGTGCGCCTCCCGGTCCGCCGGGGGCAACTCGTTGAACAGCAGCTTCGCCGCCCGGACCATCGCCCACATGGTGGACGCCACCTGCCGCGGGCTCGGTGCCACCCCGGGGGGCAGCCCCTGGACGCTGCGCAGGATGGCCTCGCCCGACGTGGCGAGCTCGTTGAGCGTCGCCATCAGCGCGGGCGCCGGCACCTCGGTGCTGAGCTCCGCGTCGGGGTCCTCGGCGATCCGCTCCCGGGCGAAGTCGAGGAGGGCCTCGTGGGCGGCGGCGGTGTCGGCGGTCCCCCCGCCGTGCTGCTGGGCGTAGAAGGACACCATGTCCTTGCGGAGCGGGGTGACCCCGCTGAGCGCCGGATCGT
>NZ_JAAGLX010000151.1:0-680 GCF_010548325.1 Streptomyces sp. SID13666 | reverse complement strand
AGGTCGCGCCACCGCTCGTGGTGCTCCCTCCGGTGGTGCCGGTTCCGCCGGTCGTGCCCGAACCTCCGGTCGTGCCGGTTCCGGTGTCACCGGAGGTACCGCCCGAGGTGCCGCCCGAGGTACCGCCGCCCGTCGTACCGCTTCCCGAGGTCTTCGACGGGGCCGGGGTGGTCGCGTCGCCCTCGGGCTCGGCCGCACTCGTCCTGCCGGGCGCGGTCGGGGACGGGGACTTCTCGGTGGCCTTTCCGGTGGGCGTGGGATCGGAGAGGTCCAGGTCCGCACGGCCGCTGCCCGTGGAGGGCGCGGCAGGGCTGTCCTCCGACCCCACCGGCAGGGTGCGCGCCGCTCTGTCGTCCTCCTCGCCGAGCAGCGCCACGGTGACTCCGGCGGCGGCGAGGACCACAGTGACGGCCACGGCGGCGAGCAACGCCCGTCCCCTGCGGCGGGGTTGGGCGGACGCGGAAGCCGGGGCGGAGAAGGTGGTCGGCGCGGCGAGGTGACCGGGGTCCGGTGCACCCGGCACGGCCAGGGACCCGGCAGGGTCGAAACCGGGTGTACTGGACGTCATCGGCTCGGGCGGGCCGAAGCCGGGCGGTGCCTGCTGTGGCTGTGCGGCTTCGGAGGCGGGCGACGCCTGCTCGGCGGGACCGAACCCAGGGGGCACCGGCTGCGCACCGGAC
>NZ_JAAGLX010000150.1:0-697 GCF_010548325.1 Streptomyces sp. SID13666 | reverse complement strand
GGGGTGAGGTGGGTGAACCGCATGAGCAGGCCGGTGCCGAGCATGACCAGGGTGGCGCCCGCGATCCAGGACGCGTAGATCTTCTGGCCCGCGTTGAACTTGGCCGCCGGGCGCGAGGTGCTGCGCTTGTCGCGTCGTAGGGCGGCGCGCAGCCAGACGCGGTCGTGCGGGCCGAAGCGGTTGAGGTGGCCCAGGTCGGCGCGGAGGGCACGGGAAGCCAGGCCGGCCAGGACGGGTACCGGCAGGGCGAGGCCCGCCCATTCGTGGACACGGACCACCAGTTCGCGGCGGCCGACCAGCTCGGCGAACACGGGGAGATTCAGACAGGCCGCCGTCACCACGCACACGCCCATCAGCGCGGCCGTCACGCGGTGCACCCACTTCTGGGGGCGGCCGAAGCGGCGTACGTCCGAGGTGGAGGGCGCCGGGGCGTCAGCTCGTAGGCTCATCGTCGCGTCCGTTCGATCTGCCGACCCAGGCGTCGATGTCGTAGCCGCGGTTCTCCCAGTAGCCGGCCCGCACGTTCTCGGTGACCGTGATGCCGGAGAGCCACTTGGCGGACTTGTAGAAGTACATGGGGGCGACGTAGAGGCGGACCGGGCCGCCGTGGCTGTGGCTCAGGTTCTTGTCCTGCATGCGCAGTGCGACCAGGACGTCGGCGCGGCGGGCCTGGTCGAGGGTGAGGCTCTCGGAGTAG
>NZ_JAAGLX010000014.1:0-190415 GCF_010548325.1 Streptomyces sp. SID13666 | reverse complement strand
CCGCGCCCTGGGCGCAGCAGGTGCACGAACTCGCCCGGCAGGGCCCCGGCGGGGCGGGTCCCGGCGCGGGTCCCGGTGCCGGGACGGGCGGTGGCACGGCCGGCGGCGGCGTCGTCGCCGTGCCGGGCCAGCAGGGTGAGCCGGCGGGTGTGGTGCCGTGGCGGCCGCCGGTGAACGACCCGTTCGCGTCGATGGTGCAGGAGCAGGGCCGCCCGGCCGGGCTCGGCCGGCGCCTCGCCGCCCGGCTGCTCGACACGATGGTCGTCCTCGCGGTCACCGGTGTGGCGGCGGTACCGCTCGGCACGGCCGCCTACCGCCACCTCAAGGACAAGGTGGACGAGGCGCGGCAGACCGGCGAGACCGTCACGGTCTGGCTGATCGACGGCACCACCGGCGTCCAGCTGGCCATCGTGCTCGGCGTCGCCCTCGTCGCCGGGCTGTTGTACGAGGTGCTGCCCACCGCCAAGTGGGGCCGGACGCTGGGCAAGAAGCTGTTCGGGCTGCGGGTGGTCGACATCGAGTCGCAGCTCGCCCCCGGCTTCGGACCCTCGCTGCGCCGCTGGCTGACGCACACCGTCCTCGACGCGCTCGTCGTCGGCGTCGTCGGCCTGGTGTGGTGCATGGTCGACCGCCCCTGGCGGCAGTGCTGGCACGACAAGGCGGCCCGTACGTTCGTCGCCCGGCAGTAGCGGGCGGCGCTGACGGTCCGTTCGGGGTACCCCGAACGGATCTTGCCGGAAGGCGCGTCCGCTTCCTACGGGTTTCACTCGGTTCATGAGTACCGACCAGCCGTCGCCCGGATCTCCTGACGATCCTTTCGCCAAGCCCCCCCAGGACAGTGGCCCCGGTACGCCCGGCGGCTCGCCCTACGGTCAGCAGCCGCCTTCCTACCCGCCGCCGCAGGACGGGGGCGGCAACGACCCGTACAGCGGCAACCCGTACGGCAATCCGCCGCCCGGTGGTCCCCCGCCCGGCGGCGGCGCACCGCCGCCCTACGGCGGCGACCCCTACGGCGGTGGCACGCCCGACCCACTGGCCGGCATGCCGCCGCTCGGCGACGTGGGCAAGCGGCTGCTCGCGAGGATCATCGACTTCATCCTCATCTCCATCCCGGTCGGCCTGCTCGACTGGGCCTTCGGCACCTTCCAGACCGACACGGACGACATCAACTACGGCCGGTCGCTGCTGGGGTCCTGTGTGGCCGCGGTCCTCTACATCGGCTACGAGTGGTGGATGACCAGGGCGACCGGTCAGACCCTGGGCAAGAAGTGGCTGGGGGTGCGCATCGCCATGCTGGACAACGGCACCGTCCCCACGTCGTCGGCCGCGCTGATCCGCGCCTGTGTGTTCTGGCTGCCGACACTGTTCTGCTGCCCGTGCCTGTGGATCGTGCTCATCGGGATCCTGCTGCTGCTCGACAAGCCGTACCGCCAGGGTCTGCACGACAAGGCGGCGAAAACCGTCGTCGTCACCGCGTGACGGTCCGCCCCGGCGGACCCGGCCGGCCCCGTCGTACCGGTCCCGCCGTCAGCACACGACGGCGGCCCCGGAGCAACCGCTCCGGGGCCGCCGCCCGCCGCTCAACGCCGCAGCGAGTGCTCGCTGACGCGGGACTGGCCGGAACTGTGCACCCGTGGGCGGGGGACCGTCGCGGGCGCGGTACGGAAGGTCGTACGGCCGCGGGCCTTGGCGCGGGCGGTCAGCGGGATCGTGGTCGTCACCGCGACCAGCACGCCGAGCAGCAGCCCGGCCGCCGCGATGATGACGACGCTGGGTCCGGAATGAGCCTCGGACAGCAGCAGCATCGCAAGAGTGGACAGGACAACGGTCGCGGAACCGTATGCGAGTTGCGCGGGGGTAGGACGCGGCATGGCGGGATCCGTCCTCGAATACGTCGATTAAGTCGCAGTGTCGGAAGGGGCGGTGGACATCTTCATGCGTGGGCGCCGGCAACTGACTCTACGGATCGGCATGCCCCATGGGAACGGTTGGTAAGCGTGACCTAACCCACGGTGGGGGAGCACAGGGGGGCGCACGGAATCTCGACCCGGTCCACCCGTCTCAACTGGCAGACGGTCCACCTGGGTTGATGTCCGTTATCCGGACCTCAAAAGCCGGTCAACGTACTGGTCTGCCATGAGCAAGTCAAGACCTGTCTTTTCTTCCGGCACTTGGATGCAATGGCATCTCCCAAGGGGAGGTCAAGACATCTTGAAGAATCTTCGCAGCAACATCAGACCCGCCACCCTCGCGGTGGCGCTCATCGCACTCGGTGCGATGGCGATGCCCGCGACCTTGGCCGCAGCCGCTCCCGCGGCGGGCAACGAGGCGCAGGCGAGCCACGATCCGATGCAGGCGCCGACCGGCAAGGCGCCGGCCGGCACCAAGGCCAAGGTCGACGACGACCGTCTCGGCCCGCTCGGGCGCGAGCAGGCGGTACGCCGGCAGGACGCCCTGCAGAAGGTGATCGCGGGGGACCTCACGGTCCAGGACAGCGGCCGCTCCAAGGTCGCCAAACTCAGCGCGGGCAAGTACGTCGAGCTGAGCCGCGAGAAGACCGACAAGATCTTCGTGATCCTCGCCGAGTTCGGCGACAAGGTCGACCCGCAGTACGGCGGCACCGTCGGACCGCTGCACAACCAGATAGCGGAACCCGACCGTTCCACGGACAACAGCACCGCTTGGCGGAAGGACTACAACGCGCAGTCCTTCCAGGACCTCTACTTCTCCCACGACCCCAAGAAGGAGTCGGTGGCGAAGTACTACGAGAAGCAGTCCTCCGGCCGTTACTCGGTCAACGGCGAGGTCTCCGACTGGGTCAAGGTCGACTACAACGAGGCCCGTTACGGCAACAACAAGTGCGGCGCCACCAA
Source organism: Streptomyces sp. SID13666 (assembly GCF_010548325.1). Taxonomy (NCBI): domain Bacteria; kingdom Bacillati; phylum Actinomycetota; class Actinomycetes; order Kitasatosporales; family Streptomycetaceae; genus Streptomyces; species Streptomyces sp. SID13666. The sequence continues at coordinate 187,542 of NZ_JAAGLX010000014.1, read as the reverse complement.
CTGCGCCACCGTCGAGGACCTGGTCCGCGACGGCACCGCGCAGTGGGCCGCGGACCAGAAGGCCAAGGGCCGCACCGCCGCGCAGATCAAGACGGACCTCGCCCAGTACGACCAGTGGGACCGTTACGACTTCGACCACGACGGCAACTTCAACGAGCCCGACGGTTACATCGACCACTTCCAGATCGTGCACGCGGGCGAGGACGAGTCCGCGGGCGGCGGCGTCCAGGGCACCGACGCGCTGTGGGCCCACCGCGGTTACGCCTACCAGGGTGACGAGGGCTTCACCGGCCCGGCCGGCAACCAGCTCGGCGGCACCCCGATCGGCGACACCGGCATCTGGGTCGGCGACTACACGATGCAGCCGGAGAACGGCGGCCTGGGCGTCTACGCCCACGAGTACGGCCACGACCTCGGCCTGCCCGACCTGTACGACACCACGTACATCGGCGAGAACGGCACCGCCTTCTGGTCGCTGATGTCGTCCGGCTCCTGGCTCTCCAACGGCACCACCGACATCGGCTCGCTGCCCGGTGACATGGACGCCTGGGACAAGATGCAGCTCGGCTGGCTGAAGTACGACACCGCCAAGGCCGCCAAGCTCTCGACGCACAAGCTCGGCGTCGCCGAGTACAACACCAAGGACCCGCAGGGTCTGGTCGTGACGCTGCCGTCGAAGAGCGTCACCACGGCGATCACCACGCCCTTCGCGGGCACCAAGCAGTGGTGGAGCGGCGCCGGCAACGACCTGCGCAACACCCTGACCCGCCACGTCGACCTCACTGGCAAGACGTCCGCGGCCCTGTCCTTCAAGGGCTGGTACGACGCCGAGGACGGCTACGACTACCTCTACACCGAGGTGTCCACCAACGGCGGCGTCAACTGGGCCCCGATCGACGGCACCATCGACGGCCAGCCCATCACCCGCAACGGCAGCGGCCGTCCGGCCATGACCGGCACCACGGGTGGCTACAAGGACATGAACTACCCGCTCGACGCCTTCGCCGGCCAGCAGATCGAGCTGCGCTTCCGCTACCGCACCGACGGTGGCGTCGCGCAGAAGGGCTTCGCGGCCGACAACCTGACGATCACCGCCGACGGCGCCGCCGTCTTCACCGACGGTGCCGAGGGTGACGACAACGGCTGGACCGCGAACGGCTTCAGCCGCTCCGAGGCGTCCTTCACCAAGTCGTACCCGCAGTACTACATCGCGGAGAACCGCCAGTACGTCAGCTACGACAAGGTCCTGAAGACCGGTCCTTACAACTTCGGGTTCGGCGCCGCCGCCCCGAAGAAGGTCGAGCACTACGCGTACCAGAACGGCCTGCTGATCTGGCTCTGGGACACCTCGCAGCTGGACAACAACGTCGGCGAGCACCCCGGCCACGGCCAGATCCTGCCGATCGACGCCCACGCCAAGCCCGACGCCTGGTCCGACGGCGCGCTGTTCCGCAACAAGATCCAGTCCGCGGACTCCACCTTCGGCTGGTACCCGACCGACGCCCTCACCGCGCACAAGAACGGTGTCGCCACGACGATCAAGTCCAAGCCGGGCGTCCCGGTCTTCGACGACCGTCACGGCACGTACTGGTACGACACCAACCCGTACGCGAGTGTCCAGGTGCCGAACACGAATACCCGCATTTCGATCCTGTTCGACTCCCCGAACGGACAGAACACGATCGTCGCGGTCAGCCCTGCGGGTCGCTGACCTGCGTTGATCCAGTGTTCGGCCCACGCCCTCTGGTGGGCGGGGGCCGATCACCGGATTATGTGGGCATGGCAGTCGGTGGATTCACCAAGCTTCCCAACGGCAACGTCGTCGTCGCTCTCAAGCTGCCCCACCCGGGCGGCGCGGAGGACAGCGTCCGCGTCATCGTGCACGCCCAGAACCGCCAGCGGGCGCTCACCCGGCTCCGGAATCTCGGCTTCCGGGCGGCCCGGCTCAGCGGCAACACCGAACCGCCGACGCCCGACGAGGTCACCGCCGTCCTGCACCACCCGGACGGCCTCGTCTGGCGGCACTCCGCGTCCGGCTCGGAAGAGCTCTGGCAGCCCTTCCGGGCCACCCACCGCCGCGCGGGCTGAGCGGGCGGGCGGTCCCGGCTTCTCCGGGGCCTCCCGACCCGCTCAGGGCCGCTCAGAGCCGTCCGGGCCCCTCTGCACCGCCCTCAGGCCCCGACCGCCGGCTTGCCCGTCAGCCGGACGCCCGCGGCCAGCAGCTCGGCCAGCGCGCTCTCCGTGGTCGCCGGGGCGACACCCGCCGTCAGGTCCAGCAGCACCTGCGTGACGAAGCCCTCCCGGGCCGCGTCCAGGGCCGTGGCGCGCACGCAGTGGTCGGTGGCGATCCCGACCACGTCCACCTCGGTGACGGCCCGCTCCCGCAGCCACTCGGTGAGCCCCATGCCGTTCTCGTCCAGGCCCTCGAAGCCGCTGTAGGCGGCCGAGTACGCGCCCTTGTCGAAGACCGCGTCCACGGCGCCGGAGGCGACCGCCGGCGCGAAGTTCGGATGGAACCCGACGCCCTCGGTGCCCGCCACACAGTGCACGGGCCAGGACGTCACGAAGTCCGGCCGGTCCGAGAAGTGGTCCCCCGGGTCGACGTGGTGGTCACGGGTGGCCACCACATGGCGGTAGCAGGCAGTGGCCTGCCCGACGAGATCGGTGATCGCGGCGGCCACGTCCGAGCCGCCGGCGACCGCGAGGCTGCCGCCCTCGCAGAAATCGTTCTGGACGTCCACGACGATCAGTGCGCGGTGCATTCGCGGTCCTCTTCGGTCGGCTGACCGCCGTGCGGGGACAGGCGGCACGCGTCGAGCGTAGGGACTCGCGCCGCGATCCGCGACAGTCCCGGCCCCGCCGACCCCGGCGGCCGCCGCGTCACACCTGCTCCGTGGGGAGCACCGGCTCGCCGCGGGAGAGCTGCGAAGCGGACAGCGGCAGCCCCGCGCGCGCCTCGATGTGCCGGGTGCGGGCCGCCTCCAGCGGCTCACGGCCGGTGATCTCCCCGCCGCGGACCAGCGGAACCAGCAGCTGCCGGTCCTCGAGCTCCGGCGGCACGGGCCCGGTGCCGACCACCTCGGCCTCCGCGACCCCGTCGTCGTCCAGCCGCCGGGCCGCCCACTTACGGCCGCCGACGCTGCTCTTGGCGCCCATCGACTTCTTGGCGACGGCCACCATCGGCGCGTCCGGCTCGTTCGACGAGGCCCGGGAGACCAGCTTGTAGACCATGGAGCAGGTCGGGTGGCCGCTGCCGGTCACCAGCGAGGTGCCGACCCCGTACGCGTCCACCGGCGCCGCCGCCAGCGAGGCGATGGCGTACTCGTCGAGGTCGGAGGTCACCACGATCCGGGTGTCCTTGGCGCCGAGGTCGTCCAGCTGCTGCCGCACCCGGTGGGCGAGGAGCAGCAGGTCGCCGGAGTCGATGCGGACGGCGCCCAGCTCGGGCCCGGCGACCTCCACGGCGGTACGGACCGCCGACATCAGGTCGTAGGTGTCCACCAGCAGCGTCGTGCCCCGGCCGAGCGATTCGACCTGGGCGACGAAGGCGTCCCGCTCGGTGTCGTGCAGCAGCGTGAAGGCGTGCGCGGCCGTGCCGATCGTCGGCAGCCCGTAGCGGAAGCCGGCCGCCAGGTTCGAGGAGGACAGGAAGCCGCCGACGTACGCGGCCCGCGAGGCGGCGACCGCCGCCAGTTCGTGCGCCCGCCGGGCGCCCATCTCCATCAGCGGACGACCGCCGGCCGCGACCGCCATCCGGGACGCGGCCGCCGCGATGGCGGAGTCGTGGTTGAGGATCGACAGGATCACCGTCTCCAGGATCACCGCCTCGGCGAAACTGCCCTCCACCCGCAGGATCGGCGAGCCGGGGAAGTACACCTCACCCTCGGGGTAACCCCAGATGTCGCCGGTGAAGCGGTACTTGGCCAGCCACTCCAACGTCGGCCCGTCCACCACGTTCTCGCGGGCGAGGAAGTCCAGCACATCGGCATCGAAGCGGAAGTTCTCCACCGCGTCCAGCACCCGGCCGGTGCCGCAGACGACACCGTACCGGCGGCCCTCCGGCAGCCGGCGGGTGAAGACCTCGAACACCGAGTGCCGGTGCGCCGCCCCGCTGCGCAGCGCGGCCTGCAACATCGTCAACTCGTACCGGTCGGTGAACAGCGCGGTGGACGGTACGGCCACCGGCAGCCCCAGATCTGCAGCGCTCATGGAACGGGATAGTACCCCGACTACTCGTCAGAGTGACGATTTCTCTGCGCTTCCGCGTCCATTTGTGCGAAGCGCCGCCATAGCGGCAGCATTGGAGGAGTGATGAGTGCCCACCCGTCTCCCGCCCCCGCCCTTCCAAGGACGCGCTCCGCGCGCTGTTCTGTCGCTCCCGCAGAGATCGCACGGCCCGAGTCGACCGAGGCCACCTTCGAAGTACCCGACCCGGACGTCCCCTGGGTGACCCTGGTGCACAACGACCCCGTCAATCTCATGAGCTACGTGACGTACGTCTTCCAGGCCTACTTCGGGTACTCCAAGGACAAGGCCGTCAAACTCATGAAGGACGTCCACCACAAGGGCCGCGCCGCTGTCTCCAGCGGCACCCGCGAAGAGATGGAGCGCGACGTGCAGGCGATGCACGGCTACGGCCTGTGGGCGACCCTGCAGCAGGACCGCTGATGGCCGGCTACTTCGAACCCGCCCCGGGCGGCGGCGCCGTCATCACCCTCGACACCGTCGAGATCTCCATCCTGCGCAGCCTCGCCGTGCAGCTCCTGCAGATGATCGGCCCGGGGGAGGAGCCGGTCTCCGACGACCCGCTGGCCGCGCTGTTCCCGCCCGACGGGCCGACGAAGCCCCCGGCCGACCCGGCGCTGGCCCGGCTCTTCCCCGACGCCTACGAGGACACCGCCCAGTCCTCGGAGTTCCGCCGCTTCACCGAGAACGACCTGCGCACCCGCAAGCGCGAGGACGCGCTGGCCGTGGTCCGCGCGCTCGACGCCGGCGCCCCTGAGCTGCTGCTCACGCCCGAGGACGCCCGCCGCTGGCTTGGCGCCCTCAACGACCTGCGGCTGACCATCGGCACCCGGCTGGAGGTCACCGACGAGGACACCGAGCTCTACCGGCTGCCGGACGACGATCCGCTCAAGCCGATGGTGATGGCGTACCTGTGGCTCGGCGGTCTGCAGGAGACGCTGATCGAGACGCTGTGACGTCCGGCATTCGCTCAGCGGACGCTCAAATCCGGATAACGATCATGTCACCGTGATCATCCGGTATGCGGCTTCACTTCACCTTCGGGGTGTTTTTCCCGTGGCCCGCGTCACATTCCCCTTTTCCGACGGCGTCTCAGCCCGTGGTACTAATTCCGACCACTGGCCGGGACGCCATCCCTGTTCCGCCAGGCGCTGAGCCGGCCGATCGCCGGCTCGCAACTCCACTGTCCGGGGGGATATGGAGAAAGGCGCACCACCACCATGCCGACGGAACACACCGGGCACCACGACGACGCGGCCGCCGCGCCCGTCAGCGAAGAGGGCTACCAGCGAGGGCTCGGCAGCCGGCAGATCCAGATGATCGCCATCGGCGGTGCCATCGGCACCGGCCTCTTCCTGGGCGCCGGCAAGGCCATCCATCAGGCCGGACCGAGCCTGATCATGATGTACGCCATCGCCGGCGTCATCATCTTCTTCATCATGCGGGCCCTGGGCGAACTGCTCACCTACCGCCCCGTGTCCGGCTCCTTCGCCGACTACGCCCGCGAGTTCCTGGGCCCGTTCTGGGGGTTCGTCACCGGCTGGACGTACTGGCTGATGTGGGTGGTGACCGGCATGGCCGAGGTCACCGCCGCTTCGGTGTACATCACCTACTGGTGGAAGGACATCCCCCAGTGGATCTCCGCCCTGATCTTCCTGCTGGTGCTCTTCGGAGTGAACCTCATCTCGGTGAAGGTCTTCGGCGAGGTCGAGTTCTGGTTCTCGATGATCAAGGTCACCGCGATCATCGGCATGATCCTCATCGGGATCGGCGTTCTGACCATCGGGTTCTCCGCCGCCGGCGACACCGCCTCGCTCAGCCATCTGTGGGGTGACGGCGGGGTCTTCCCCAACGGCGTCGGCAAGTCCCTCATGACGCTGCAGATCGTGATGTTCGCCTACCTCGCCGTCGAACTCGTCGGCGTCACCGCCGGTGAGGCCGAGAACCCCCGCGAGACGCTCCCCAAGGCCATCAACACGCTGCCCTGGCGGATCGGCGTCTTCTACGTCGGCGCGCTCATCGTGATCCTCGGCGTCGTCTCCTGGACCGAGTTCCAGCCGGGCGTCAGCCCGTTCGTGGCCGCCTTCGCCAAGATCGGTATCCCGTTCGGCGCGGCCATCGTGAACTTCGTGGTCCTCACCGCCGCCCTGTCGTCCTGCAACTCCGGCATGTACTCCACCGGCCGCATGCTGCGCGACCTGGCCGTCAACGGGCAGGGCCCCAGGGCCTTCGCCAAGCTCAACTCACGCCAGACCCCGGCCACCGGCATCCTCGTCTCCGTCGCCCTGATGGGCATCGGCGTCTGGATCAACTACGTCGACCCGGACGGCGCCTTCACCTACATCACCGCCTTCGCCACCGTCGCCGGCGTCTGGACCTGGGCGATGATCCTCATCTCCCATCTGCGCTACCGCGCGGCGGTCAAGGCCGGCCGCGCCGCCGAAGCCTGGTTCAAGGCGCCGGGCGCCCCGTACACCAGCTGGATCGCGCTGATCTTCCTGGCCGGCGTGATGGTCCTGATCGGCATCGACAAGGACGCCCGGATTTCGCTCTACAGCGCTCCCGTGTGGTTCGCGATCCTCGGCATCGGGTACGCCTGGCTCAAGCGGAAGAACCCGGAGGCGTTCGCCCCCAAGCCGCACGTCGCCCCGGAACCCGCACTGGCCGACGCCGCGAGCTGAACCACCGCGCGCCGAAGCCACCACCTGCCGCGAAGGCCCGCCCCCGCACCCCTGGGGCGGGCCTTCGTACGCTTCGCGCGCTGTTACTTTTCCCGCCCGTCGCCCACCCCCACCCTTGCAGTGGGCGCTTCGCGCGCTGTTACTTTTTCCCAATGCTCACCATCACGCAGGAGATCCACGACGCGATCGTCGCCCACGCCCGCGCCGACCACCCCGACGAGGCGTGCGGCATCGTCGCGGGACCTGAGGGCAGCGGCCGCCCCGAGCGCTTCATCCCCATGCTGAACGCGGCCCGCTCACCCACGTTCTACGAGTTCGACTCCACCGACCTGCTCAAGCTCTACCGCGACCTGGACGACCGCGACGAGGAGCCGGTGATCGTCTACCACTCGCACACCGCCACCGAGGCGTACCCGTCCCGTACCGACATCACCTACGCGAACGAGCCCGGCGCGCACTACGTCCTGGTCTCGACCGCGGAGGAGTTCCAGTTCCGCTCGTTCCGCATTGTGGACGGGGTCGTGACCGAAGAAGACGTGCGGGTAGTGGCCTCCGGCGCCTGAGGTCCGAATCGTGGGACGCCTGTCTCGGACCGCGCCCGGGAATCGATACGATGAGCCCATGGTTCCCCACGACGTGAAGAACAACCCGCCGGGCATGCTGCTCGTCGCGCGGCTGCACGTCGACCTCTGCCGTGTCGCCAGCGCCGCCTGTCCGCGCGCCTGAGCACTGCCGCCACCCCCGGCACGCCGCACAGCACGCCCGCACGTCCCCCCGTCTGACGCCCGCATGTAACGGAGCCCACCCATGGCCATCGAGGTCCGCATTCCGACCATCCTCCGCACCTACACCGACGGCGCCAAGGCCGTCGACGGTGCGGGCAGCACGCTCGACGAACTCTTCTCGGACCTCGAGAGCCGGCACACCGGAATCCGCGAGCGCATCGTCGTCGACGGCGGCCTGCGCCGATTCGTCAACGTCTACCTCAACGACGAGGACGTCCGCTTCCTCGACGGCATCAGCACCAAGCTCACCGACGGTGACAGCGTCACGATCCTGCCGGCCGTCGCCGGCGGCTCCAGCTCCGCGGCGACCGAAACGAACGCTGTCTGATGCGCTACGACAGCCCGCTGGCGGCGGTGGGCAACACCCCGCTCGTCCGCCTCCCGCGCCTGTCCCCGTCCGACGCCGTGAGCGTCTGGGCCAAACTGGAGGACCGCAACCCCACCGGCTCGATCAAGGACCGCCCCGCGCTCCACATGATCGAGCAGGCCGAGGCGGACGGCCGGCTCACCCCCGGCTGCACCATCCTCGAACCCACCTCGGGCAACACCGGCATCTCGCTGGCGATGGCCGCGCGCCTCAAGGGCTACCGCATCGTCTGCGTCATGCCCGAGAACACCTCGTCGGAGCGGCGCGAGCTGCTCGCGATGTGGGGCGCCGAGATCATCTCCTCACCGGCCGCGGGCGGCTCCAACACCGCCGTCCGGATGGCCAAGGAGATCTCCGCCGAACACCCCGACTGGGTGATGCTCTACCAGTACGGCAACCCCGCCAACGCGGGCGCCCACTACGCGACCACCGGCCCGGAGATCCTCACGGACCTCCCCACCATCACCCACTTCGTCGCCGGCCTGGGCACCACCGGCACCCTGATGGGCGTCGGCCGCTACCTGCGCGAGAAGGTCCCCGGAGTCGCCATCGTCGCCGCCGAGCCCCGCTACGACGACATCGTCTACGGGCTGCGCAACCTCGACGAGGGCTTCGTCCCCGAGCTCTACGACGAGTCCGTCCTCACCACCCGCTTCTCCGTCGGATCCGAGGACGCCGTCCGCCGCACCCGCGAGCTCCTCCAGCAGGAGGGCATCTTCGCCGGCGTCTCCACCGGCGCGGCCCTGCACGCCGCACTCGGCGTCGCCGCCAAGGCCCACAAGGCGGGGGAGCGCGCCGACATCGTCTTCGTCGTCGCCGACGGCGGCTGGAAGTACCTCTCCACCGGCATCTACACCGCCCCCAGCACCGAAGCCGCGGTCGAACAGCTGCACGGCCAGCTCTGGGCCTGACCACCCCCGCGCGCCCACGCGGCGCCGGCCGGCCCACCCGGGCGGCCGGCCGCGGTCAGCGCACCATCCGCCGCACCTGCTGCCACAGCGCCGCGTCCAGCACACCCGCCCGGCGGCGGAACGCCGCGGAGCGCACCTCCCGCAGCTCGTCGGTCTCCAGATAACTCGTACGGCCCTGCGCGTCGCCCACGGTTCCCGGCGGCAGGGCGATCACCCCCGGCAGCTCCTCGTGGTACTTGCTGGTGATCTTCGCGACGCGCACCGTGCCCCCCTTCACGGACAGCACCAGACACGGCCGGTCCTTCGCCCCCGACCCGTCCTCGAACGGTACGTCCGCCCACCAGATCTCCCCCGCGGCCGGCGCCCGCCGCCCGCCACGCCCGGGCCCCGGACGATCCGCCGCGCGCGGCGGCCGCACCGGACCACCGGGCCGCCGCCGCGCCGCCGACCGCGTCCACACCGAGAAAACAGCCAGTACGACCACGGCCGCGACCGCCACCAACCACCAGGTCATGTCCATATGGGCTCCCACAGTCGAAAATCTGTCGAAGAAGATCCTCAATCGGAACCGACCGTACCGGCCGCCCCTCGTACTGGTGATTCCGCCCACAACAGGGCACTGAGGAGGCGCGTCGGCCCGCCCCGCGCCTTACTCTCGTCAACACATGGCGGACCGCACCCGCCTAACCCCCCACTCCAACCGGTATGGGGGCGATCTGTGGCGCGCCCACGGAGGTTTCACGGCATGAAGCTCACCGTCGTCGGCTGCTCGGGTTCGTTCCCGTCCGCGGAATCGGCCTGCTCGAGCTACCTCGTCGAGGCCGACGGTTTCCGGCTGCTGCTCGACATGGGCAACGGAGCCCTGGGCGAACTGCAGCGCCACTGCGGCCTCTACGACCTGGACGCGGTCCTGCTCAGCCATCTGCACGCCGATCACTGCATCGACATGTGCGGCTACTTCGTGGCCCGTTACTACCGCCACGACGGCGGCCCCGCCGACGCCATCCCCGTCTACGGCCCCGAAGGCACCGAGCGCCGGCTCTCCACCGCCTACGGCGACATGCCCGACGAGAAGTGCATGAGCGAGGTCTTCGACTTCCGCACCCTGGAACCCGGCAGCTTCACGCTCGGCCCCTTCACCATCACCACCGACCGGGTCAGCCACCCCGTCGAAGCGTTCGGCTTCCGCATCGAACACGACGGCCGGACCCTGACGTACTCCGGTGACACCGGCCCCTGCGACGCGCTGCTCGGCCTCGCCGACGGCACCGACCTCTTCCTGTGCGAAGCCTCCTTCACCCACGGCAAGGAAGACATCCCCGAGCTGCACCTCAACGGCCGCCAGGCCGGCGAACACGCCGACCGCGCCGGCGCAGGGCGCCTCGTCCTCACCCACATCCCGCCGTGGACCGACCCCGCCCGCAACCTCACCGACGCCCGCGCCGTCTTCGACGGCCCGGTGGAACTCGCCACGTCGGGCGCGGTGTACGAGATCTGAGCCCGCCGGCACCGATCCGCCGCGCGAGCCGGACTCAGAATTCGGACGTGTCCAGGTCCAGATCGAAGGGCTCGAGAAGCCGGATCACCCGGCCGAACGGATGCGGCCCCTCCGCGTGCGTGTACCCGAGCCGGGACGGCTCCGAGTAGAGCGTGCACGTCCGCTCCTGGCGGTCCACCAGCAGATACAGCGGCGCGCCGTACTCGGCGTAGCGGCGCCGCTTGACCGTACGGTCGGTGTCCGCATTGGACTCCGACGTCACCTCGACGACCAGCAGCGTCTGGTCCGGCAGCAGCGCCCCGGCTCCCTTGGCCAGCGCGCGCGGAACCACCGCCACGTCGGGCACGTACCAGTTGCTGCTGCCCGGCAGATCCAGATTGCCCGAGCCCGAGACGCATTCCAGCCGACGCACGACCGGTCCGATCTGCTCGCGGATGCTGTCGGCGGCGGCCTCATGATCCCAGGTCGGAGACACGGGCTCGATCACTCCCTCGATGATCTGGACGCGATCGCCCTTGATGTGCTGGATGGCGAATTTCAGAGCCGCTTCCGGATCGACGTCGGCGTAGGCATGCGATTCGGCACTCACAGCTCCTCCTTGCACGAGGGCGGACCGTTCCGGACGCCGGTCTCCTCACTCACCGTAACAGCGCGAGGCCCCCGGAACCGTACGGTTCCGGGGGCCTCGCGCCGCTCTCAACGAGCGGGGTTCAGCAGGCTCACGCCTTGGTGAGGTCCTCGATCTCCTCCTCGGGCTCGCGGCCCGGGGTGATGAGGTTGAACTTGGTGATCGCGAAGCGGAAGACCACGTAGTAGATCACCGCGAAGCAGAGCCCGATCGGGATGATCAGCCACGGCTTGGTGGCGAGGTTCCAGTTCAGGAAGTAGTCGATGAAGCCGGCCGAGAAGGTGAAGCCGGCGTGCACGCCCAGCGCCCAGGTGACGGCCATCGAGACGGCGGTCAGCAGCGCGTGGATCACGTAGAGCACCGGGGCGATGAACATGAACGAGAACTCGATCGGCTCGGTGATGCCGGTGACGAACGAGGTCAGCGCGAGCGAGATCATCATGCCCATGACGGCCTTGCGGCGCTCGGGGCGGGCGCAGTGCGCGATGGCGATGGCGGCGGCCGGCAGGCCGAACATCATGATCGGGAAGAAGCCCGACATGAACTGTCCGGCGGTGGGGTCACCGGCGAAGAACCGGGTCAGGTCGCCGTGCACGACCTCGCCCGCGGAGTTCTTGAAGTCACCGAGCTGGAACCAGGAGACCGAGTTCACGAACTGGTGCATGCCGACCGGGATCAGCGCGCGGTTGATGAGGCCGAACAGGCCGGCGCCCACGGCGCCCAGACCGGTCATCCACTCACCGAAGTTGCTGATGACCTTGCCGACCGGCTCCCAGCCGAGGCCGAATACGACACCGACGAGCGTGCCGACGAAGGCCATGATGATCGGCACCAGGCGGCGGCCGTTGAAGAAGCCGAGCCAGTCGACCAGCTGCTTGCGGTGGTAGCGCTGCCACAGGACCGCGGCGAGCAGACCCATGATGATGCCGCCGAGGACGCCGGGGTTGTTGTAGACCGCCGGGTCGTCCTTGCCCGCCTTGATGACGGCGTCGGTGACCGGGAACGCCTTCAGGACGTTGCTGTAGACCAGGAAGCCGACCAGCGCGGCGAGCGCGGTCGAGCCGTCGGCCTTCTTGGCGAAGCCGATCGCCACACCGATACAGAACAGCATCGGCAGGTTGTCGAAGACCGCGCCGCCGGCGGTCGCGAAGACCGCCGCGACCTTGTGCCAGCCGAGGCCCTTGTCGCCGAAGACATCGTCCTGGCCGAGGCGGAGCAGGATGCCCGCGGCCGGCAGAACGGCGATCGGCAGCTGGAGGCTGCGACCGACCTTCTGCAGACCGGAAAAGAGACCGGAGCCCCGCTTCTTCGCGGGGGCCGCCGTAGCGGTGGCCGTACTCATCAGATTCCTCCTGGTGAGGCGGGCACTTCAAGGGGGACGGCCCGCCGCTATGGTCTATACCACTGAGTGGTGTAGACCAGTTTTAACACGTCGGGGCGGGATAAAGGAATCCCCAGTTCCGGTGGTCTAAACCACATGCCGAACGGCCCCCGGGTCCAAGGACTCGGGGGCCGTTCGGGGCGGGCCTTCATGCCCGGATTTCTCCGGGTGGCCATCGCGCTACTTGATGTTCTCCTGCACCAGTTCCTCCTCGACGTCCTCCGGCTCCCGGCCGGGCGTCGCGAGGTTGAACTTGGTGATCACGAAGCGGAAGAGGGCGTAGTACACCACCGCGAAGGCGAGCCCGATCGGAATGATCAACCAGGGCTTGGTGGCCAGCCCCCAGTTGAGGCCGTAGTCGATCAGACCCGCCGAGAAACTGAAGCCGTCATGCACGCCGAGGCCCCAGGTGACGGCCAGCGAGACGCCGGTCAGTACCGCATGGATCGCGTACAGCACCGGTGCGATGAAGAGGAACGAGTACTCGATCGGCTCGGTGATACCGGTGACCAGCGACGTCAGACCGATCGACACCATCATGCCGGTGATCTCCTTGCGGCGGTGCGGCTTGGCGCAGTGCGCCATCGCCAGCGCCGCGGCAGGCAGGGCGAACATCATGATCGGGAAGAAGCCCGAGGTGAACTGGCCGGCCGTCGGGTCGCCGGCCAGGAAGCGGGGGATGTCACCGTGCACGACCGCGCCGTCCGGCTTGGTGAAGTCGCCGAACTGGAAGAACACGAACACGTTCAGGAACTGGTGCAGGCCGATGACGAGCAGCGCGCGGTTGGCCACACCGAAGATGCCGGACCCGACCGAGCCCAGGTCGACCAGCCACTTGCTGAAGCTGGTGAGCGCGTCGCCGATCGGCGGCCAGACCCACAGGCAGATCACCGCGAAGACGATCGCCACGAAGGCCATGATGATCGGGACCAGCCGGCGCCCGTTGAAGAAGCCGAGCCAGTCCACCAGCTTCGTCCGGTGATAGCGCATCCAGAAATAGGACGTCGCCAGGCCGATCACGATGCCGCCGAAGACCCCCGGGTTCTGGAAGGCGGCCGCGGTGACCGTCGTACCCTCCAGACAGACCCCGGTGGAGAACTTGGCGGCGCCGCCGCAGGTCACCGGGAACTGGCGCAGCACGTTGAAGTAGACGAGGAAGCCCACCACCGCCGCCAGCGCGGTCGAGCCGTCCGCCTTCTTGGCCATGCCGATCGCCACACCCACGGCGAACAGCATCGGCAGGCCCAACGAGCCGTCCAGCAGCGCACCTCCGGCGCCGTTGAAGACCTTGGCGACCTTGTCCCAGCCCAGCCCGTCCGCGCCGAAGACATCCGGCTGGCCGAGCCGGTTCAGGATGCCCGCCGCCGGAAGCACCGCGATCGGCAACTGCAGGCTGCGGCCCATCTTCTGCAGCCCCTGGAAGAGGACACTGGTCCACTTCTTCCGGGGCTGCTGCCCGACGGCGGCGTTGTCCGAACTCATCGGTGGCCTCCTGGTGGCTGCCGGTCAGGCGGCTGTCGTGTCGCCTCTGTTTTGTCGCCTGGCCCAAAGTGGTGTAGACCATTTACGACGTGGGTGGCACTACGCCCCCGAGGGCACGGCACCAGTGATCGTTATCTTTCGTCACAAACCGGAACCCTGCCCGCGAAGATGGGCCAAACGTGCGTTACCGTTTGAAACCGGGCCGGGCCGCCGGGCCGAGACACTCAGGAGTGAGCAATGGCCACCAAGGCTGAGCAGATCGTCGCCGGACTCGGCGGACTCGACAACATCGAAGAGGTCGAGGGCTGCATCACCCGCCTCCGCACCGAGGTGAAGGACCCCGGCCTCGTCGACGAGGCCGCCCTCAAGAAGGCCGGCGCCCACGGCGTCGTCAAGATGGGCACCGCGATCCAGGTCGTCATCGGCACCGACGCCGACCCCATCGCCGCCGACATCGAAGACATGATGGACAACTGAGCTCACCGGACAACTGAGCCCAGCGCACAACTGAGCCGACCGCACAACTGAGCTCACCCCTCAGCGCACCACCGACACCCGCGGGGGCCCGTTCCGACCGGAACGGGCCCCCGCCGTTTGTCGATAGGGTCGAACCATGTCTCGATTCGATGGCCGCACCCCCGAACAGCTCCGCCCCGTCACCATCCAGCGCGGATGGAGCAAGCACGCCGAGGGCTCGGTCCTCGTCTCCTTCGGCGACACCAAAGTCCTCTGCACCGCCAGCGCCACCCAAGGCGTACCCCGCTGGCGCAAGGGCAGCGGCGAAGGCTGGGTCACCGCCGAATACTCCATGCTCCCGCGCGCCACCAACACCCGCGGCGACCGCGAATCCGTCCGCGGCAAGATCGGCGGCCGCACCCACGAGATCTCCCGCCTCATCGGCCGCTCACTGCGCGCCGTCATCGACTACAAGGCCCTCGGCGAGAACACCATCGTCCTCGACTGCGACGTCCTCCAGGCCGACGGCGGCACCCGCACCGCCGCCATCACCGGCGCCTACGTCGCCCTCGCCGACGCCGTCACCTGGATGCAGCAGAAGAAGCTCATCCGCGCCACCGCCAAACCCCTCACCGGCACCGTCGCCGCCGTCAGCGTCGGCATCGTCGACGGCGTACCCCTCCTCGACCTCGCCTACGAGGAAGACGTCAAGGCCGAGACCGACATGAACGTCGTCTGCACCGGCGACGGCCGCTTCATCGAGGTCCAGGGCACCGCGGAAGGCGCCCCCTTCGACCGCACCGAACTCAACGCCCTCCTCGACCTCGCCGTCGGCGGCTGCGCCGAACTGACAGCAGCTCAGCTCGCCGTACTGGGCTAGTACTCACCGCTGATACCGACCGCTGATACCCATCGCGAAACCTGTCACTTTCGCGCAACCAGGCAACTGGGGCGCCACGCGGCGCGTGTCTACCGATACAGATCTCACACGGAGATCCCCGGGGGAGGAACCCACCCATGGCCACGCGCCGCCGCATCACCGTCGCCGCCCTCGCCGCGGCCGCCGCCCTGACGCTCCCGGCCGCCGCCGGCTGCAGCGCCATCGACAAGGCACTCGACTGCGCCCATGTGGCCGCCGCGGTCGCCGGCGACGTCCAGAACCTGCAGAACGCCGTCAGCAACGCCGGCAACAGCCCGCAGGACGCC
Organism: Streptomyces sp. SID13666; assembly: GCF_010548325.1. Lineage (NCBI taxonomy): Bacteria > Bacillati > Actinomycetota > Actinomycetes > Kitasatosporales > Streptomycetaceae > Streptomyces > Streptomyces sp. SID13666. The sequence goes on along the minus strand of NZ_JAAGLX010000014.1, from coordinate 171,902 downwards.
GTCAACGCCCTCGACCAGATCTCCCGCGACCTCAAGGACGTCGGCAACAAGACCGGCAACGCCGACGTCAGCAAGGCCGTCAACGACCTCAACACCGCGGTCAAGAACGCCCGCACAGCCGCCAACAACGGCACCACCCCGGACGTGACGCCGGTCGCGGACGCGGCCGGCGAACTCACCAAGGTCTGCACCCCGGGCTGACGGCCGGGCCGCGCTTCCCGCCAGGAGATAATCGACGCCATGCAGCGCCTTGTCCTCGCGACCCGAAACGCCCACAAAGTCACCGAACTCCGCGCCATCCTCGCCGACACAGGTCTCGCCGTGGACCTCGTCGGCGCGGACGCCTACCCCGAGATCCCCGACGTCAAGGAAACCGGCGTCACCTTCGCCGAGAACGCCCTCCTCAAGGCCCACGCCCTGGCCCAGGCCACCGGCCTGCCCGCCGTCGCCGACGACTCCGGCCTCTGCGTCGACGTCCTCGGCGGCGCCCCCGGCATCTTCTCCGCCCGCTGGGCCGGCACCCACGGCGACGACGCCGCCAACCTCGCCCTCCTGCTCGCCCAGCTCTCCGACATCGACGACACCCACCGCGCCGCGCACTTCGCCTGCGCGGCAGCCCTCGCCCTCCCCGACGGCACCGAACGCGTCGTGGAAGGCCGCCTCCCCGGCACCCTCCGCCACACCCCCGCCGGGAGCGGCGGCTTCGGCTACGACCCGATCCTCCAACCGCTCGGTGACACCCGCACCTGCGCGGAACTGACTCCGTCGGAGAAGAACGCGATCAGCCACCGGGGGGAAGCGTTCCGTGGGCTGGCGCCGTTGGTGGCCGAACTTCTTGGCTGAGAACAGCGATATGGCCATTCCCTTGTGCAAGGGAATGGCCATATCGCTGTGGGCCCGGTGGGATTCGAACCCACGACACACCGGACCTAAACCGGCGCCCTCTAGCCACTGGGGTACAGGCCCTACGGTTTAAGTATATCACTAAGTGGTCAGCCTGGCAAGCTGATCATCGCGCGTGGATCTCGCCTGCCGAACGTCACCGTCTGACTGTGGCAGGACGGACAGAGGTATCGCAGGTTCTCCGACCGGTTGTCCAGCCGGTCGCCGTTGATGTGGTCGATCTCCAACACGAGCCGCTTACCCCGCCAGGTGTCCCCGACGCCGCATGCTCCGCATGTGTGAGGAACCCCGATCTCGTCGAGTGCGCGCCGCAACATGACGGTCTTGGCGCGTGCGGAACCGGATTCGAGACGCCGCAGGATGTCCGACGCCGACTGGCGGTTCGGGGACGGCCTACCCCGGCGGTGCCCCTGCCCTGTGAAGTGCGCGGACGACAGGCCGTGCACGCCGATGCTGCGCTTGACGTGTGCGCGAGCTGCCCCGTTGTCGGCCAGGCCGAGGTGCTTGAGTACTCCGGCAAGGCTCCTGGACTCCGCAACTGCGGCGCTCAGTCGGTCGAGAGGTAGCGGACTCACGCCGTATCTGCGCCCGCTGGTGAAGTGCGAGGTGTCGATGCCGAAGCGGTCGAGCTTCTTTCTGATGTGGCCGTACGGGCTGTCGTCCGGCGGGTAGCCCATGAACTCGAGCATTTCGCGGATGCTGTGGGAGCAGGCAGCTGCCTCCTCGAGCAGAGCCCTCGGGTACGCCCGGCGCTCCCGCTCGGGAAGCGGCTCGTCGACGAAGTGCGACGTGTCGATGCCGTAGTGCCGCAGACGGTCACGCAGGTACCTGTACGGACCGCTTCCCAGCGGCGCGCCCAGCCTGCGCAGAAGGTCCACGAGGCTGGTGGAGATGGTTGCCGTTCGGGCCAGGAGATCGCGGGGGTAGGAGACGGATCCGCTCATGCCGTGGCCCTCCGCTTGCGGCCGCGATAAGTGTCTGTCACGGCATGGCAGTTGGGGCAGAGCAGGCGCAGGTTCTCCCGGCGGTTGTCCCACCAGTTGCCGTTGATGTGGTCGACCTCGAGGCGGAGGGGTCTGGCATTCCATTCCGTGCCGGTGCCGCACATCGCGCATGTCTCCTGCACCCCGCTGCGCAGCAGCTCGCGGCGTAAGCGCTCGCCCGGAATCCTGCCGTCCGCCGGTGTTCCCAGGACGAGACGGTCGCCGGTCGGCCGTTTCGGACGGCTCCTGCCGAGCGCCGAGAAGTGCGACGTGTCGAGGCCCAACGCGGTGATGCGGCGGCCGATGTGGGCCTGGTTGCCGCCGACCGGGTTGATCCCGAGGCGGCGGACGACCTCGGCGACGCTGCGCGAGCAGGCGACGAGTTCGCGCAGGATCGGTTCGGTGTGCCGCACCCGCCCGGTGGCGAAGTGCGAGATGTCGATGCCCGCTTCCGCCATCTTGGCGCGGAGATAGCTTCGGCTACCCGGGGTCGGATCACCTCCGCACCACCGGACGGCCTCGTCGAGGTTCGTCGTTTCGCGGGCGGCTTCGGTGAGGAGTTCGCGGGTGTATCTGATGGACATGGGGATCCCCCTCCGGATCGGGTCGGTGGGAGGGGGATTCCGTGCAGCCGCGACCGGGGAATCCCTCGCTCACCGGTGGTGGCTGCAGAGCCCTGGGTGCGGCCGCGTGTCGCAGCCTCGTACGTATTAACGAGGCATTCGGGTGACGGTCACGCCGGGCGGGTCAGAAGCGGGGGGACGGGGACCGGGCGGCGCAGAGTTCTGCGGCTTCGGCGTCGGTGGGCGGGTCCGCACAGGGGGTCCTCTCGTTCGATGGTTCTCGTCCGAGGGGGTCTTCTGCGCGATGGGTGCGGCAGTAGACCAAAGCCCCGTTCTCCGGGACTTTGGTCACTCCGCCGCTGGTCTGCTCAGACCTTGAGGTCCTTGATGAGCTTGGCGACGTGGCCGGTGGCCTTGACGTTGTAGAAGGCGTGTTCGACCTTGCCGTCGGCGCCGACGATGACGGTGGAGCGGATGACGCCGGTGACGGTCTTGCCGTAGAGCTTCTTCTCGCCGAAGGCGGCGTAGGCCTCGAGGACCTTCTTGTCGGGATCGCCCACCAGGGTGACCTTGAGGTTTTCCTTTTCGCGGAACTTGGCGAGCTTCTCGGGCTTGTCGGGGGAGACGCCGATCACGTCGTAGCCGGCGGCGGCGAGCAGGTCGAGGTTGTCGGTGAAGTCGCAGGCCTGCTTGGTGCAGCCGGGGGTGAGGGCGGCCGGGTAGAAGTACACGATGACTTTGCGGCCCGCGTGGTCGGCGAGGGAGACGGGCTTTCCGTCGGCGTCCGGGAGGGTGAAGGCGGGGGCGGTGTCGCCGGGCTGGAGGCGTTCGGTCATGGGTGGTGGCTCCTTACGCGGTACACGCGGGGTACTCCCGGGTACGCAAACGGGGTGCCGACGGGGCGCGGTCCGCGTCGGGCTGACAGACTGTCCGTCACGGTACCGGTCTAGGCGTTGGAGGCAGTGCGGTGTCGGAAGGCAGGACTCCCGCTCAGATTGAGGCGGAGATCTCCCGTAGGCGGCAGGATCTGGCCGCGACGCTGGACGAGATCGCGGTAAGGGTGCATCCGAGTACGGTCGCGCGGGACATGAAGGCGAAGGCCTTCTCCGCGGTGGACCGCACGGCGGGCCGGGCCTTCGTGGGGGTGAATCGCGTGGTGAGTGACGCGCGCGGGCACTTCGTGTCCGAGGACGGTGTGCTGCGGGTGGACCGGGTGGTGCCGGTGGCGGTGCCGGTGGTGGCGCTGGTCGCCGTGGTGGCCGGGCTCTCGGTCCGCCGGCGTCGCCGGTAACGTCGTCGCCGTGAGTTCCAAGAATGAGCACGACAAGCTGCCCATCCGGATGCTGCATGACCGGGTGCTGGTCAGGGCCGAAGGTTCCGAGGGGGAGCGCCGCTCGGGTGGCGGCATCCTCATCCCCGCCACGGCCGCGGTGGGCCGGCGGCTGGCGTGGGCCGCGGTGGTCGCGGTGGGCCAGAACGTGCGGACCGTGGAGGTCGGGGACCGGGTGCTGTACGACCCGGAGGACCGGGCCGAGGTCGAGGTGCGGGGTGTCGCGTACGTGCTGATGCGCGAGCGGGATCTGCACGCGGTCGCGGCGGAGCGGCTGCAGGGGTCGGAGGACTCCACGGGCCTTTATCTGTAGTTTGCTATGGTCGGAGAGAGCCCGACGAGACGCGCCGTACCGGGACCCATGCAAAGACGACGCACCCCCTGGAAGCAAGTAACCATGGAGGTGCCGTCATGGCATGGGTCCTTTTGTGCGTCGCGGGTCTGGTCGAGGTCGCCTGGTCGATCGGTATGAAGTACACCGAGGGGTTCACCCGGCTGTGGCCGAGTGTGTTCACGGGCGCGGGCATCGTGGTGAGCATGGTGCTGCTGGCGCAGGCGGCGAAGACGCTGCCGATCGGTACGGCGTACGGCGTGTGGGTGGGCATCGGTGCTGCCGGGGCGGCGGTCCTGGGCATGGTGGTGCTGGGTGAGCCGGCGACCGCCGCCCGGATCTTCTTCATCTGTCTGCTGCTGGTGGCTGTCGTGGGCCTGAAGGCCACTTCGGGCCACTGACCCCGGCCTGGGCCTAGCCCCCGTCCGGGCCGCCGCCCCCGCCGTTCCCGCCGCCTCCGCCGACCGCTCCGCCGCTGGGCAGCAGGGTCGGGGGTCCGCTGGTCTCGGGCGGGGTCTCGGTGGGGGTTTCCGTCGGGGTTTCCGACGGCGTCTCGGACGGGGTCTGGGACGGTGTCTGCGACGGGGTCCGGGAGGGCGTCTGCGACGGGGTCTCCGACGGTGTCGCTGACGTGGGCGGTGTGCTGGGGGCCTCGGTCGGGGCGGTGGCGCCGTCCTGCAGTTCGAGGTCGAAGTCGATGTCCTCGGTGCCGCTGAGGGCGGCCTCGGTGTAGGCGGCCCAGACCTCGCCGGGCGCGCCGCCGCCGTTGACGCGGGGTACTCCGAGTGCGCCGTTGAGCGATTCGAGTTTGCCGGTGTCGGAGTTCTGGCCCATCACGGCGACGACGGTGACGAGGTTCGGGGTGTAGCCGGCGAACCAGGCGGCTTTGTCGTCGTCGATGGTGCCGGTCTTGGCGGCGGAGGTCCGGCCGGACTCCTGGGCGACGGAGGCGGTGCCGCCGTCGACGACGCTCTGCAGGATGGAGGTGGTGGTGTCGGCGGCCTCGCGGGAGACGGCCTGCTTGGCGTCGCGCTTGGGGAGACTGAGGTCGCCGCCGTCCTTGGTGATCTTCTCGACGAGGGTGTACGGGATGTACTTGCCGTGGTTGGCGAGGGTCGCGTAGCCCTGGGCCATGGCGAGGGGGCTGGCCTCCATGGTGCCGAGCGCCATCGAGGGAAAGGCGTTGAGCGTTTTGGTGGCCGGCAGGCCCAGCGCGTGCACGGTGTTGACGACGTTGTCGGGACCGACGTCCTGGGCCATCTGCGCGTAGACAGCGTTGACCGAGTTGTCCATGGCCTTGGTGACGGTGATGTCGCCGTAGTCCCGCTGGTCCTCGTTGGGCGGCGCGTAGCCGACGGGGCCGTTGGGGCCGATCACCGGGCGGCGGTTGTCGCCGTCGTAGATGGTGCGCGGGGTGATCGTGCGGCCGTCCTGCGTCTGGGAGTTGTTCTGGACGGCGGAGGCGAAGATGTAGGGCTTGAACGTCGAGCCGACCTGGTAGTCGCTCCGGGTGGCGTTGTTGACGTACTGCTTGGTGTAGTCGATGCCGCCGTACATGGCGACGACCTTGCCGGTGGCGGGGTCGATGGAGGCGCCGCCGGCGCGGACGTAGCTGTCGGCCTTGGTGGTGCCGAGCTTGTCGTAGACCTTCTTCTTGGTGGCGGCGACGAAGGCGTCCTCCTTGTCCTTCTGGATCGTGGTGACGATCCGGTAGCCGCCGGCGCGCAGGGTTTCCGCGTCGATGATGTTGTTGTCGTCGAGGTAGTCGTTGACGGCCTCGATGAGGTAGCCGCGCTGGCCGGTCTTGCTGGCGGCGGGCTTGGGCTTGCCGGGGGTGGGGAACTTGATGACGGCGCGTTCGGCGGCGTTGAGCCAGCCTTCCTTCACCATGCCGTCGAGGACGTAGTTCCACCGGGCCTGGGCCTTGGGGAGGTTCTGCGGGTGGGCGACGACGTCGTACTCGCTGGGCGCGTTGAGGAGGGTGGCGAGGTAGGCGCCTTCGGCGGTGGTGAGTTTGTCGGCGTCCTTGCTGAAGTAGGCCTGGGAGGCGGCCTGGATGCCGTAGGAGTTGCGGCCGAAGTAGCTGGTGTTCAGATACCCCTCAAGGATTTCGTCCTTGGTCTCATTGCGGTCGAGTTTGATCGCGATGAAGAATTCCTTGACCTTGCGAAGTGCGGTCTGCTCCTGGTTGAGGTAATAGTTCTTCACGTACTGCTGGGTGATCGTGGAGCCGGACTGTTTGCCCTTGCCGGTGACGGTGTTCCAGGCGGCGCGGATCATCGCTTTCGGGCTGACGGCGGACTCGTGGTAGAAGCCGCGGTCCTCGGCGGAGAGCGCCGCGTACTGGGCGGTCCTGGCGATCTGGGCGAGGCTGACGCTCTCGCGGTTGATCTCGCCGTCGCGGGCCAGTTCGGTCTTGCCGTCGGCGTAGAAATAGACGTTGCTCTGCGCGGTGGCGGCGGCGTTGGGGTTCGGGATCGGCACCAGGGCGTAGCCGATGAAGAACCCGCCGACGAGGATGAGCAGGACGATGATGACCGTGCTGGTCACCATCCGCCAGGTCGGGATGAGCCGGCCGAGGCCGGTCCGCTTGGGCCGTCCCCTCCGGTTGAGGACCGGCGGTCGGGGCTCCCAGCCTGGCGAAGCGTTACTGCTTTTCTGCTGCTCCGGCTCGTCGCTCATGTCTGTTAGGACTCCTCCGCCGCCGCCGGGGTTGGTCCGCGACGGAACATCTTGGGTCAATCGTTACGTACGCCCCGTTGAACACTGTCGCATCATCCGTGCTTGTGCGATCAACGGCGCGCACCCGTGACAGGGCTGTGACAGGCCGAATGGCTGATCCGGTGCACTCGAAAGGGTGGAAAACCATTGGCAGGTCCTCCCGATGGGCGATTAAGCTCGGCAGCTTTGGCGCGAACGGCGGGTGCGGGACCAGGCCCTGACGGAGGGGACGTGGGGGAGTGGGGGGCATCCGGCTGTACGCGGCGGTCGCGCTGAGCGGATTCCGGCGGTTCGCGACGTACCGGGTGGCGACGGCCGCCGGTGTCTTCACCAACACGGTCTTCGGTTTCATCCTCGCCTACACCTATATCGCGCTGTGGGACGCGCGTCCGGGGCTGGGCGGCTACGACCGGTCGCAGGCGCTGACGTATGTGTGGGTGGGCCAGGCGCTGCTGATGACCACGGCGATGATGGGCGGCGGTTTCCAGGACGAGTTGATCGAGCGGATCCGTACCGGGGACGTGGCGATCGATCTGTACCGGCCCGCCGACCTGCAGGTGTGGTGGCTCGCGACCGACCTGGGCCGGGCGGCCTTCCATCTGCTGGGGCGGGGCGTCGTCCCGATGCTGATCGGCGCGCTCGCCTTCGAGCTGACGCTGCCCGCGAGCGCGCTGACCTGGCTGTTGTTCCTGGTGTCGGTGACGCTGGGGGTCGTCGTCAGTTTCGCGCTGCGCTATCTCGTCGTGCTGAGCGCGTTCTGGCTGCTCGACGGTGCCGGGGTGAGCCAGATCGCCGGGCTGGCCAGCATGTTCTTCTCCGGCGCGCTGCTGCCGCTGACGCTGTTCCCCGGCTGGCTGGGGGAGCTGGCGCGGGCCCTGCCGTGGGCGGCGCTGCAGCAGATCCCCGCCGATGTCTTCCTCGGCCGGCACACCGGCACCGGTCTGCTGCGGGTGTTCGCCTTCCAGGCCGGCTGGGCGCTGGCGCTGCTCGCGGCCGGGCGGGCGCTGCAGTCCGTGGCGACCAGGAAGGTGGTGGTGCAGGGTGGCTGAGGGCGGAGCGGCCGAGCGGGTGGTGGCCGGCGGCGGTGCGGCCGGGCTCGGTGCGGTCGAGGACAGTGGGTTCGGAGCGGCCGGGTTCGAAGCGGTCGACTACAGCGCGCCCGAGCGCCGGGTGGTCGACGGGCTGCGGGCGTACGGGCTGATCGTCGCGATGTGGGTGCGGTCGACGATGGCGTACCGGGCGTCGTTCCTGATGACCGCGTTCGGGAACTTCGCGACCACCGGACTGGACTTCGCCACGATCCTGCTGATGTTCTCGCACGTCACGACGCTGGGCGGGTTCACGCTTCCCGAGGTGGCGTTCCTGTACGGGACGACCAGCACCGCGTTCGGGCTGGCCGATCTGACGATGGGCAGCATGGACCGGCTCGGGCGCCGGGTACGGGACGGCACGCTGGACACACTGCTGCTGCGCCCGGTGCCGGTGCTCGCGCAGGTGGCCGCCGACCGGTTCGCGCTGCGGCGGCTGGGGCGGATCACCCAGGGCTCGCTGGTGCTGGGCTGGTCGCTGAGCCGCCTCGACATCGACTGGACGGTGCTGAAGGTGCTGATGATGCCGATGATGCTGCTCAGCGGAGGCGCGATCTTCGGGGCGGTGTTCGTGGCCGGGGCGGCCTTCCAGTTCTGGGCGGGTGATGCCTCGGAGGTGCAGAACTCCTTCACGTACGGCGGGAACACGCTGCTGCAGTACCCGCCGTCGATCTTCGCCAAGGACCTGGTGCGCGGCGTCACCTTCATCGTGCCGCTGGCCTTCGTCAACTGGCTGCCCGCGCTGCGGATCCTGGGCCGCGACGATCCGCTGGCGCTGCCGGGGTGGCTGGACTTCGCGTCACCGCTGGTGGCGGTGGCGTGCTGCGCGGTGGCGGGGCTGGCGTGGCGGACGGGTCTGCGGTCGTACCGGAGCACGGGAAGCTGAGGGGCGGATGGTGGGGACAGTGGACGGCAACGGCGCGCACATCGAACTCGACGCGGTGGAGAAGGTCTTCGACGTCCGCCGCAAGGCCGGGCGGTGGCGGCGGGAGCGGCATCAAGTGCGGGCGGTCGACGGGATCTCGTTCTCGGTGCCGCGCGGCGAGATGGTCGGGTACATCGGGCCGAACGGGGCCGGGAAGTCCACCACCATCAAGATGCTGACGGGCATCCTGATGCCCAGCGGCGGGCGGGTGCGGGTCGCGGGGATCGACCCGTCGCGGGACCGGACGAGGCTGGCGCGGCGGATCGGTGTGGTCTTCGGGCAGCACTACCACAAACGATGTGCCGGACAAGTCCAGTGTACCGCCCTGCCCGACCCCTGGTCAGTCCCGGTGCGGTGACGAAATCAGCAGGTCAAACGCCCTGTACGGCCCCAGCGAGGGGGCGCGAACAGGGCGTCATCCGTCCCGACATGCCAACTGCCCCCGACCTGTCGCAACGGCCGGAGGTACCTGGTTCGTTGAGGATCTTGCGCAGCCTACGGCCGTTTGAACTCGCCGTCTTCCATGCCACCCTCGAACGCTGCCCACTCGCCAGGAGTGAAGACAAGTGCGGGTCCGTTACCCGCGTCCTTACTGTCGCGCATGGCAACGCGTCCGTCGTCCAAGAACGCCAATTCAACGCACTGCCCATTGTTCGCGGATCGGCTGGACTTGCGCCACACAGCGCCCGTCAGCTCTGAACTCATCACTGCCGTAGCTCCTTTACTGCTTTGTAGATCAGGGTCTGTGTGTCCTTGTCATCCAAGGCAGATGCCCAGATCGCTTGAAACGCCGTGTCATAGCGTTCGATCTCGTTGGGCTTGTCGAGGTAGAGATCTCCGGTGAAGCCGTCTACGTAGACCGTGCGCGGCTCGGTCGGCTGCCCGTTCCCGTTGGTCGGAAAGTCCAGCGTTGTGAACGGCCCAGACATGAGCCCATGGTGCAGACCCGCTCCGTAGTGCACAACGCGAATATTCACGTTCGGCAGCTCGACCAGTTGGAGCAGGCGTTCCAGTTGAGCGGCCATGACTTCACGGCCACCGACAGGCCGACGGAGTACGGCCTCGTTGAGCGCTACCTTCAAGGTAATCGGACTCGTCACCCTGGTCAGTAGCGCTTGACGAGCAATCCGTACGTGAACGCGCCGTTCGATCTCCTCGCTGTCAACGCCGGGGTTGTCCTCCCGGATCAACGTGCGGGCGTAGTCCTCCGTCTGGAAGAGGCCAGGAACCAGCTCGGAGCTGTACTGGCTCAGGTGGGCGGCTGCTTCCTCCAAGCCGATGTACAGGTCGAAGCTCTCCGGGATCACGTCGCCGTAGGCGTGCCACCAACCGCGACCCTTGGTCTCTTTGGCCAAGCCCATCAGTGCTTCGGCCAGGTCAGCGGGTGCGCCGTACACCTTGCACATAGCTTCAACGTCGAGGCTGCGCAGCGAGGTTTGCCCCGTTTCGATGCGCCAGATCTTCGGCTCCGACCACTCCAGCTTGGCAGCGGCGGCCTTGACCGTCAGCCGACATTGGTTGCGCAGCTCACGTAGGTGCCGACCGAGCTGCCTACGCGGCACCGTCGAGCCTGTGATCTCTCCAGTCACGCACGCCCCACCTTCCTTCAGATCGGATGCGCTTCACACCCGATATGTAAGCACCAGACCCCCCGAACCGCAATGTCATATAAACGTTCGAGGATGATGCTTCGTTTCATTCGATATGTAGTCTTGCACAGCGGGTATCACAGTGCTCTACTCGGTAATGTCACGCCGTTTCGTCACCGGGGCGTGGCCCAGCACGTACCGGGGGTGCCGCCATGGGGCCGCCCCCGGTACGGGAAGCGAGGGAGGGAGCGCAGATGAAGCCGCTGATCTATGGCTATATGCGCGTCACCGATGAGATGGACGACTTAGAAGTCCGGTTGCTGGAAACGCAGATGTCCGCCTTCGCCGAACGCGAGGGCTTCTGCTTAACGACGGTCTTCTACGAGTACGACGAGGGTTCGCAAGCTGCCTTCACCGAACTCGTGCACGAGGTACGGCGGGCAGAGGCGCGACACATCGTTGTCCCCTCCTATGAGCAGATGGCCGAGTCTCAGATAGTCCAGGCCCTCATGGTTGAAACCGTTGCACTCCAAGTCGGTGCGGCCGTGCATGAAACGACGGATTCATGCTGAACGACCTCGATCAAGCGATCCTCTTCACCTTCGCCACGCTGGTTCATGAGTCGGAAACCTTCACTACGGCTCTTGTCACCGATGAACTGACGGACAGAGAACAAGAACACCTCGCAAAGCGCCTCGTCGTCTTGGCGGACGCACTTCAAGAGCGCGCCGAGCTGACAAGAAAGCGCCGCAGTGAGGGGAACATCAGTGACATCAACAGTGCTCGCGGCGAATCCGGCAACACCAAAGCAGGGTGAACGGCAGCCGATGAACCAGCGCGCCATACAGCCTTCATCGCTCCAGCTCGCTGCCCTGCCGACTGCGGTGGTCTGCTCGCGTATGTTCATCCGGCACGTCTTGCGGTGCTGGGAGCTGCCCGACCTAGTCGACGCGGCGGAGCTGGTCACCTCGGAGCTGGTGACCAACGCAGTCAAGGCAACCGGTGTCATCAAGCCGAACCCGAGTTGGACTGACTTGGAGAAGGTCCCGCTCATCAACGTTCGGATCACGGCGCACGGTGACGGCGTCTCTATCCAGATCTGGGACGTGTCACTTGAACGGCCGCTTCAACCGGAAGCCGGCACCGATGGCGAGACTGAGGGCGGGCGAGGCTTGTTCATCGTGCGCTGCATCGCCAGGAAGATCGGCCACTTCTACCCGCGCAGCGGCGGCAAGGTGGTGTGGGCCGAGCTGGCCCTTGAAGCACGGGTTCCACCGCTCCCGCGGCGTGCATCGAAGCCGTCGACCATCCAACTGCCGTTGCCCGACCCGGATCTACTCCGCAAGCTGCTGGCTGGGCTGCAAGCGTTGTGAGAGCCCACACAACCTCCAAGCTGCCGCCCGTAGAACACAGGCTCCCCTCCTGTGGGCGGTAAGACACCCCTGACGTGTAGCTGCGTCAGGGGTGTCTTGGGTCAAAAACGAAGAACACCCCGCGACCGTCGCGGGGTGTTCTCTTCCTCCTGGGTGCCGGGTGCTCTTTGAGCGTCCAACGTACTCCTATAGGTCGTTAGTTATCGTTACCGTGCATAACATCTCTCCGTTTATATTTACCTACTTATTTTCTCACGCCTCCCATATCCAGGCAATGCCCGAAATCTCGTCGCGTAGATCGTGGAAATCAAGGAAGTAAAACCCGGCTGCATTAAGCGGGAGTATCTGATTGGCGTCTGGATCGAAATTCATGGCGTTCATGCCAACATCTCTAAACCACCAGATCTTGCGAGGTAGTTTTGAGGGTGTGAACTGGACGCGGAGGCCATGCCAACTCAGCTCTCGCAGGTCGTGATACCAGAGGGTTGGCTCCATTGATTGAGTGCTATTGACTTGCACCTTATAGGAAAAGGCGCGGGAGAAATCTGCGGCGACAACGGACTCGTCGAGGTTGAGAACGAAGGTCAAGACCCCGCGATCTGACTCGTTCTGCCTGATCAGGCTGCACCCCATTCCGGCAGTAGCGGACATGACGCCGTGCCTTCTATCAGTGGGGTAGACATATTCTGCCAGATAGAGAGGCTCGGTGGCCTGTGTTGGGACGACCGTGATAATTGCGGTGAGCTCTTCAATGACACCTCGGCCATCGATCCTGAAGGACTCTTCACGTTTCGTTAGTCGATAGGTTGCACGGATATCTGCCTTCGGGGAGTCGGCGGTGACCACCGGAGGTTGTTCAATAACTTCTCTGCTTCTATTGCGGTGCTGACGACGCCGCAGCTCGCTTTCCGCCTTTATGGACGAATATGCTGCGCGTAGGCGCTGTGAATCAGCGGCGAAGGTCGTTATGTAGTAGTCGACCAGCTCAGATGACGGTGCCGTGTAACCATTCTCGATGTTGGAGATGTGGCCAGGGCTGTAACTGCCGACACTGCGGGTTGTCACTCCGGAACTTTGTCGAGCTGCACGTAGCAGTTTTCCGAGTCGAACGTGAGCCTCACTGAGGGGCTCTCTGCTTTCGCGACTCATAAGGAATCCAGTTCATGTTTGCTTGCCGTTGTTTAGCTTGCTTGCACAAATCTTTGGTCTAGGCAAGCGTACGGCAACCCACAGAAGCTTGTTGTCAGCTCAGAAAAGAGAGGACGAGATATTTATGGCAAGCGACATCGTGCGTCGAGACGGGGACGGTCTGCCGGAGCGGCGGCCGAGGCGTGAAGCGGCGCGGCACAGCCGCCAGGAGCGGGAGCTGGTGCACCGCCACAACCTGGACATCGGTCAGCTCATGGCAACCGGCAAGCACGAAGAGGTCAAGGCGATCCTGCGCAAGCAGTTCACCGAAGACGGCATGCAAGACGTGGTGGACATCGCCAACCTGGCGCGGGACTTGGTAGGTGAAGACCCGTTTCTCGCGGCCCTCATCGTGCCCATTGCTCAGGAGTATGCCCGAACGACGAGCAGGGACATCCGCGACTACGGACGCCGCCGGGGGCTGTAATGCTGCCCGATTGGCTGGCATCCATCGTCGGGACGCTTCTTCTCCCGGCCGTCCTTATCGGCATCGCTGCATTGGTGTGTTGGAGCGACGGGCGGAAACGGTCGAGAGCTGAGGCGGAGGCACGTCGGCCACCGTCACCGGAAGAACAGCGACTCCAAGCACGAGAGCGCAAGCGTGAAGCCGCTCGCCATATGCGGGCGGTCGTCAGATCCGTGAAAGAGAACCGAGGAGACAGAAGATGACCGGCTTCATTGTCTTGGCGGTAGTGACCTTCGGGCTCTACTGCTTCGTCAAGTGGTACAGGAGGTACGTCGTCCCGTACCTGATCCGCACGGCGCGAAAGAAGCGCGACCGTCAGATCGAGACGGCGCTTCGGTACCGGATGTACGACATGCAAGCGGCCCGTCGTATTGGTCGACGCATGTTGGACGACGACGAGTTCTAACCCGCTAATCCTCGCTCCGACCTCCGTCCAGTTGTCCTGATCGACCAGTCGGGGAAGACCGCCACTTCTCTCGTGGCCATCGTCACCCCTTGGTAGATGCGATGACGAGGCGGGGGCCGGAGCGCTTGATCCCTCGGTTCCAACTCCCCGCCGGCCACGAGAGGTGGTCGGCGGGTTCTACCTGGGAGGTTCTGCTGTGGAGAAGGCTCGGAGCTGGCTCGTCACGCTGCTGCTTGGAGCACTGGCCGTCAAGGCGGTGTGGTGGGTGGTTGAACCTTTGATTCCATACCTCATTGGCGGCCTGGCAGTGGTCGTTGCCATGGGATTCATTTATCACCGCATGACGCGGTGGTAAAAACTACACACCTCATGTGCATGTCTATGTGAGAAAATAGATAGGCATGAGTTATTCAGCCTTCGTCACCATCTCTGCTGCCATTGCGCTGCTGTCCAGCGCTATTTTTTTGGGACGGAATACCATGCGAAGCTCCGACGACAGTCGAGTGTCGTACCGACTGACCTTCCCCGCTGAACTGGCTGCCGCTGAGGTAGCCAAGTGGCTGAACGCCGTATCGGGAACGCTTCGGTCGGGGACAGGGCACCTCTTGAACGTCCCGACCATGGTGTTCGAGTCCTGGGCGACAGACCTCGGCATCACGCACCGAATCCGGGTGCCGAAGGCGAGCGCCGCCTACATCGTCCCCCAGCTCCGTTCGCTCGTGCCCGGTATGACGGTGACGCCGGAGGACGATGAACCCGAGCACCAGTGGACGACCGCGGTGGAGCTGGGTCAGACGAACCCAAGCCGAACCCTCAACATCCCTGATGCAGAGGCACTATCGACCAGCGTCCTCGCCAACATGCAGAGCCTCGGGAGAGGCGAAGCGTTGCTCGTTCAGTGGGTAGTGCGACCAGCGGCCAAGGAAGCACTTCCGAAGCAAGGGCACGAGGTCAGCACGAGTCGGTACAGCGTGGTTGGTCAGCTTCTCTCAGGGGGGCGCGGTGCCGACAAGGACGAGATCGCCGACCGTCGTGCCAAGCTGAGTGAACCGAACTTCATTGCCGTACTACGGGTGGCAGCAAAAGCCGCCGATCCTCGCCGCGCGGCCGGCCTGCTAATGAACGTCCGGGACAGCCTCACCAGTGTGCATAGCGTGGACAACCGGTTCAAGAAGCGCCTGGTGACCTCAGCCCGGTTGATGGAGCGCATCAAGCGAGCAAGCGGTTCAGTTCTGTACCCGGCGAAGCTCTCGACCACAGAGCTCGTCTCGCTCATCTCGTGGCCAATTGGGCGTCCTCACATCGCGGGCCTGCCACGAAGTCGGACGCGTCATCTTCCCGCCACAGGAGCGGTTCTGAGCACTGGTCGCGTGATGGCCCGTTCCAACTTCCCTGGTGCCTCTCGGCTGCTGGCGCTTGACGCGATCGAATCAGCGCAACATCTCCAGGTGGTTGGACCGACTGGTTCAGGCAAGACGGCGCTATTGAGCAATTTGATTGTTCAGGACATGGAAGCTGGGCGCGGGGTCATCCTGATCGAGAGCAAAGGCGACCTCTTTCAAGCGGCGCTCGAACGGGTGCCAAAGAAGCGCCTTCACGACGTCGTGCTTTTGGACGTGACTGACACGGATCATCCGGTGGGTTTCAACATCTTGCAGGGCTCGCCTTACGTGGTGGCCGCCGACATCCAACGCCTCTTCGACCACCTGTATCCGCAAGATGCCCGAGGGGTGCGCGTTCGTCAGGGGTTCTACCACCTGATCCTGACGCTTCTTATGAGCGAAGGCGCACGCGGACAGATGACCTTCGCGGACATGGGAGCGCTGAGCGTACCGAGGGCCAATCAACAGCAGTTCTCGGATGACTTGATCCAAGGCGTATCACACATCGAGGAGTTGGCTCACTGGTGGCAGGAAATCACCGCCCTACCCCGTCCGCAGAGAGAGTTGTACTTCAAGCCCCTCTCGGATCGCACCTGGCAGCTCAACAACCGTCGCTCGATCCGAAACATCATTGGGCAAAGTTCCAGCACTATCGACCTGCGGGAGGTGATCCGAGGGAACAAGATCTTGCTCGTCAATCTCGGCCGTGCCACCGAGGGGAAGGAGACGGCGGGGCTGCTGGGCAGTCTGCTGCTTAACTCCATCTGGAGTGCGGTACAGAGCGGCGTGGCGAATCCTGCCCGGCCCACGATGCTCTACCTCGACGAGTTCCAGGACTTCCTGAACCTCCCGATCTCGCCCGCCGACATGTTCGCCCAAGCGCGTTCTCTCGGCCTCGCAATGACGGTGGCGCATCAGTTCCTCGGGCAGCTCACCAAAGAATTGCAGGATGCCACCCAGAACAACGCGCGCTCAACGGTGGTGTTCCAAACCTCGGCCGACGAGGCCAGATCGTTTGCGCGTCAGTTTGGCCGGAGCGTCGCCGAAGACGACTTCACCAACCAAGCGCGCTTCGAGGTGATTATGCGGCTCGCCACGGCAACCGGCGTCAGTGCCCCGATGACAGCCGTCACCTTGCCGCCGCGTGATCCGTCTGGACTAGCAGATCAGGTGCGGGAGCTTTCGCGTAAAGCGTATGGAAGACCCGTTGTCGAGGTGGAAGAAGAAATAACACGGCGGCGCGGGACGCCGCCGCTGGCCCGAGCAGCGGCCAAGAAACGAAAGTTCGGCGGAAAGGCATGGAACGAGTAATGCGAGGCGTTCAAGGCCACACGTCGAAAGCGTGGGCTCGTAGCACAGCCCCAGCGCAACCACCTAGTACAGGGGTAGATCAGCCTCAGTTGTTGCCCTACCCCTGTACTCCCTCCCACCAGGGGAAACGTCCCCCTCTATCACTGCGTGACTGTATAGGAACCTGACCACATGGAACTAACACCCCGAGACATCCAAATCCTGAAACTAGTTGGCACCTTTACCCAGCTCTCTTCATTGCACCTAAGTGAACTCCTCTTTTCCGACCGATCCCATTCCGTCCCGAACACGGTAATGCGCCGCTTGGTGCGACTGGGCTACCTTGCAAGGGTGGGACGTCGAGCTCACGGGGATAAAGGGGGAACGAGTGCCTACGTGTATCAGCTCGGGAGGTATGGACGGGCGTTGCTCGAAGTGGAGAGCCGTCCCTCGGTGGTGGTGAGTGACCACGCCCTCATGATTGCCGACACCTATCTCGAACTACGGCGGGCGGAGAAAGCGGGCGTGCTCGTGGTGAAGCGGTGGGAGGTAGAACTCCCGGTTCCACCGGTGCGGGCGGACTTGTTTACTGTGCTGGACTTCCCCGCGCAGCAACGGACGGCAAGCTACTTCTTAGAGATCGACCTCGGTACTGAACGGCCGGTGCGGATTGTCGAAAAAATTGCCGGATACTGGCGGGCTGCCGAGAGCAGCCAAGAAGAGTATTTCCCGTACGTGGTGTTTGTGGTCAAGCAGGAAGGACGTAAGGCGGAGATGGGGCGCATCATTCGGAAGCTACCAGCGCCACAACAAGAGATGGTGAAGGTGGTTCACATTAGGGAGTTGATTCCGCAGCTACTACAGATTTAATGCAACTCTCAAAGAGGTGGGGTTATTGACAGAATGATCAAGAGATGTTTAATTTAGGATGGCGAATATATACTTCGCCGTCACACCGTTCGCCTGCAACAGGTAGAACCCGCCGCCTACGGCATAAGGCTCCTTGTTGAAGGAGAACGTTGTGAATATTCGCTTTTGGCTGCACATCATGATCGCAATTCTTTGTGTAGTCGCTGCCTGGTTTGGCGGCCGGGCCTTGGCCCACAACTCCACGAACGACGCGGCGATCGCGGGATTGGCGGGCCTAGCGGCCGTGATCACTCTGAACGCCTTGGTCATGACGAAGAAGTAGCAATCGGCCCCCGGACCTCCGGGGGCCTGGTACTATCCCGCCAGTCGAGTTCATGAAGACGTAACTCAGGGAGCGTGCGTGGCCAACGAAAAAATACATATGTGGATCGGGACAGTCGTCGGTATCGCTGGCCTTCTTCTCACCTATTTGGGATTCGCATTTTCCGTATCCTGGTGGCCATTCAATGACGACTCTGATTCCGTGCCGACGTGTAGCCTATCGCCCATAACATCCGCCGAGGATGATTCGAGCCGACTGCGCCCACCAAAGGACCTGACGGTTACCTGGGAACAGTCATCGACGGTTGCTGGTCACGTATCAGCTACTATTCACTGGAAGAACGTAGACCCTCGGACAACCGAGGGTCTTTTGGATATCACCGGTCGCTACGGCACGCGGAGCGCCGAAGACTCTCCGTACTTCCTTGACGGCCGTAAAGTCCCTACTACGGGATTGTGCGGCCACTGGAATCGGAACTACAGCAGCTCCATAGATGGCTCGCGTGGCGTCTTCTTTGATGGACTTTGGGCGGACGAGCCTTACTGCTTCGCCGTGAATTCCTCTGATAGAGATGGGGGCAACGGACTACCCAATCCGTCAGTAAATGCGGGGCCAGTCTGTGAGAAGGCGCCTTGGAATGATGACTGGGGACAGGCCGCTACACCTCAACCAACGTCTTCGTAATGGGGCTCGGGGTAGACCGGGGCAATAACATCTGGGGCCGTCCCTGATAAAATCAGCCCTCGACGCTCACTCACCAACGACAGGTGATCTCATGGGCCAGAAACTCATCCGCTTCTCCGACCTCAGCGGCAAGACCGTGGACGACGACAGCCAGCTCGTCCGCATCGTCGTGCGTGAGCACCCCGACCTCGATGGCGGCCCCGTCGAGCTGGAAGCCCTGGCCGAGGAGTTGACGGGTGTCGAGGAAGTCGCCCTCGACTTGGTGTCGTTCGAGCTGCATCACCCAGGCGAAGATGAGCCCGAGACGTTCGTCATGGAGGTCGCAGCGTTCAACAAGCTGGCCGCGGACACCCCCATGGCGGAGGTTCTGCAGAGTGCCAAGCGCGTTGTAGCTGCCGTCCCCTCACAAGCTCGGCCGGCAGGGAGCGAGAAGGCGCGGATCAACTACGCCAGCCTGGAACATGCGGGCAAGCCCCACAAGGGGCGGACGACGGACGCCGAGAACGGTCGTCCAGGAGCACTTGGACGAGGTGAACCAGCGCCTGGCGGCCGAAGGTCTGCGCACGATCGATCTTGGCAACCCGGATCACGTCACACGGTATGGCCTTGAAGGGCTTGTTCTTGAGGGTGGAGCCGGCGTCGAGTAGGTCGGTCGGATCATTCGCGCGAGGACTCCTCGGTGAGTCGGAGGAGTCCTATTCGCGTTGTCGGAGACCCTCCGAGGAGTCACCATCTACGGCCCTCGTCCGGTTCGTTGGATAGGCATTGAGCAGGAGCGCCCGCAGGCACGCTGAACAGACCCAATCTATGGGTCGTGGCCGGCATGGCCTTGATGGAGACGACCTACGCGACAAGGCGCACGTTCTTCCTGCCGCCTTTAGCCCTGCGTCAGGGGTTAGCCATTGACAAGTTTTATGTTTAATGCATAAATATAATAAGGAATGCATGCCGTTCTCCTGCATTGGGCAGAACCCGCGACCTACGGTTTAGGTGTTTCCAATGAAGGAGACGCGTTATGCGTTCACGTTCCACGGGTTGGTCTCCCTTCGGGATGCTGATAGTCGCGATGATCTTCCTCGTTCTGTGGGCAGCATTGGCGAAGCCGTCGATCGACCCAAGCGTTGTTTTCTTGGTCTTGGCTTTCTGGATACCCCTCGCCGCCTGCGCTATGGCGCTCATGGGGCTTGTGTCAAACAGAGACGAAGACAAGAAGAAGCGGTAGCGCATACCGGGCACCTTTGGTGCCCGGTTCTGCTTTCCCCCTTTTTTGGTCAACGAGTGTGGGATGCTGTTTCGGTGACGTCTACTGCATGGCTCGACATCGGCATAGTGATCTTTGGTCTCGCCGCAGGTGCTTTGATCAACTGGCTCGTGCAACCTGCAAAACTAGGCCAAAAGGCGATCGTCATCTGTATATGCCTGACGGTATCCATTGTTTTGCTCTTTACCGTGATTAAGGACCTTCCTAGCGATGAGCCGCAGATCGACGCTATTAAGTGCGCACGCCTCTTCGACCAAGCACACGATCGGCTAGACAAGCAATCGGAGCTGGCTGCACCGCCCCTTGCGGGGTTTGTCTTCACTCCCAGCCAGGAAGTGCCGGGTCGGATCGACCTGACATTAACCTGGATTAATCCGATTCCCATCCATCAGAGCGCCGTCGCGCTACAAGGAGTGTACGGTCAAGCCGTTCCGAATGACGATTTCATAGACCACAAACAGCCTGCAGCTGCCACAGGTGAGTGCTGGAATTGGTATCACTTCGGGCCACGCGATGATGCACAGCCCAAAACCGTACGGCTTCGAGTTAGTGGACTGTGGCCGGAGCAGCAGTACTGCTTCTACACTGAGTTTCGCACCGACAAGGGATACTCCAAGCCGACTACGATTCGCTGTGTGAGGACAACGTGGAAATCCGAGTGGGGTACACCGGCGCAGGCGCCCACGAAATAGACAACTCGATGCCTCTCCAGGATCTTGCGTTTGAGTACGGCACCACCTACGACGTTAAGGCTGTCGTTTGGGTGGGCGTGTACCAGGGGTGACCGCGGGACGCACTGAACAGATCCGACCTAGAGGCTGCCGCCGGCATCGGCTTGGTGGGGACATTCTAACGACAAGATCCACTCCCTTGGAGTGACAGTCTTCCGTCGAGCGGTCGCCTCACAGGCCCTACAGGTCAAAAATCGGAGTCAGAGACACAAGTGTGTGTCTTTACCGTTTGAGGCCCGCACAGGTGCTCTCGGCGCGTCCTATGGGGTGTCAGATAGCTTGGGTGTCTGGCTTCTTCAACGCGAGGGTGCAGAACAGTCCAAACGGATGCTTCTTGCCTGTCTCGGCAGCGGTGACCGCCATCCGAATAGCTCCCTCATTGTGCCGCCATACAGCCTTGTAAACGGCGTTCACGCTGCTTGCTGGCACTTTGAGGCGCTGACCGATCTCCTTGGCGATACGACGCACCTTGCGGAGCTTGGCGAGGAATTTCAACGAGCGATCCCAGAACGTTGGCTTGCTCTCGTTCCCCGGTACTGGGGTCGTTCTGGTAGCACGTGCGAACCAGTGGCTCGGCTTGTCCTTCCCCTGGGCTACCTCTGCGAGGTCGAGCAAGTCTTGTAGGTGCCCCTTACGGATGAGTGCGTTGAACTTACGACGGTACATCTTGTTGTCAATGAGGTCATCGATTACCTTCGGTGGAACCTGCCCTCCTTCTATAGAAGTAACGGAGGAGCTTTCGCTTGCCTTATTTCTATAGAACTCTCGCCGTGCGGTTAATGTTGATCCGATGCTTTCAGCCATGCTGGTCTCCTGCCCTGATTTTGGACAACACGAAGTTGCCCCATATCTAGGGTTGTTGTGATGTTGATTATGCGGCTCGGCCGAACCATGCAGCGACGTGTCACGTGCGATGAAGCTTGGACAAAGAAAAAGGCACCTCCTTTTGCGGGGGGTGCCTTTTATGCGCCAAATTCTCGTGCTGCTTCCATAATAAACAATGCAGACATAAATTGCAAGACTTATGCGCGCCATTCTTTATGGATACGAGATACCCCCTCAACCGATGGCTAGCGCTAAATTCTTTTGCACGAGAATTTGGCGCTAGCTTGCTCCTAGTATAAGCATTTCCTGTCTGCATTGCAATCATCAAAAAAGCCACCCCTGAGGGTGACTTAGGTTAGGCGAACTTGCGATCTAGTCGCTTCAAGTGTCCCCCGTGGTCTTCCAGGATTGCATCTATCTTCTTAAGATCTGTGCCGATAGCGTTCTGGATCTCGTCGAGTTGTCCGTCGACGTCATTAAAGCGTTCATCCATACGAGTCTCTAGGCGGCTGACATCTTCCTTTGTTGCAAGACCATCTAGGTCTTCCTTTGTTGCAAGACCAGCCGTCCGCTGTGAGACGGTCGCTGTGATGAATTGCTTCATGTCTTCCAGTAATTGTTCGTTTGTCATAATCTTGTTTTCTCCTTAATGACCTGCTCGCTCTCTAAGCGAGATACCTTCTCTTCCAGTTTACATATACGTCGCTCATGGTCTTCCAATGTCGCGGTAATTTGCTTCTTAAGCAAGTTGAATCGAACTCTGATGGCTACACGCTGACGCCTGTCGATAGAATCATCTCCGAGAAGCCGGCTCAAGCGCTGATCCCTCTCCTTAAGAAGCTCGTTGATGTGCGTGAATAGAGTGGACATTTGTTCCATGTTTCTATTATGCGCCGATCTCTCGCAAAATCAAGCTGTACCTCCTTGGCTACGCTGGAAACTCTCTAACGCGAGTTGCATGAGCTGGTAGTCCTTCATGTCTCGGTCGAGAGCTTCGCGCTTGAGCCACTTAATCAAGCTCGCAGGAAGGTGCGTTGTGTACTTGACCACTTGTGGTTTTGTGGGTTCTCCCACTTCCCTACTTGTGGGCAGGTGGCTAAATTCTTGTTGCGTTACGTTCATGGGTTCCTCCTTATCTTACTTTCTGTGTCAGGTGTGATTCCGTTCGTTTTGCGGATCGCTCCTCAATCCTGGTTGCGCGCATCAAGCGCTCTGCGAGGCGTATCCACGTGGCCTCGGTAGTCATGCTGTGCTGTTCAGGGTTGATCCCTAGTCGCTCGGTCACGAAGACTTTGGAGAGCTGCCCTAGGAGGTCGTTGGGGATGGTCATTGGGTTTCTATTCATTTGCATTTCCTCTTACGTTTCTATTCTAACGCATTAGAGCATTGGAATACAAGTGCATCCACGCTCTAACGCATTAGAACGTTAGAATAAGAGAGAACGCGAGTAATAACTAACTCACGTAAGCGTGAGCCATTGCATAAATGAGTGCTTACGTGTTAATTTAAACTCATAGGAGAACAAGTGAATAATGGCAAAGAAAATCGCAATCGCCATCCACAAAGGTGGGGTGGGCAAGACAACTAGCGCGAAGAACATCGCTGCTGCGTTGGCCATCGCGGGGAAGCGGACGTTGCTCATTGACCTCGATGAGCAAGCGAACGCCACTAAGGGTCTTGGGATTGATCCGGCCCTCTTAGAAGCCACGTTGAACGACCTGTTCACCAACCCTGACTTAGAGCCGCTCTCCGCAGTCATCACGACAGCCGTGGAGGGTCTGCACCTGATAGCCGGTCACCCCAATCTCTCGAAGACCGAAACCGGTATGGCGCTTCAACGGGCCGACCCGTCAGCCCCTGATCCGATCGGCGCGCTCAAGGAACTCTTAGAGACGCTGGACGAGCACTATGACTTCATCATCCTCGACACGCCACCGTCGCTTGGATACATGACAATCAACGCGCTCGCTGCGGCTGATGAGTTGGTGATTCCAGCCGCCGCCAGTGCATACAGCCAAGACGGCCTCGCGCGCACCATCGAGGCGTATGAGAGGGCAGTGGGTAATTACAACCCATCGTTGCGACTTCGCGGGATTCTGATTACCCGCGTCAAGCGCACCAACGCATCATCGGCTGTCCTCGACGGCATAAGTGACGCGTACAGCAGCTTGGTGTTGCCTCAGCTCATTGTCGAGTCCACCGCAGTGGATGAAGCGGAACAGCTCAATCAACCGGTAGTTCTCTATGATCCCGAGAGTCCAGCCGCGCAAGGATATAAGAGGGTCGCGGAGATTCTGATCAATGAGTAACAAGTTCAAGCAACAAGCAAGCGAGAAGAAGCCATACGTTCCTCGCGTGGCGATCCCGCAGATTGATCCCGAGGCGACCAAGGCAGTGCCGGCCGAGGCCGTAGAACCTGCGCAACCAGCTGCCCCCGCGGTGCCAGTTGAAGCCGAGGTAAGCGGCCCGGTAATTCGCACCATCGTGGACACGAGCGAGCCACCGTTGAACCGTGGCTTCCACATGTACCCGTCGCGTCACAAGCAAGTGACGCACGACCTCGTGTACATCGAGGAACGTAAACCATGGGAGATTATCGAGGACGCGCTAGAGGAGTACGTCACGAGGCACTATGGCAAGCAGTACAAGCGGAAGTAGATGAGTGCGACTTAAAGCCGTCGGCCGAAGCTGTGGGTCTTACGGTTCTAGCGATCGCCGACGCCACCCATAGAACATTCATGATCAGTCGCGCCGTAACCGTTCTTATGAATCGTTGTTCTTTTTACCTCTAGCCAAGGTGGCAAAGTTATGTCATAACTGGAGACAAGACCGAGGGACTTCCACGGTCAAGCTTGCGAACGCCATCCTTCGTTTCCGGCATATCGGCGCGCAGGCACGATGCCCCCCTAGAATGGGAGCAAGGAATGGGGATATTCCCCACGAAGACGCTCGGTATACGAGTGAAGCAAGGGATTACTGCCGTTCTGTTGACCATCGTGATGATGGCTGGCCTGAACATCGCGACGGCTTCCTCCGCACAGGCGGCGGAAGCGCACTGCGGGTGGCCTCGCTGCACCCTGTACCTCAATAAGGAGGAGACCAGGAAGTATGGATACGACGGCCTCGTCCCCATGAATCTGCCGTCCGGCCCTTGGATGGGGGTTCTCTACGCCAGCAACATGGGGCTCCGGTGGTTCGCCATCCAGTACGCCAATCGTGGCATGTGCGTTCTCTACAACGTGAGTGTCATCCCCTGGGAGAACCAGGGCCTGATGGGCTACCGCTGCTGAGAACTACCTCGGTTCATCGGGTGTGCTGGCGACTAGATCGCCAGCACACCTCAGCAACACTATTTAAGGGGACAGAACTTATGAAACAACAACCCAATACCGAAACAACCATGCGGGAGCGACTGGCCATGCTCGTCGGCTCCATCGCGGCCGTAGGCGGATTCTTCACGGTCACTGTGGTCGGTTCATTGAGCGGATACAGTGACATGCAGGTTTGGCTCATCGGACTCGGTCTAATACTCTTTGGCCTCCTTCTAGCCCGAAGCACGGGTCTAATTGAGTCGATTAAGCAACTTCTGTAGCATGTTGAACAAATATGGACAAAGTGCCGAGAGGGTTGACTCGGTGCTTTTGTGTCGCACAATGCAAATTGTGCGACGTTCCGTCTAACCTAACAGGGGTGACAGCAAGCTAGACCACGACTTACGGCCGCTGTCTAGAGCCGCCGTAGGCTCGACAAGGCGGCTCGTGTCTTGACAGGTCGAGTCCGTCATGATGAAGCTATCGGATTCTGCATAACTAGTTATTACATAAGAACTGGAAACCGCAACCCTATTGCCAGAGGCGCCTAAATCATGTGTAGTAGCTGCGTCAGTGGTTGTGTCTGTTCTATCGACCCAACGATATAAACAGGTCGCCTAAAACTTCGCGGATATTGGCTCCTAACGCTATTCGCACGCCACTCATAGCAAGAAGGCCACCAATTGCTAGGAGAACGATCGCACAGCCAACCCCTATCCAGTCACGGATAGGAAACGCCAGTAATACGGCCAAGATGGCGACAGTGATACCACTGACAATGAGTAGGGTGCTTAGGATAATTCTGCTGATAGTTTTCATAATTTCACGTTGTTCTGCGGTTGCCCGCTGTCTCTGGATGAGACAGCGGGCAACCGTGTTTCAGGGCTTCAGCTCTGCTGGCCGGAGCCACCCCGCTGCTGACCCTTGTAGGTCGTGTTCCGGCGCTGACCTCGGGCCTGGTTGTTGCGCCTGTCGGTCGCCTCGGAGTCGGCGTAGTTACCCTGGGTGTTGGTGCTGTTCTGCGTCGGCTCGTCGTACGCCTGAGCACCGGTGATAGCCATTCCGGCCGCCACCGCTCCACCCTGGACCGCCGACCTGACGCGGTTGCGCCGCTCTTCACGTTCGGCGCGAGCCGCTTCGCGTGCCCGCTTCCGCTCGTCGGCTTCCAGCCGCCTGCGCGCCTTCTCGGCTTCCTTCGCCCAGTTGAAGTTGTTCTTGGCCATTTAGCCATATCCGTTCTACGTGTTGCCACGTGAGCAGATCGGTATTCGCTCCCACGAATAGGTCTCGGGATTTTCCCTGGACTGCGCTCAGTTATGACATCTTTTGAAGACTCTGCATAGGGTAAAAATAACAACACCCCCTGGCAACGGGGGTCATGTCTTGAATGAAAAGTGCCCTTGTCCTAGCTGGTTGCTAGGACAAGGGCGTTACCGCCTCAACCGCCGGGAGCGTTGGCGGGAGGCGGAGTATGGAGTTACCCGTTGCCGATGCGGGTACCAGGCACTCGCCCGCGCGTGCCACGGGCGGCCTTGAGGACCTCGTCCATGTTCGGCGCAAGCTTGTCGAAGTCCGCCCGTTTCATGGCGACGTCCTTCCTGCTGCCGTTCGGCATGGTGACTTCAATGACCACCAGGTCACCGATCTCCTTGAACTGTTCGGCCTCGATGGCCAGTACGTCCAGGGCTTTCGGCTGGTCGATGGAGGGATGTTGACGCACCACCACCGTTGCAAATTCCGCGTCGGTACCTTCCTGACCACTAAGGTCAGATACCTTGCGACTCACGATTGCCATTTCTGCTCCACTGGTTGTCCTTTAGTCGAGTACTCGACAGCCTCCTATTTACGCATGTTATGAGTAGGTTTTCCATGGTGGAATTGGCAACGGCCAAGGTTCTCGGGGTGGATTCGCGGGTCTTGTTGTATAATTGATGCAGAGATAACTGAATGAAAACTATAGATCTAGAACGCACGCCGGCATCACACAAGAAGTCGCCCAACACGGGAATTGCTTCGCGCCTACGTGATGGGGCGGAACAAAAATGGATCGAAGCTCAGTTGAAAAATGCCCCTGAACTTCGATCCACCCAACTCGAACGTATCGCCACTATTCTTGGCGCCACACCACCTGTAGACGCTCGGGGTTAAACCGGTTGCTGGCCTTGGTGGCTGGCATCAAGATGATGGCCTCGAACATCTCCGCAGCGATGGCGCGTTGCTGCTCGACTTCCAGAGTGGGCCATGCTTCCGCCATGTTCGTTGACTTGGGTTTCGCGTTTTTCTTGGCGTAGGCCGCTCGCTCTTTGACGAGCATGGCAATAGCCACTTCCTTCTTTCGTACTTCGGGCCAGATGTGCGGCCCCATGTCGGAGTTCTCTTTGAACTGTGCCAACAAACCCGCTTTTGCAGCGTTGAGGGTGGCGAGTTCTTCGGCCTTGGGCCAGGGCTGGGTTTCAACCTCGATGTGTCGCTCTTTCAGGCACGCAAGGATGAGCTTGGTCACGATCGCATCAATCGCGTTTCCTGACCCGCAGTTTCCGCAACCGCCGTCGTTGTACTTGCACTGGTAGGTGAAACGGTTGTTCGGCTGCGCACCCCCAGTTGGCTTTCCACCACAGTTTGCGCACCGCATGATGCCGGAAAGCATGTACTTCAACTTCCCGATGTCGTGGTGTCCTTCCGGACGATCAGGGCCTGCGAGGAGGGCGACAACTGAATGCCAGGTGTGCTCATCCAAGATGGCGTCGTACTGGCCCTTGACTGGGTTGCCCTTGTCGTCGGTCAAGTAACGCGTGTGGTGCGGCTGATCCATCGGGCCATAGACGCGGTACCCGACTATGCGGGGTGACGTCATCATGAGGACGAACGTCCTACGACTCCATGGGTTGCCCTTGGTGGTGCGCTTCCCAGCCTTGTTCCACTTGCGGATGATGGTGGACGCTTTCACTCCGGCGAGGAGCAGCCGGGCTGCCGCACGGATCTGCCAGGCTTCGCGCGGGACGATGGTGCGCTTGTCTTCCGCCCATCCGAACGCGCGGTTGCCGCCAACTGGGATGCCACGGGTGGCGCGTGACTTATGACTATCCCGCAGACGACGTGATGTGTCGGTGGACGAACTGGCGCGGGCGTTCAAGACGTAACGCGCGGCAGACCGGCCGTTGTCGGTCAGCAGGTCGAGCGAACCACGGATGTCGAGGATCGGACGGTGGTGGTACTGCACCACCTCGATCGCGTCTTCTAGGTGACGGTGGTCTCGGGTGAGACGGTCGATGTCATAGACCACCAGGCCGTCAAGACGCTTGCCGTCTGGGGTGAACCCGTTCTTCAAGTCCTTGAGTGCACCCTCGAAGACGGGCCGAATCACGCGGTACAGGTAGCTGCCGTCAGGCTGCTTGACCCGCTTCTTCTTCCACGCCGAGGTGTGCGGCTCGTCGTAGGTGTAGACGTATTCACCGCTGCGACCGGTGACGTACTGCTGGCAGTGTTCTTCTTGCTCGTCCCGGTTGTTGATATCCCCGCCGCTCATGGCGATGCTGGAGACTTCGTGGTCAGGACGGGTTTCAAAGGAGAGCCGAACCAATCCGGCGAAGTTGAGGCCGGTCAAGTCGCCCCGATGGACGCGCTCAATGATGTTCGGTTGTGATTGCACTGCGTGATCTCCTGTTACTTATTGTAACAATGATCACATCTTTTGCAATACTGCTGTGGGCAGCGCACCACCCTGTGGTGGGACCTGCCGCTGAAGGACTCGTACCAGCTGGTGCGGCGTCTGTACCGGATCGAGGACGGGCGGTACGCGAAGAACCTCGCGCGCTGCGTCGACCTCCTCGACCTCGGCCCGCTGCTGGACGTGCCGGTGCGCCAGCTGTCGCTGGGGCAGCGGATGCGCGGTGACATCGCGGCGGCGCTGCTGCACGATCCGGAGGTGCTGTACCTGGACGAGCCGACCATCGGCCTCGACGTGGTCAGCAAGGCGAAGGTGCGGGAGTTCCTGCGGACGGTCAACGCCGAGCAGGGCACGACCGTGCTGCTGACCACGCACGATCTGACGGACATCGAGCAGCTCTGCGAGCGGGTGATGGTCATCGACCACGGGCGGCTGATGTACGACGGCGGGCTGAGCGGGCTGCACGCGGTGGGGGAGAGCGAGCGCACGCTCGTCGTCGACTTCGAACGGGAGCTGCCGGCGGTGGTGGTGGCGGGCGCGCGCTGTGTGAAGGTCGAGGGGCCGCGCCAGTGGCTGGCGTTCCCCGCGGCGGCCAGCGCGGCTCCGCTGGTCGCCGAGCTGGCGGCGCGTTATCCGCTGGTGGACCTGTCGGTGCGGGAGCCGGCGATCGAGGACGTCATCGCGCGGATGTACTCGTCGTCGCCGGTGCCGGCCCAGACAGCGGTCCCGGCGGCGGGACGTTCGGCGCGGTGAGGACGTTCAGCGCAGTGAGGCGAGGGCCGCGTGCACGCGGTCGACGGCGGCCAGCGGGGTCGAGGCGTGCGCCGACAGGCGCAGGGAGTCCGCGCGGACCGTCGGGGTGACCTCGTACCCGTGCAGCGCCTTGGCGACGAGCCGCGGATCGGTGCCGGGGATGCGGAAGGAGACGATGCCGGCGCGCTGCTCCGGGGCGACGGGGGACAGCACCTCGCCGCCGCAGGCCAGAACGGTGTCGATGAGTTGGGCCACCCGGGTGGTGATGTGCTCCTCGATGGCGGGCACCCCGGACCGTTCGACGAGTTCCAGGGCGGCGGCGAAGGCGGCCGCGGTGACGGGGCTCAGGTTGGTGATGCTCCACCGCTGGGCGCCGGCGGCGGGCGGGTGCTCGCGGTCGTCGAAGAGGCCCGCGTCCTCGACGCCGGTCCAGCCGGTGAGGACGGGCTCCAGCCGCTCCAGCGCCCGGTCGGACAGCGCGGCGAAACCGGTGCCCCAGCCGGCCCGCAGCCACTTCTGGCCGCCGGTGACGAGGATGTCCGCGGCCTGCCAGGGCAGGTCGGCGACGCCGAAGCCCTGGATGGCGTCCACGACGAGCAGCCGGTCGCCGATCACCTCGCGGATCGCGGCCAGGTCGGCGCGGTGGCCGGTGCGGAAGTCCACGGCGCTCAGCGCCACGGCCACCACGTCACCGGCGCCGGGTCCGGTGAGGGCGTCGCGGACGGTGTCGGGGGTGATCAGGCCCCGCTGGTCGGGTTCCAGCAGGCGCGGTACGGCCCTGCCGAGCTCCGCGGCACGCTGCCACGGGTACCGGTTGGAGGGGAATTCCCCGGACGGGACGAGCACGGTGCCGCCGGTGATGCCGAAGGCGGCGTGGAACAGTCCGGTGGACGTGTTCGGCAGCAGCACGATGTGGCCGGGGTCGGTCCCGGCCAGCCGGGCGGCGGCCTCCCGGGCCCGGGGCTCGGCGCGCATCAGGTCGTCCACCGTGCTGTGGGTGGCACGGGCGGAGTCGGCCAGCGCCTGCGCGGTGGCGTCCAGGACGTCGCGGGACGGCGGGCCGTAGCGGGCGAAGTCCAGGTACCCCTCGGGCTCCTCGAAGTGTCCGGCGTAGCCGGGCAGCCCTCCGGTCCTGTCCTGCGCTGTCATGGCGGCTCGCTCCCTCGGTGCGGGGTCCCCGGACGGCGTTCGCGGCCGTCCGCCGTTCCTGGCGTGACTTCCCGGGACGCGGGGAACCTGTTGTTCGTTCCCAGGTTGGCAGTGGCGGTGACAATACGCGGGTGGAGCGGATGGAAGCAGCGGTAGTGAGCGATCCAGGCGGCGGTCCCGACGACGGTCCACGCGGCGGTCCACCGGCCGGTCCGGGTACGGCGCCGAGCGCGGCGGAGGCCGCCGACGCGGGGCGGCGGCGCGGGGTCCGCCGGATGAAGGTGATCGCGACCGGGCTGCTGCTCGCCGCGACGGTCGTCTACGCCCTGGCGAAGTGGGCGGCCTCGGCCGGCGCCGGTCCCTGGGCGGGATACGTCGCGGCCGCCGCGGAGGCGGGCATGGTCGGTGCGATGGCGGACTGGTTCGCCGTCACGGCGCTGTTCCGCCGCCCGCTGGGACTGCCGATCCCGCACACCGCGATCATCCCGACGAAGAAGGACGCCCTCGGCCACAGCCTGGGCGACTTCGTCGGCGAGAACTTCCTGTCGGCCGACGTCGTCAGGACCCGGCTGCGGGCCGTCGGCATCGGCTCACGGCTCGGCACCTGGCTCGCCGACCCCGAGCACGCCGACAAGGTGACGGAGCAAGCCGCGGCGGCGCTGCGCGGGGTGCTGAAGGTGCTGCGGGACTCCGACGTCCAGGCGGTGGTCGGTGAGGCGATCACCCGGCGCGCGGAGGGTCAGGAGGTGGCGCCGGGCGTCGGCAGGATGCTGGAGCGGGTCGTCGCGGACGGTGGCCACCGCCGGGTGGTCGACCTGGTCTGTGTGCGGGCGCACGACTGGCTGGTGGAGCACGGCGACTCGGTGATGGACGCGGTGCAGGGCGGCGCGCCGGGGTGGACGCCCCGGTTCGTGGACCGCAAGGTCGGCGAGCGGGTCTACAAGGAACTGGTGCGCTTCACCGCCGAGATGCGCGACATGCCGGACCACCCGGCGCGCGGCGCGGTGGACCGGTTCCTCGGGGACTTCGCCGTCGAGCTGCAGTCCGACCCGGACACCCGTGAGCGCGTCGAGCGGCTGAAGAAGGACCTGCTGGCGCGCGGCGAGGTGCAGGATCTGATCGAGTCGGCCTGGACCGCGGTCCGCGGCATGGTCGTGGCCGCCGCCGAGGACGAGCGCAGCGAGCTGCGGCTGCGGACCCGCGCGTCGCTGCTGTCGCTGGGCGCCCGGATGGCGACCGACCCCGCCCTGCAGGCGAAGGTGGACGGCTGGCTGGAGGACGCCGCCACGTATGTGGTGACGACCTACCGGGACGAGATCACCTCCCTGATCACCGAGACGGTGGCGGGCTGGGACGCCGACCAGACGTCCCGCAAGATCGAGGCGCATGTGGGGCGTGACCTGCAGTTCATCCGGATCAACGGCACGGTCGTCGGAGCGCTGGCGGGGCTCGCCATCTACTCGGCGTCCCGGCTCTTCGCCGGCTAGGAACGTTCCGCCGGACAGGCCCCTGTCCGGCGGGCCGGGAACGGCCGTATCGTCACCCGTATGACGGTGCGTCAGAAATCCAGGCCGGTCCGGGTCGTCGTCCAGGGCCAGGGGCGGCTGCTGCGGCGCGGCGGCGCGCGGCGCACTCCGCTGGGGCGGACGCTGTGGGGCGCCGCCGAACTCGCCGTGACGTTCGGGGTCGTCGTGCTGCTGCTGGTGGCGCACCAGTTGTGGTGGACGAACCTGCGGGCGCACGAGTCCGCGCGGCGCGAGGTCGCGGCGCTGGAACAGCAGTGGAACGCGGTCCCCGCACCGGCTCCCGCATCCGACCCGGCGCAGGCTCCCGGCGATACGCCGACGATGGATACATCCGATGAAACGGCATCCGCCGGGCCCTCGCAGCGGGAGGTGACGGCACCGGAACGGGACGATCTGGCCTACGCCGTGATCCGCATCCCCGCGATCGGGGTGACCGCCCCGGTCGCCCAGGGCATCAGCAAGTCCGCCATCCTCAACCATGGCTACGTCGGCCACTACCCGCAGACCGCCCAGCCCGGCCAGGCCGGGAACTTCGCCGTCGCCGGGCACCGCAACACCCACGGAGAGCCGTTCCGCTACATCAACCGGCTGCGGGCCGGCGACACGGTCACCGTCGAGACGGCCACCGGCCGCTTCGTCTACGTCGTGGAGAAGACCGTGCCGCAGACGAATCCCTCCGACGGGTCCGTGATCGCCCCGGTGCCGTTCAGCTCCGTGCACCCGGACGCCCGGATGACCGGCGCCGGCGCGTACATCACGCTCACCACCTGCACACCCGAATACACCTCCAAGTACCGGCTGGTGGTGTGGGGGCGGCTGAAGTCGGCGCGGGCGCGCTAGGGTCGGGCCGCGTGTCCAAGGTGCCCAGGGTGTTCCGAGGCCGACGCCATCTGCTGTGGCTGCTCGTGCCGTACGTGCTGTACCTCGGCGCGCTGCCGCTGGTGAATCGGGTGCACCCCGTGGTGTTCGGGATTCCCTTCCTCTTCTTCTGGATGCTGGCCGCCACGCTGGCCACCCCGCTCGCGGTGTGGCTGGCCTACCGCGGCGACCGGCGGAGGCGTACGTGAACGCCGCGGTCGCCACCTCGGTCTTCGGCGCCTTCATGGTGGCGACCGTCGCACTGGGGCTGCTCGCCGTCCGCGGGCGCGGCTCGCAGGGCGGCCTCACCGAGTGGTCGGTGGGCGGCCGCAGCCTCGGCCCGGTCTTCATCTGGGTGCTGATGGCCGGTGAGAGCTACACCAGCTTCAGCTACCTGGGCGCGGCCGGCTGGGGCTACAACTTCGGCGCGCCCGTGCTCTACGTCCTGGCGTACCTGTCGTGCGGCTACGCGGTCGGCTACGTCGTCGGCCCCATGCTGTGGGCCTACGCGCGCCGCCACGACCTGGTCGGCATCACCGACATGATCGCCCACCGCTACGCCAGCCCACGGCTCGGCGCGTTCGTCGCCGTCCTCGCCACCGTCTGCCTGCTGCCGTACATCCAGCTGCAGATCACCGGCATGGGCGTCGTCGTCTCGACGATCTCCTACGGGGCGATCAGCCTCAACTGGGCGTACTTCCTCGGCTTCGCCGTCACCACCGGATTCGTCGTGGTCAGCGGGCTGCGCGGCAGCGCCTGGGTGTCGGTCCTCAAGGACGTCCTGGTCATCGGGACGCTCGGCTTCCTCGCCTGCTACGTCCCCTTCCACTACTTCGGCGGCTACGGCGAGCTGTTCCGGCGGCTGACCGAGGAGAAGGCGCAGTGGCTGACGTTCCCCGGGCACACGTCCGGCGGTCTCGGCGAGAGCTGGTTCATCACCACGAGCCTGCTCAACTCGCTCACCGTGGTGATCTTCCCGACGACGGTCGCCGGCTATCTCAGCGCGCGCGACGCGGACGCGCTGCGCCGCAACGCCATCGCGCTGCCCTTCTACCAGGTGCTCCTCCTCGTCCCGATCCTGCTGGGCATGGCGGCGCTGTTCGTCGTGCCGGGCTTGACCGGCGCCGGCTCCAACCTCGCCCTGTTCCAGCTGATCACCGACTCGCTGCCGGCCTGGGCCGTCGGGATCATCGGAGTGGCCGCGGCCCTGTCGTCCATCGTGCCCATGGCGGTGTTCATGCTCGTCATCGGCACCATGTGGGGCCGCAGCGTGCTCGGCGCGGTCCCGCGGCTGGCCGGCCGGCAGAAGCTGTGGTCGCAGGTGGTCGTGGTGGCCGCCGGCTCGCTCGCGCTGCTGCTGACGTACACCCTCCCCAACACCCTGGTGCGGCTGTCGCTGATCTCCTACGAGGGCATGGCGCAGCTCGTCCCGATGCTGCTGCTCGGCCTGCTGTGGCGCCGGCTGACCCTCGCGGGCGCGCTCAGCGGTCTGCTGGCGGGGGGTGCGGTCGTGTGCTGGCTCGTCTTCACCGACCGCGATCCCCTGTGGGGCGTGAACGCGGGGCTGCTCGCGCTCGCCCTGAACGTGGCCGTCGCCCTCGCCGTGACGTACGCCCTGCCCGCGCCGGCCGACGCACGGCCGGACGACGAGGTCCTCGCGCAGGAGGCACTGCCCGCCGCCTAGGCCGTGGGGCTACCATCGGAATCCGGACCGACTGGAGGAGGCGAGCTCGTGCGACGTGACACCGCCGCGTTCCGCCTCTTCGTGGGCGCGCTCTTCCTCGCCCTGTCCGGGGTGCTGCTGACCCAGACCGGCCTGGTGTCCAGCGCGGCCGCCGCCGCGACCACGGTCGCCGCCGCACTGCTGTGCCGCGCCTTCGTCGTCACCGCCGCCTGGCCCGGGCCCGTGGTGCCCGGCCGGATCCGGACCGCGATCCGGGACCGCGAACGCCGTACCGCCTTCCTCGTACAGCGCGATCCCGATGCCTCGGGCCGACCGCGCCCCCGAGCGCCCGGCCGTCTCGTCCCGACGGCCGCGTAGGCGCTACCGCACCGGTACCCACCGGTTCCCGCTGCGCCCCGCGCGGCTCGTCACGCCGACTTCTTCCGGCCCGACGAGACCCCGTGGAGGGCTCACCCCATGTCCGTATTCGCTCATTTCGTCATGTCCGTCGCCTCGCTGCTCGGCCCGCTCCTGGGCGCTTCGGCGACCGCGGCCGCCATCGTCGCGATCACCGTCGCCGTCCGCCTGGCCCTCCATCCGCTGGCGCGGGCCGCCGCCCGCGGTGAGAAGGCGCGGGCCGCCCTGGCGCCGCGGGTGGCCGAGCTGAACCGCAAGCACAAGAAGAACCCGGAACGGCTCCGGAAGGCACTCGCCGACCTCTACGCGAAGGAAGGCGCCTCGCCGTTCGCCGGCTTCGTCCCGATGCTCGTACAGCTGCCGGTCTTCTTCCTCATGTACCGGGTCTTCTCCTCCTCGGGCGGCGACCTTCTCGACCACACCCTCTTCGGCGCACCCCTCGGCGGCCGGTGGAAGGACGCACTCGCCGACGGCGGGGTGGCGGGGCCGCACGGCGCCGTCTTCCTCGGGCTCTTCGCGGTGATCGCGGCCGTCGCGGGCTGGACGTATCTGCGGGCCCGGAAGGCCGCCGCGACCGCTCCGGCCGCAGCCGTGCCCGCGGCACCCGGTGCCGCTCCCGGCGCCGCCACGATGGCGAAGATCCTTCCGCTGCTCTCCTTCGGCACCCTGCTGACCGCCGCCTACGTCCCGCTGGCGGCCGGGCTGTATCTGGCCACCACCACCGCCTGGAGCGCCGCGGAACGCGCCTGGCTGCAGCGTGCCCCACATGTGGCACTGAATGCCGCGAAGTCCACTTCGTGAAAGGGGGTTGCGTGACGGCCGCGACTACTTGGAGGATCTGCCAAGACATCCGATGACCACCCTCGCCCAACAGGAGTACGTCTGTGAAACTGCTGCGTGTCGGACCCGCCGGAGCGGAAGCTCCGGCCCTGCTGGACGGCGACGGAATCCTGCGCGACCTGTCCGGCGTCGTGCCCGACATCGACGGCGCACTCCTCGCCGACGATGCCGCGCTCGCGCGGATAGCCGCGGCCGCGGCGGACGGATCCCTGCCCCGGCTGGAGGCCGCCCTGCGCGTCGGCCCGCCGCTCGCCCGCATCGGCAAGATCGTCTGCATCGGTCTCAACTACCACGACCACGCGGCGGAGACCGGCGCAGCGATTCCGGCCGAGCCGATCGTCTTCATGAAGGCCCCGGACACGGTCGTCGGTCCCGACGACACCGTCCTGGTGCCGCGCGGCAGCGTGAAGACCGACTGGGAGGTCGAGCTCGCCATCGTCATCGGCCGCGAGCTCCGGTACGCCGCGTCCCACGAGGAAGCGCTGGCCGCGGTGGCCGGCTACGCCCTCTCCCACGACGTCTCGGAGCGCGAGTTCCAGATCGAGCGCGGCGGCCAGTGGGACAAGGGCAAGAACTGCGAGACCTTCAACCCCATCGGCCCCTGGTTCGTCACCGCCGACGAAGTCCCCGACCCCCAGGCCCTGGGCCTGCGCCTCTGGGTCAACGGCGAACCGAAGCAGGCCGGTTCCACCGCGGACCAGATCTTCCCGGTGGCAGAGGTCGTCCGCTACCTGAGCCAGTTCATGGCGCTGTACCCGGGCGACGTGATCAACACGGGGACACCGGCGGGGGTGGCGATGGGCCAGCCTGATCCCAAGCCGTATTTGAGGGCGGGGGATGTGGTGGAACTGGAGATCGACGGCTTGGGCCGCCAACGCCAGGTCCTGGCGGACGCGTAGCCCCTGCCGGGGCGCGGGTGCGGGTACGTCGGCCCCCGCGCCGCCGTTGCGCCTGCGGCGGGCTTTTCCCCACCCACCCGCCCTTGTGCCTTCCGGCACGGGGTGCGGCGGCCCGCGCGGGCCGGTGCCCGCCTGCGGCGGGGGGTGCGGGTACGTCGGCGCCCGCAGCGCCGTTGCGCCTGCGGCGGGCTTTCCCCACCCACCCGCCCTTACCCGTCACGGATGCACGCGTCGGCACCCGCGGACGTGAGGGGGCGGGGCCGGAGGGTCGGGGACGGATGCGCGGCGTCGGCACCGCGGGCGTATGGGGGGACGGGAGACTCATGTGCGTGCGTCGGCACCCGTGGGGGAGGGCGGGGGACGGATGCAGGCGTGTCGGCACCCGCTGCGCCCCCGCGCCGGGCGTTGCCCACGACTCGCGCTTCCGCGGACGGGTGTCCGTGACGTGAGGGGGACGGGGCCGCAGGGGGAGGGGTCCGAAATGCTGCCGTGTATGTGTGAGCCGCTGGGGGCACCCCCGGCCGAAGGTTGGGGGATCGTAAATATACGATTTCGGACCCCTCCCCCCGGAGGGCCCGGCCCCCGACCGACCCACGACGAACCGCCCGCTACCCCCGCACCATGCGCGACAACGCCTCCACCACCAGCGCATGATCCTCCGACTGCGGCAACCCCGACACCGCCGCCGTCCCGACGATCCCCACCCCCGCCACACGCAGCGGCACCGCGCCCCCGTGGGCGGCGTACAGGTCCGGGTCCAGGCGGGAGGATTCCTCGAAGGTGGTGCCCTTGGCGCGGAAGCGGGCGCCGACGAGGTACGACGACGCGCCGTAGCGCTCCGCGACGCGGGACTTACGGGCGAGCCAGGCGTCGTTGTCCGGGGAGGTGCCGTCCAGCGCGTAATGGAAGAGTTGCTGGCTACCGCGACGGATGTCGATCGTCACGGGGGCGTTGCGCTCCCGCGCCAGCTCCACCAGCAGCGACCCCAGCCGCCACGCGTCGTCGTTGCTGAACCCCTGAAGGACGAGGTCGCGTTCCTGCGCTTCGAGTTCAGCGACGAGATCACCGGGAGTGCTCATGAGCGCGCCTCCAGTTCCACCGTGCGGCCCTCGCGGGCGGAGAGCCGGGCCGCCTCCAGGACTTCGAGGGCGGCGGCCGCCTCCAGGGCGGTGACGGGCGGGGCCGAACCGTCGCGGAGGGCCGCGGCGACCGCCGCGTAGTAGGCGGGGTAGTCGCCCGGCAGGGTCGGGACGGGGCGAGCGGAGTCGCCGGCCCCGAGGGTGCCCCAGTCGGACTCCGGCTCGACGCCCCAGTCGCCGTCGGCGGAGCCGGGCCGCAGGCCGTCGCGGAGGGCGGCCTCCTGCGGGTCGAGGCCGTACTTGACGTAGCCGGCGGTGCTGCCGAGTGCCCGGAAGCGGGGGCCGAGCTGGGCGGTGGTGGCGCTGGCCCACAGGTGGGAGCGGACGCCGCTCGCGTGGGTGATCGCGATGAACGTGTCGTCGTCGACCTCGGCGCCGGGGCGGCGGACGTCGGACTCGGCGTAGACGCGGACGGCCGGGCCGAAGAGCGTCAGGGCCTGGTCGACGAGGTGGCTGCCGAGGTCGTAGAGGAGCCCGCCGATCTCGGCGGGGTCGCCCGACTCGCGCCAGCCGCCCTTGGGCTGCGGCCGCCACCGCTCGAAGCGGGACTCGAAGCGCTGCACGGTGCCGAGCTCGCCGCTGTCCACGAGGTGGCGCAGGGTGCGGAAGTCGTTGTCCCAGCGGCGGTTCTGGAAGACGGAGAGCAGCAGGCCGCGGTCCTTGGCGAGGGCGGCCAGCTCGTAGGCCTCGGCGGCGGTGCCGGCGAGCGGCTTGTCGACGACGACGGGCACCCCGGCCTGGAGGGCGGCGGTCGCGAGCGGCACGTGGGTGCGGTTGGGGGAGGCGAGCACCACGAGGTCGACGGGGTCGCCGGTCCACAGTTCGTCGGGGGAGGCGGAGAACCGGACGTCGGGGTGCTCGGCGCGGGCCTGCTCGCGCCGCTCGGGGTTCGAGGTGACGACCGTGTCGAGGACCAGGCCGTCGGTGGCGGCGATGAGCGGGGCGTGGAAGACGGAGCCGGCCAGGCCGTAGCCGACCAGTCCGACGCGGAGGGGGGTGGCGGGACTACTCATGCGCTCCACTTTCGCAACAGTGTTGCCAAAGAGCAAGCACCGGGGACAATGGAGGGGTGAACAGGGGAATCTCAGGGGCGAACCTGCCCGCGCTGCGGCACCACAACGCCGCTCT
Organism: Streptomyces sp. SID13666; assembly: GCF_010548325.1. Lineage (NCBI taxonomy): Bacteria > Bacillati > Actinomycetota > Actinomycetes > Kitasatosporales > Streptomycetaceae > Streptomyces > Streptomyces sp. SID13666. Next base: position 133,321 of record NZ_JAAGLX010000014.1, on the reverse strand, counting down.
GGTGCTCGATCTGCTGCGCGCCGCCACCCGGCACGGGACCGGCGGCATCAGCCGGCTGGAGCTCGCCGAGCGCACCGGGCTCACCCCGCAGGCCGTCAGCAAGATCACCGCGCGGCTGCGGGCCGAGGGGCTGGCCGAGGAGTCGGGGCGGCAGGCGTCGACCGGCGGCAAGCCGCGGACCGAGCTGCGGCTGGTGCGCCGGGCGCGGTACGCGGCCGGGGTGCATCTGGACCGTGACGAGCTGACCGTCGTCCTCGCCGACCTGTCGGGCGAGCGGGTGCGGGCCCGCACCTCCCGGCTCGACTTCGGCCGCCCCGCCGGGGAGGTGCTGGAGGCGGTGGCGCGCGAGGTGCGGGCGCTGGACGCCGGCCCCGCCATCCTCGGCGTCGGCGTCGCGGCTCCCGGGCCGCTCGACCACGCCTCGGGCGTCCTGCACCGTGTCACCGGCTTCCCGGACTGGGACGGCTTCCCGCTGCGCGACGCGCTGGAGCGGCGGCTCGGGCTGCGGGTCGTCGTCGACAAGGACACCAACGCGGCGGCGCTCGCGGTCCTCGGCCAGGACGCGGGGGACGGATCGTTCGCGTATCTGCATCTGGGGACCGGGCTGGGCGCCGGGCTGGTGCTGGACGGCGCCGTCTTCCGCGGCGAGCGCACCGGCGCGGGCGAATTCGGGCACCAGGTCGTGCAGTTGGACGGTCCGGTGTGCGGTTGCGGCAACCGCGGCTGCATCGAGGCGATGTGCCTGGCCGCGGTCGACCGCGGTGACTCGGCGGGCGCCGCGTACCTGCTGGGCGTCGGCGCGGCCAACCTCGTCTCGCTGCTGGACATCGACCGGGTGGTGCTCGGCGGGCGCACCGTACTGGCCGACGAGACGCTGTTCCGGCAGGAGGTCGCGGCGGTGCTGACCGAGCGCACGGCCCGGTCCGCGGGGCGCACGGTGCCGGTCTCGGTGGCCCCCGGCGGGACGCGGGTGGTGGCCGACGGCGCGGCGCTGCTCGTGCTGGCCTCGGTGTTCGGCGGCGCCGCACTCGGCTGACGGGCAGGCGGACCGCCGCTGTTCTGCGAGGATCGGTCCCGTGACAGATCCACATGCCCCGATCCGGTCCGGCATTCCCGAGCACGGCCGGGTGCCCAAGTACTACGCCGTGAAGACCCGGCTGGAGGCCGTGCTCGACGAGCTCGGCGAGGGCGGACTGCTGCCGACCGAGCGGGAGTTGGCGGCCACGTTCGAGGTGGCGCGGGAGACCGTGCGGCAGGCGCTGCGCGAGCTGCTGATCCAGGGCCGGGTGCGGCGCAAGGGGCGGGGCACGGTGGTGGCCGGGCCGAAGCTGGAGCAGCCGCTGTCGCTGGCGAGCTACACCGAGGGCGTCCGGCGGCAGGGCCGGGTCCCGAGCCGCCATCTGATCACTCTGGAGCGGCTGGCGGCGGACGCGGTGCTGGCGCGCGAGTTGCAGATCGCGGCCGGTGACGAGGTCTGGCACATGGAGCGGGTGCTGCTCGCCGACGAGGAACGGGTCGGCCTGGAGAGCACCTATCTGTCGGTGGCCCGACTGCCGTACCTGGAACGGGACTTCGCCCCCGACTCGTCCTTCTACGTGTATCTGCGCGACAAGGCCGGACTGGAACTGATGTCGGCCGACGAGCGGATCGAGACGGTGCTCGCGACGCCGCGCGAGGCGCTGCTGATCGGTACGCCGCCCGCGCTGCCGATGCTGCTGCTGCACCGGACGAGCCGGGACGGCGGGGGAGTGCCGGTCGAGCGGGTGCGCTCGCTCTACCGCGGCGACCGGTTCAGTTTCACCACGCAGATGTCCAAGAAGTAGCCGGGCCGACGGGAGGCTGTGCGAAGGATTTCGATCACGAAATGGTAACGGGTCTAGTCCAAGCGTTGCTGGGCTGTTCACCATCGGTTCATGCATGAGATACGTACGCTTCCGAAGGCCCGAGCACCTTTGGGCCCCATGAGAGTCCTGATCGTCGGCGCCGGTGCGCTCGGCACGATGCACGCCTGGCAAGCCGTCCACCGCGGCCATGAGGTCGTCCACCTGGAGCGCGAGCGGGAGGCCCGCGGCGCCTCCGTACGCAACTTCGGCCTGGTGTGGGTCGGTGGCCGGTCGGCCGGCGAGGAGCTGGAGACCGCGCTGCGGGCCCGTGAGCTGTGGGAGGACATCGGTGCCCGGGTGCCGGGCACCGGCTTCCGCGCCAACGGCTCGCTCACCGTGGTCCGCACCGCGCCCGAGAAGGCCGTCGTGGACGAGGTCATCGCTCGCGCCGACGCCGCCGAGCGCGGCTTCAAGTGGCTGGACGCCGCGGCCGCCCGGGACCACAACCCGGCGCTGCGCGGCGACATCACCGGGGCGCTGCTGTGCGAGCGGGACGCCGCCGTCGAGTCCCGGGTCGCGCTGCCCGCGCTGCGCGAGTACCTGGCGGCGACCGGCCGGTACACGTTCCTCCCCGGCCGCGAGGTCCGGGAGGTCGGGCCCGGCACGGTCCGCGACGACCACGGCGAGGTGCACCGGGGCGACAGCGTCGTCCTGGCCACCGGGGCCTGGCTGTCCGGGCTGGTGCGCGAGCTCGCCCCCGAACTGCCGGTCCGCCGGGTGCGGTTGCAGATGGCGCAGACCGATCCGCTCGGCGAGCCGCTGACCACCTCGGTCGCCGACGCCGACAGCTTCCGCTACTACCCGGCCTACGAGGGCGACGCGCTCGACGCGCTGCGCGCCGGACAGCCGCAGCCGCCGGTGGCCGCCGCGCACAAGATGCAGCTGCTGATGGTCCAGCGCCTCGACGGCGGACTGACCATCGGCGACACCCACGAGTACGACGAGACGTTCAACTTCGACGTCGTCGAGGACCCGTACGACCACCTGCTGGAGCGGGCCGGGCAGCTGCTCGGCCGGCCGCTGCCGCGCATCAGGCGCCGCTGGGCCGGGGTGTACGCGCAGTGCGTGGACACCGCACATGTGGTGCACCGGCAGGAAGTACTGGACGGAGTGTGGCTGGTCACCGGGCCCGGCGGGCGCGGCATGACCTGTTCCCCGGCGATCGGTGAGACGACCGCCGACGCGCTGGGCTGGTGAGGGAAACGATGACCGACAGGACGGACACCATGACGGACGGCAGCATCAAACTGGTCGTGCTCGACATGGCCGGGACCACGGTCGCCGACGGCGGCCTCGTGGAACAGGCCTTCTCCCGCGCCGCCGAACGGCTCGGGGTGGAGCCGGGCAGCGACGACCACGCGAAGAAGCTCGACTACGTCCGCGCGACGATGGGCGAGTCGAAGATCACCGTCTTCCGCGCGCTCTTCGGCGACGAGGACATCGCCCAGCGCGGCAACGCGGCGTTCGAGAGCGCCTACGCGGAACTCGTCGACGGCGGCCGCTGCGCGCCGCTGCCCGGCGCCGCCGAGACGATCGGGAAGCTGCGGGACGAGGGCCGCACGGTCGTGCTGACCACCGGCTTCTCGCGCGTCACCCAGGACGCGATCCTGGACGCGCTCGGCTGGCAGGACATCGCCGACCTCACCCTGTGCCCGGCCGACGCCGGGCGCGGGCGCCCGTTCCCCGACCTGGTGCTCGCCGCACTGCTGCGCACCGGGGCGGCCGACGACGTACGGGAGATCGCCGTCGCGGGCGACACCTCGTACGACATGCTCTGCGGCCGCCGCTCCGGCGCCTCGGTGGTCGCCGGCGTGCTGACCGGCGCGCACGACGAGGCCGCGCTGCGCGGCGCCGGGGCGACCCATGTCCTGGCCTCCGTCGCGGAACTCCCGCGGACGATCGCCGGGTTCACCGGGTTCGCCGCGGCCGACGGGTTCGGCGCGGCCGCCGGGGCGGGGCAGCAGCGATGAGTACGGAGCCGGGCGGGCCCGAGGCGGTCCCGACGTCGCGCGCGGTGCGCAGCGGCATTCGTTTCGACCACGTGAGCGTCACGTACGGGGACCTGACGGTGCTCGACGCGCTCGACCTCACCGTCGAGCCGGGCGAGGTCCTCGCCCTCCTCGGCCCGTCCGGCTCCGGCAAGACCACCGCGCTGCGGGCGGTCGCCGGCTTCGTGCGGCCGTCCGGCGGGCGGGTGCTGATCGGCGGGCAGGACGTCACCGATCTGCCGCCGCACCGGCGCGGCATCGGGATGGTCGTCCAGCAGTACGCCCTCTTCCCGCACCTGCGCGTCGACCAGAACGTCGCGTTCGGCCTCAAGGCGCAGCGCACGCCACGCGCCGCGATACCCGGCCGGGTCGCGGAAGCGCTGGAGATGACGGGGATGGCCGGCTACGCCCGGCGCTATCCGCGCGAACTCTCCGGCGGTCAGCAGCAGCGCGTCGCGATCGCCCGCGCGCTGGCCATCCGGCCCGGCGTCCTGCTGCTCGACGAGCCGCTGTCGGCGCTCGACGCGCAGCTGCGCTCGGGCATGCTCGCCGAGCTGGCGCGGCTGCACCGCGAACTGCCCGACGTCTCCATCCTGTACGTCACCCACGACCAGATCGAGGCGCTCACCCTCGCCGACCGGATCGCGGTCATGGACAAGGCGCGGCTGCAGGACTGCGGCACCCCGCAGGACCTCTACCGCCGCCCGCGCACCGAGTTCACCGCCTCCTTCGTCGGCAGCGCGAACCTGCTGCCGGTCCGGGTCGCGGGGGAGGGGGCGCTGCACTTCGGCGACGCGGTGGTGCGCGCCGCCGAGCTCCCGAAGGGCGCGGTCGAGGGTGCCGAGGCCACGATGTGCGTCCGCCCGCACGCCCTGCGGCTGGCCGCCGCGGGCGCGGCCGGCGGCGCGGCCAACTCGCTGCGCGGCACGGTGACGGGCGTGCAGTGGCGCGGTTCGACCCACCGGCTGCTCGTCGACGCCGGCGGCCACGAGATCCGCGCGGACGTCGGCGACCTGCGGCAGCCGCCGGCGGTCGGGGCGACGGTGACGCTCGCCTTCGACCCCGAGGACACGGTGCTCCTGCCGGCCGGCGTCGGCACGGAGCGACCGCTCCTGGAGCGGGTATGAGTACCGGGACCGTGCGGACGCCGGACCTCGCGGCACCCGTGCCCCGTCCGGCACGGGCACCGCGCGCGGTGCCCCGCTGGGTCTGGGCGCTGCCGCCCGTGGCCGGGCTGGCGCTGGCGTTCCTGTACCCGCTCGTGCTGGTCGTCCAGCAGTCGTTCACCCCGGACACCGGCGGGCACGATCTGTCCGCGTACCGCGAGGTGTTCGCCTCGACGGGTTTCCGCGAGGCGCTGTGGACGACGGTCTGGATCGCGGTCGGCTCCACCGTGGGCTGCCTGGTGCTGGGCTTCGCGCTGGCCCTCGTGATCGCCTTCGTACCGTTCCCCGGCGGGAAGGCGCTCAGCCGGTTCATCGACATCTTCCTCGCCTTCCCGTCCTTCCTGATCACGCTCGCGCTGCTCTTCGTCTACGGCACGGTCGGCATGGCGAACGGCCTGTGGACGGATGCGACGGGCGCGGCGGGTGGACCCGTCGACTTCCTGCACACGCCCTGGGGCGTGCTGCTCGCGGAGATCACGTACTTCACACCGTTCGTGATGCGGCCGCTGCTCGCCGCCTTCTCGCAGGTGGACACCGCGCAGATCGAGGTCGCGTCCTCGCTGGGCGCGAAGGCGCCGCGGATCGTCCGGCAGGTGATCCTGCCGGAGGCGCTGCCGTCGCTCGCGGCGGGCGGCAGCCTGGTGCTGGTGATGTGCCTGAACGAGTTCGGCATCGTGCTCTTCACCGGTGCGAAGGACGTCACCACGCTGCCGATGCTCGTCTACAGCAAGGCGATCCTGGAGTCGGACTACACCGGCGCCTGTGTCGTCGCGGTCGTGAACATCGCCCTGTCGGTCGCCCTCTACGGGCTGTACCGCGCCGTCGTCGCCCGAACAGCCGCCGGAGGCCGTCGTGCTGGTGCATAGCCGCAGCGGCCGCTGGGCCGTGTGGACCGTCTTCTTCGTCCTGTTCCTGCCGCTGTTCGCGCTGCCGTTCGCGGTGATCGCGCTGGCGTCCTTCGCTACGCACTGGAGCGGGGCCTTCCCCTCCGGCGCGACCCTCACCCACTACCAGGACATCACCCGCGGCGAGTCGCTGGACGCGCTCACCACCAGCCTGGTCACCGCGCTGGCCGCGAGCGTGCTGGCCCTGGTGGTCGGCGGCTGGGCGGCGCTGGCCGCCGACGCGCTGCGCGGTCGCGGCCGCAGGCTGCTGGACGCGCTGTTCATGCTGCCGGTGGCGGTGCCGTCGGTGGTGGTCGGGCTGTCCCTGCTGGTGGCGTTCTCGAAGCCGCCGCTGCTGCTCAACGGCACCCGCGGCATCGTCGTCCTGGCCCATACGGTGCTGGTCACGGCCTTCGCGTACCAGTCCGTCGCGGCGGCCGTCGCCCGGCTCGACCCGGCCTACGAGCAGAGCGCCGCGAGCCTGGGCGCCCGCCCCGCGTATGTGCTGTGGCGGGTGAAACTGCCGCTGTTGCTGCCGTCCCTGACCGCGGCGGCCGGCCTCTGCTTCGCCCTGTCCATGGGCGAGTTGAGCGCCACGATGATGCTCTACCCACCCGACTGGCTCCCGCTGCCGGTCAAGATCTTCGGTGCCACCGACCGGGGCTCGCTCTTCTCCGGAGCCGCCCTCGCCGTGGTGCTGATGGTGACGACGCTCGTCGTCCTGCTCGGCGTGAGCCGGATCCGCACCAGGGCCGCCTACCGCTGACGTCCCGCACCACCCCCCGCGATTCCGTTACCCAGCAAGGAGATCGATCTGCCATGCCCGCACACAGTCTCAAGCCGCTCGCCGCCGTCGCCGGCGCCCTGGTCCTCGCCGGTTCGCTCACCGCCTGCGGCGGTTCCTCGGCCGCGAGCGACGCCAAGGAGATCACCGTCTACAGCGCCGACGGCCTCAAGGCCGACGACGGCTCCGGCTTCTACGACAAGGTCTTCAAGGACTTCACCGCCAAGACCGGCATCAAGGTGAAGTACGTCGAGGGCGGCTCCGGCGAGATGGTGCAGCGGCTGGCCCGGGAGAAGTCCAACACCCAGGCCGACGTCGTCGTCACCCTGCCGCCGTTCATCCAGCAGGCCGACAGCAAGGGACTGCTGGACACCTACAAGCCGGCCGGCTCCGACCAGGTCGCCGCCGCCGACAAGGACGCCGGCGGCAAGTGGACCTCGGTCGTCAACAACTACTTCTGCTTCATCTACAACACCAAGGAACTGAAGCAGGCCCCCAAGACCTGGGACGACCTGCTCGGCGCCCAGTACAAGGGCAAGCTGCAGTACTCCACGCCGGGCGTCGCCGGCGACGGCACGGCCGTCGTCATCAAGGCGATCCACGACTTCGGCGGCCTGGAGCCGGCGATGGCGTACCTGAAGAAGCTGCAGACCAACAACGTCGGACCGTCGAAGTCGACGGGCGCGCTCGCGCCCAAGGTCGACAAGGGTGAACTGGTCGTCGCCAACGGCGATGTGCAGATGAACTACGCCGACATGAAGTCCATGCCGAACCAGGGCATCTTCTTCCCCGCCGCGAACGCCACCGGCAAGCCCACCAGCTTCGCGCTCCCGTACGCGGCCGGCCTGGTCAAGGACGCCCCGCACACGGAGAACGGCAAGAAGCTGCTGGACTTCCTGCTCACCCCCGAGGTGCAGCAGGAGGTGTCCTCGGTCGGCGGCGGCTTCCCGGCCCGCACCGATGTGACGGCGACGGACGCGAACGCGGCGAAGCTGAAGGCGATCATGTCCGGCGTCGAGATCTTCACGCCCGACTGGGCCACCGTGAACACCGACCTGGCCTCGTACGTCGACGCCTGGAAGAAGGCGACCGGCAGCTGATCAGCGGATGAGACGGCCGGGGCGTACACGGTGCGCCCCGGCTACGCTGGGCAGCGCAGAGCCGCTCACCAGGACAGGAGAACACGCCCGTGTCGACACGCAAGCCGATCGAATCCTGGCTCACCGACATGGACGGGGTGCTGATCCACGAGGGCACGCCGATCCCCGGCGCCGACGCCTTCATCAAGCGGCTGCGGGAGTCCGGCAAGCCGTTCCTGGTGCTGACGAACAACTCCATCTACACCGCCCGTGACCTGCACGCCAGGCTGTCGCGGATGGGTCTCGACGTTCCGGTCGAGAACATCTGGACCTCGGCGCTGGCCACCGCGAAGTTCCTCGACGACCAGCGCCCCGGCGGTACGGCGTACGCGATCGGCGAGGCCGGTCTGACCACCGCGCTGCACGACGTCGGCTACATCCTCACCGACGTCGAGCCCGACTACGTGGTGCTGGGCGAGACCCGCACCTACAGCTTCGAGGCGCTCACCAAGGCGATCCGGCTCATCAACGGCGGTGCGCGCTTCATCTGCACCAACCCGGACGAGACCGGCCCGTCGGCCGAGGGCCCGCTGCCCGCCACCGGCTCGGTGGCCGCGCTGATCACCAAGGCCACCGGCAAGGATCCGTACTTCGTCGGCAAGCCCAACCCGCTGATGATGCGCGCCGGGCTGAACGCGATCGGTGTGCACTCCGAGACCAGCGCGATGATCGGCGACCGGATGGACACCGATGTGCTCGCCGGGCTGGAGTCCGGCATGGAGACCTTCCTGGTGCTGACCGGTCTGACGTCGAAGGCGGACATCGACAAGTACCCGTTCCGGCCGTCGCGGGTCGTGAACTCGATCGCGGACCTCGTCGACGAGGTCTGAGCGCTCGCACTGTGTGTGACCAGAACCCCCTGATGGCGTAACCAAACGCCGTCCGGGGTGCGGCGGAACCCTCCTGGATGGATGTTCGAAGCACCGGGTACCGCTGGCCGTACCCGGCCGAGCGGAGGTTCCCCCGATGCTAGATATCCGACGACCGGCTGCTGCCGGTGCGGCCGTACTGTTCCTGCTCAGTGGTGCTGTCCCGGCATTCGCCGACAACGAGAGTTCGGCGTCGGCCTCGGGGACGGTGACCGTCACCCCCGGCAAGACCTGGGCGGGCGCGGTCATCACACTGCACGTGAAGAGCGCCTGCCGGTCGGCGAAGGCCAAGGCCAGCGCCGAGGTCTTCGTGAGCCCGGTGACGCTGGCACCGCCGGTCGACGGCCAGGACGGACTGGTCAGTGACGCGTCCATCCGGTCCGACGCGGTGGCGGGCACCTACTCCGTCTCCGTCGAGTGCGACGGCAACACCCACGCCGCCCAGGGCACCGTGGTCATCATCAACCAGGTCGCGCCCGTCACCCCCGTGAAGCCCGAACCGCTCTGGCCGACGGCCCCGGTTCCGGCGGGCGGCGGTGGAACCGCGCAACTGGCCGCCGGCCCGGCCGAGGCCGGTCCCGGCACCGACTCGGTGCTGGCGGTCGGCGGCGCGGCGGCGGCATCGCTCGCGGCCGTGGCGGTGTACCGCCGACGCCGCCACGGTTAGGCCGCGGTGCCCGACGAGGAACGCACGTCCGTCAGCGGCCGCACCTGGGCCGCGGTGGCGATGGGGCTGGTGCTCTTCGCCGCCTGGCTGATGGGCCACCCCGGCGACGGGGTGGACCCGGCCGGCCCCGGCGGACAGCCGGCGGCCGGCTCCGCCGACCGGCCGCCGCAGGTCTACGCCCCGCACCTCCCGCTGGCGGACTCCAAACCGGTGCGGGTGGACATCGCGTCGATCGGGCTGCACGCCGGGATCGTCGAACGGGGCCTGCTGAACGGTGCGGTGGACCCGCCGCCGTACAGCACCCCGGACGTCGCCGGCTGGTTCCGCGGCGGTCCGGCGCCGGGCGCGGCGGGCGCGGCGCTGCTCGTCGGCCATGTCGACACCGAGACCAGGCCCGCGGTCTTCTACGGGCTGAGCACGGTGACGCCGGGCGCGGAGGTGGAGATCCAGCGGGCGGACGGCTCCGTCGCGGAGTTCACCGTCGAAGGCGTCGAGGTCGTCGACAAGGACCACTTCTCCGCGGACCGGGTCTACGGGGCGGGCACCCGGCCGGAGCTGCGGCTGATCACCTGCGGCGGCACGTTCGACCAGGAGAAGCGCGCGTACTCGGCGAACGTGGTCGTCTTCGCGGCGCTGACCGGATCACATCAGGACTGACCGCAGCCGCACGTTTTTTGGCGCCCGGCCGGCGACCCGCTCCCCCCGGAGCCGCCGGCCGGGCGCACCTCACCCTCGGGCGCCTGGACTGCGGGAGTGGTCCGGCGCGGCCGGGGGAGGCTGGGGGAGCCCTGGGGCGGAGTCGTCGGCGGCATCGGCCGGGGCGGCGGGAAGCAGGGCACGGAAGCGGATCAGGACCGCTCCGTCGGTGGCGTGGTGCACCTGCACACCGTCGATCCGCGCCCCGTTCTCGGTGGGGTGGGCGAGTTGCTGGCACAGGGCGGTCGCGGCGTACGAATGCGGTGGGTCGGGCGGGACCGTGAGCGGTTTGTCGTAGCCGTAATCGGTCACCGAGACCGTGCACCGCGCCCCGTCCACGCCCAGGGTCACGCGGTACCGGTGCGCGAGCCCGTGGTCGACGACATAACCGCACGCCAAGGTGATCGCGGCGGCCAGTTGCGCGCTGACCTGCCCGTACGGCCCCAGGGTGTCGAGCGCGGCGCACGTCATCCTGGCGGCCAGCTCATCGCTCCCCGGGGTGCGGTGCAGCGAGAACGTCCAGGAGACATCGAGGGTCGATCGCCGCGGGTCGGAGAGGGGGAGTCGCGAGATCGCCGCAAGCTTCGCCATGACGCCGGTCCACGTCCTGCAGAGTTGGAGGCACTTGAGCCCAGCCGGGCTCCGCCTGGAGCGGGGCCGGGGTCCAGGGCCACGTAGTAACCCTAGAACAGGCGAACGCCTTGCCGCTAGGGCCACTTGACGACACGTCATGGAGTGGGTACTCAGTGCGATGTTTCCAGCCACGCGAGGGGGAGGCGCCGGCGGTGTCCCCGGTAGCGCCTCAGAGCGGCTGCGTCGGGGGCCGGGCGGGCGCGAGCAGCAGGAGGACCACGTCGTCGCCGAGGGAGTCGCCCGCGTGCCGCAGCAGGTCGGCGTAGACGCGCTCGACGGCCGCCTCCAGGTTCTGGGCCAGACCCGCCACCAGTGACCCGACCCGTTCGGTGAGGGGGTAGAAGGAGCCGTCCACCGGGCTGCGGGCCTCGATCACCCCGTCCGTGCAGAGCACGAGCACGTCCTCGCCGCCGAGCGGTGCCCGCCAGGGCACGGCCGCCCCCTTGACCAGCCGGCCCAGGCCCAGCGGCACCCAGGGGTCCGGCGGGTTCAGCGTCGTCACCGTTCCGTCCGGGGAGATGCGCAGCGGTGCCACATGGCCGTAGTGCAGGAACTCGACAGAGCCGGGGCCGTCGAACTCGGCGAAGAGGGCGGTGGCGAACTCGCCGGAGACGACATGGCGCTGCACGCTCGCCTCGACGCGCTGCGCGACGCGGGTCAGTCCGCCCTCGTCGTAGGCGGCCTCGCGGAAGGCGCCGAGCACGACCGCCGAGGTCTGGACGGCGTCCAGACCCTTGCCGCGGACGTCGCCGATGAGCGCGCGCACGCCGTGCGGGGTGTCCAGGACGGAGTACAGGTCGCCGCCGATCTGGGCCGCGTCCGCCGCCGAGACGTACCGGACGGCGAGCCGGACGTCACCGACCCGGTCCCCGGGGGGCCGCAGCAGGGCGCGCTGGGCGGCCTCGGCGACCGAGGTGATCGCGGTGAAGGCCCGCTGGCCGGTCTCGCGCCGCCAGGCGATGTAGGCGCTGAACAGGCTGACCACCACATAGGTGGCGAGCTGGCCGGTGAGCAGCACCCAGTCGCGGCCCTGGACGACTCCGTTGTACGGCGCGAGCGCCGTCTGCGCGGCGAGGCCGAGGACGGCGATGAGCAGGGTGCGCCGCCAGGTCGTCGTGATGGAGGCCAGCGCCGGGGCCACCACCATTCCGGGCCCGATGTAGTGGTCCCGGCCGGCCGCCAGGTCCGCCGCCGAGACGACCGCGATGGCCAGCAGGGGCAGCCCCATGCCCTGGCGGGCGAGGACGGCGGATTCCAGGGACCGCAGTGCTCCGACGATCCGAGCATTTGTCACATATCGAACTTACCGGTTGGACTCAGTCGGGGCCGGGTCGGGTCAGATGATCGTCCAGCTCGTCGAGGACCAGCTGATCGCCGCGCACCTGGCCGGTGCGGTACGCGGCCCGCCCCACCATGTGCGCCGCCACCGGGACGGTCATCAGCTGAAACGCCCCGATCAGCACCAGGGTGCCCACGTCCACCCAGGACCGCAGCCGCAGGGCCACCCCCACCAGCACCAGCAGCAGACCCAGGACCTGCGGCTTGGTCGCCGCGTGCATCCGGGTGAGGGTGTCGGGCAGCCGCAGCAGTCCGACCCCGGCCACGAAGCAGAGCGCGGCGCCGAGCAGCAGGAAGACCGCCGCGGTCCAGTCGCACACGGAACCCCAGTCCAGGACGGTCATGACGAGTCCTTGTCCCGGAGAGCGATGAAGCGGGCGATCGCGACCGAGCCGGTGAAGCCGAGGAAGGCCAGCACCAGCAGGACCGGGAGCGCGTACGGGGTGCGGTCGGCCGCCGCCTGCGCGCCGAGGCCGGCGACCACCACGGCCAGCAGCGCGTCCACCGCCACCGCCCGGTCGAGCATCGACGGACCGCGCACCAGCCGGACGAAGACCATCACACCGGCCGCGAGCAGCAGCCCCAGGACGGCAGCGGTGACCCATCTCACGACGTGCCCCCCGCATCGAGCGACGCGATCTCCGCGCGGGTGCCGAAGGCGCGCACCACCAGCGTCTCCAGCCGGCGTACCCCGTCCCTGGCCTCCTCGATGTCCGAGCCCATGACGTGCACGAACAGCGTCGCGGTGGACCGCTGGACCTCCAGCACGGCGCTGCCCGGCACCGCCGAGACGGCGATCGCGGTGGCCGCCAGCATCAGGTCGCCCGAGCAGCGCAGCCGGACCGCCAGCACCGCGCAGGGCAGCGGGGCGGGGGTCAGGGTCTGCCAGGCCGTCCGCAGCCCCGAGACGGTCAGATCGACGAGGAAGAGCGCGGCGAACCGCACTAGGCCGACCGGGTGAATCCGCAGCCCCAGGTTGAGCGGCGGCAGCGGGAAGACCAGGCACAGCACGACCGCCACGACCAGGCCGGTGACGACGTTCGCGGCGGTGAGGCTGCCCCACAGCAGCACCCAGACGACGACGAGCCAGCCGACCAGCGGCCACTCGATCCCTCGCAGGGTGCGCACGGTCGAGATCCTCACAGAGCGGGGCCGTTCCGTGCGGGAGCCGCGACCTGTGAGGAACCTGTGCTCACCCGCCGGAACCAACGAATCCCCCTGGAACGTTCTTGCAAGGGATGAACAAGACCATCAGGCGTGCGTCGGTCTTCAGCCTCCTGCTCGTCCTCGCGGTCATGGTGCGGGTGACGTGGATGCAGGCGGTGGACGGCCGGGCGCTCGCGGACGACAAGCACAACCGGCGGAACATCATCGCGCAGTACGCGAACCCGCTCGGCGACATCGTCGTGGGCGGAAAGCCGGTGACCGGTTCCACCACCACCAGCGGCGGCGACCTGCGCTACAAGCGCACGTACACCGGCGGCGGGCTGTACTCGGCGGTCACCGGCTACAGCTCGCAGGTCTACGGCGCCACCCAGCTCGAAGGCATCTACCGCGGCATCCTGGGCGGCACCGACCCGCGGCTGAAGAGCCTGCCCGACTCGCTCACCGGCAAGGCCACCGAGCCGGGCGATGTGATCACCACCATCGACCCCGCCGTGCAGCAGGCCGCCTTCAAGGGGCTCGGCGACAAGAAGGGCGCGGCCGTCGCCATCGACCCGGCGACCGGCCGGATCCTCGGCATGGTCAGCACCCCCAGCTACGACCCGTCGAAGATCTCGGGCGGTTCGAAGGCCGACGGCGCGGCGTGGAGCGCCCTGCAGGCCGACAAGGACCAGCCCATGCTCAACCGGGCGCTGCGCGCCGCGTACCCGCCGGGGTCGACGTTCAAGCTCGTCGTCGCCGCGGCGGCCCTGGAGAACGGGCTGTACTCGTCGATCGACGAGAAGACCGCCAGCCCGAACCCGTACCCGCTGCCCGGCACCTCACGGGTGCTGGTCAACGAGTCGGCGTCCGCGCCCTGCGAGAACGCGAGCATCAACACCGCGCTCCAGTACAGCTGCAACAACGTCTTCGGCAAGATGGCCGTCGACCTCGGCCAGGACAAGGTGCGCGCCGCCGCCGAGAAGTTCGGCTTCAACACCGACAGCCTCGACATCCCAGTGCGCGCGGCCAAGAGCGTCTACCCGAAGGGCATGGACAAGGCGCAGACCGCCCTGTCCGGCATCGGGCAGTTCGACGACACCGCGACCCCGCTGCAGATGGCGATGGTCGTCGCGGCCCTCGCCAACGGCGGCGAGCTGGCGAGCCCGCACATGGTCTCTCAGGTCACCGACGGCAACGGCACCGTGCTGCAGTCCTACCCGGACGGCGAGAGCACCCGCGCGGTCAGCGCGGACACCGCGGCGAAGCTGCGCAAGGCGATGGTCAACGTCGTCGACAACGGCACCGGCAGCAACGCGAAGATCAGCGGTGTCGAGGTCGGCGGCAAGACCGGCACCGCCCAGCACGGCGAGAACAACAGCGGGACGCCGTACGCCTGGTTCGTCTCCTACGCCGACGACGGCAAGGGCCACCAGGTCGCGGTCGCCGTGGTCGTCGAGCAGTCGGACGCGGCCCGCTCGGAGGTCAGCGGGAACGGGCTGGCGGCGCCGATCGCGCGGGCGATGATGAAGGCGGCATTGAAGACAGGTTGAGCCGGGGTCACGGCGGGCGTGCGCCGCACGGTGTTTTGAGACGTTGTGTTGCGCACGGTGAAGGTCTTGAGACAGCAGTGGGTGAAGGGGTAGCTGGGACACACAGCTGGTTCCTAGGGTCGGGGTGTCCGAACTCACCCCGCGCTGGAGGACCCCTGTGCGTAAGAGAGCGATCGTTTCCGCCGTGAGCGCCGTCGGCCTGTTGCTGGCGATCCCGGCATCCGCCGCCGACGCCGGACCGGGCGCGCCCGGCATCGGCGACGCGTACTACCCGACGTACGGGAACGGGGGTTATGACGTCTCCCACTACGACCTGCGGCTGAAGTACCAGCCCGCCACCGACGAGCTGGAGGGCACCGCCACCCTGCTGGCCACCGCCACCCAGGGACTGACCCGCTTCAACCTCGACTTCGCGCTGGACGTCAGCGAGGTCCGGGTCAACGGCCGGGTCGCGAAGTTCGCCACCAGCGGTGAGCAGGAGCTGGAGATCACCCCGGCCACCCCGCTCGCCAAGGGCCAGCAGGCCACCGTCGTCGTCCGCTACTCCGGCGTCCCGGGCAAGGTGAAGCGCTACGGCTTCACGTCCTGGCAGCGCACCCCCGACGGCGGAGTCGCCGCCAACGAGCCGGAATCCGCCTGGTGGTGGTTCCCCAGCAACGACCACCCGCTGGACAAGGCCACCTACGACGTCTCGGTGCTCGTCCCCGACGGCTCGGCCGCGATCAGCAACGGTGTGCTGGTCTCGCAGAGTTCGAAGCTCGGCTGGACGCGCTACAACTGGCGGCAGAACAAGCCGCAGGCCACGTACCTGGCCACCCTCGCGGTCGGGAAGTTCGACATCACGCGGAACACCACCGCCAACGGCCTGCCCGTCATCAACGCCTACAGCAAGGACCTGGGCGACAACGACGGCGCCGCCCGCGCCAGCATCGAGCGCACCGGCGAGATCATCGACTGGGAGAGCACCTACTTCGGCCCGTACCCGTTCAGCGCCGCCGGCGGCTACGCCCCCAACGTGCCCACCCACTACGCCGTGGAGACACAGGGCCGGGTCTTCTACAGCCCCGCGCAGTTCGCGGGCGGGGCGAACCCCTCGGTCGTCGTCCACGAGCTGGCGCACCAGTGGTGGGGCGACAGCGTCTCGCTCTCCCGCTGGTCCGACATCTGGCTCAACGAGGGCTTCGCCAGCTACGCCCAGTGGCTGTGGTCCGAGCACCAGGGCGAGGGCACCGCGCAGGAACTCGCCGACTGGGTCTACAGCCAGCACCCGGCCGACGACCCGTTCTGGACGGTCAAGCCCGGCGACCCCGGCGCGGCGAACCAGTTCGACGGCGCGGTCTACGACCGGGGCGCCGTCGCCATCCAGGTGCTGCGCAACAAGATCGGCGACAAGGCGTTCTTCGCCCTGCTGAAGGCCTGGCCCGCCCAGCACCAGTACGGCAACGGCTCCATCGCCGAGTTCCAGAAGCTCGCCGAGAAGATCTCCGGGAAGAAGCTCGGCCCGCTCTTCGCGACCTGGCTCTTCACCGCGGCCAAGCCCGCGGCGCCGCCGGCCGCCCCGCAGGCCGGCGCGCTCCGTGCCGCCCCGGCCGCACCGCAGGCGGAGCCGAAGTCCTGGAAGCAGATCGCGGCGACGCACACGGTTCACGACCGCTGACCCGACGGGCGGTCCCTGCGTCAGTGCGCCAGAACCGCCTGGACGTAGGGAGTTCGTGACAGGAGCTCGCCGGCCGCCCGGTCGGCGAGCCCCGTCAGCGGTCCGGCCAGCACGGTGTAGGCCAGCCCGAGGGCGACCAGCGCCATGGTGGCGGCGAGCATCGTGCGGGGGAGCGCGGCGGTGGTGGTGATCGAACGGCCGCTGAGGGACGCCGACTCGGGGCGCCCGGCGGGCATCAGGGTCTCCTCGTCGGAGTCGTCCTGATCGGCGTCGTCGTCCGTCTCCAGCACGGTGCCGTCGGCACACAGATCGGGCGGAGCGGCCCGCCAGAAGGCCAGGTTCCAGACCTTGATCAGCGCGTAGAGCGTCAGCAGGCTGGTCACGACACCACCGCCGACCAGCACGTACGCCCAGGCGCCGCCGTCGGCGACGCCCGCGCGCAGCAGCCCGAGCTTGCCGAGGAACCCCGACAGCGGCGGGATCCCGGCGAGGTTCATCGCGGGCACGAAGAAGACGGCGGCGAGCAGCGGGGAGATCCTGGCGAGCCCGCCGAGCCGCTGCAGGTCGGTGGTGCCGCCCCGGCGTTCCACCAGCCCCGTGACCAGGAAGAGCGTGGTCTGCACGGTGATGTGGTGGGCGACGTAGAAGACCGCGCCCGCGACACCGCCACGGGAGGCCAGCGCGATGCCGAAGACCATGTACCCGATATGGCTGACGAGGGTGAAGGACAGCAGCCGCTTGAGGTCGGTCTGCGCGACCGCGCCCAGGATCCCGACGACCATCGACAGCAGGGCGATCAGCATCAGCGGCTCGGCGAGCCGGGTGCCCGGGAAGAGCAGCGTCTGGGTGCGCAGTATCGAGTACACGCCGACCTTCGTGAGCAGCCCGGCGAAGACGGCGGTGACGGGCGCGGGCGCGGTCGGGTAGGAGTCGGGGAGCCAGGCGGCGAGCGGGAAGACGGCCGCCTTGATGCCGAAGACGGTGAGCAGCGCGAGTTGCAGCACCAGCCGGATCCCGGCGGGCAGATCGGCCAGCCGCACCGAGAGCTCCGCGAGGTTCATGGTGCCGGTGGCCGCGTAGACCATGCCGATCGCCACCAGGAAGAGCACCGAGGACAGCAGCGACACCACGATGTACGTGGCCCCGGCCCGGATCCTGGCCGCCGTGCCGCCGAGCGTCAGCAGCACATAGCTGGCGGTCAGCATGATCTCGAAGCCGACGTAGAGGTTGAACAGGTCGCCGGACAGGAAGGTGTCGGAGACCCCGGCGACGAGGATCAGATACGCGGGGTGGAAGACCGACAGCGGCGTCGCCTCGTCGCGGTCGGCCATGCCCTGGCCGATGGAGTACACCAGCACGCAGAGCGTCACCGCGGACGAGACGACCAGCATCAGCGCCGACAGCCGGTCGGCGACCAGCGCGATGCCGATCGGGACCGGCCAGCCGCCCGCGTGCATCACCTGCGGGCCGTCCCGGTCGGCCGCCACCAGCAGCGTGACGGAGGCGGCCAGCACGACGCTGAGGACGGCCGCGCTGATGAACCGCTGGATCCGGGGGAGCCGCAGTCCGACGGCGAGTTTGAGGCCCGCGGCGAAGAGCGGGAGGACGACGGGCAGCGGCAGCAGTGCGGTCGCGTTCATCGGTCGGCCCCCAGCACGTTGTCCCACAGTTCGTCGTCGAGGTCCTCGGAGTCCTCGGCCCGCGCCTGCCGGGCCCGGTCCGCGCGGATCACCGTCCTCAACTCGGCGCGCGTCCCCTCGTGTTCGGCCCGCAGCGCGACCCGGATGTCCTCGACGTCGTCCTGTACGTCGTCGCTGCCGGTCAACTGCCAGCTGCGGTAGGCCATCGCGAGCAGGAACGCGGTCAGCGCCAGGGTGATCACGATCGCGGTCAGCGCCATCGCCTGCGGGAACGGGTCGGAGACCGCCGCCGGATCGGTGCCGGGGGACAGCAGCGGCGCCTTCCCGGAACGGCCCGAGGTGGCCAGCACCAGCAGGTTCACCCCGTTGCCGAGCAGGACGGCGCCCAGGAGGATGCGGGTCAGCGGGCGGGCGAGCAGCAGCACCGTCCCGCAGGCGAACAGCACCCCGCCGGCGGCGATCAGGGCGACGGTGGCGTTCATGCCTTCCTCCGGGCTTCTTCGCGCTCGATCTGCTGGTCGATCTTCGCGCCGAGGCTCCGCAGCACATCGAGGACGACCCCGAGGACCAGGAGGTACACACCGAAGTCGAACAGCACGGAGCTGGGGACGTGCACCTCGCCGAAGAGCGGCAGCCGGGTGTGGAACACCGCGCTGTCCAGGACGTCCGAGCCGAGCACCAGCCCGCCGAGACCCGTTCCGACGGAGATCATCAGGCCGGTGCCGAGCAGGAACCCGGCGTCCACGGGGGCCGCCTCGGCCAACTCGTAGCGCCCGCCCGCCAGATACCGCACGACGAGCGCCAGCCCCGCGACCAGCCCGGCCGTGAAGCCGCCGCCCGGCAGGTTCTCCGCGCAGAACAGCAGATACAGCGAGAGCACGAGGATGGGGTGGAAGACCAGCCGTGCCACCACCTCGAAGACCACCGAGCGCCGGTCGGGGTCGAGGGTGTCGCCCGCCGCCAGCCAGGTGCGCTCCGGGGCCGCGCGCGGCCCGGCGCGCGCCTCCGACGCCCACACGCCGGCCGTGGTGCCGTCCTCCTGCGCGCGCGGCAGCGCCCCGGCCCGGCGGCGCAGATAGACCAGGCTCGTCACGCCGACGGCCGCGACCGCCAGCACCGCCGACTCGCCCATCGTGTCCCAGGCCCGCAGGTCGACGAGGATCGTCGCGACCACGTTCTTCAGCCCGTCGTGCGCGGTCTCGGCCACCATGGCGGCGCCTGCGGCCGGATGCCGGCGGGCCGCCACCGCCAGATACGTCAGACCCGCCGCCAGCGTCCCCGCGGTGACGCCGAGCGCGGCGTGCAGGGCGCGGCGCCAGGCCGTCGCCGTCGGCGGGAAGCGGTGCGGGAGGCGGCGCAGCACCAGGACGAACACGACGATGCTGGTCGTCTCCACCGTGAACTGCGTCAGCGCGAGGTCCGGCGCCCCCTGCAGCACGAACAGCACGCCGGTGCCGTACCCGGTGGTGCCGGCCAGCACCACCGCCTTCATCCGCTGCCGGGTCGGCAGGCACAGCACGCCCGCCGCCGCCACGGCCGCCGCCACCGCGATCTGCCCCGCGTCGTCCCACAGGTGCGGGGAGCCGCCCCACGCCCACGGCCGGTCGGTGAACAGCGCCGCCGCCTCGGAGCCGGAGAAGACCAGCAGCGCCGTGCCGAGATAGACCGGCAGCGAACCTCGCTGGATGCTGCCGGTCAGCTGCAGCGCGAAGCGCTCGGTCTGCCACAGGATCTGGGCGAACGCCGCCTCGGCGCTCGGCAGCGCCAGCCGCTTGCCCCAGCGGACCAGGTGGTTCCGTACGACGAACAGCGCCGCACCGGCCGCCCACGCGATCTCCGACAGGATGAGCGGGAGGCCGGTGCCGTGCCACAGGGCCAGGTGGTACGCGGTTCCCGGGGACGGGAACGCTGCCGCGTAACGCTCCATCAGCGGCGCGAGCCGGCCCACCGCCGGGCCCAGCACCAGGCCCGCCAGCGCCAGCAGCGCCGTCGGAGCCCACAGGGCCGCCTTCGTCCGCCCGCCGTGCGCGGTCGCCCTCGGCAGGTCGGGCGATGTGGCCGGGCCGAACGCGCCGTACAGGAAGCGCAGGGTGTACGCCGTGGTCAGGGCCGATCCGGCGACGGTGGCGTACAGGGTGAGGCGGTCGGCGGTGCCGCCGGCCCAGAGCGCCGCGAACGAGGCCTCCTTGGCGGCGAAGCCGAGGAACGGCGGCAGGCCCGCCATGGAAGCACCGGCGAGACAGGCGGTGCCGCAGACCACCGGCATCGCGCGCGCCAGACCGGCGAGCCGGCGGATGTCGCGGCTCCCGGTGGCGTGGTCGACGATGCCGACCACGAGGAACAGCGGCGCCTTGAACAGCGCGTGCGTCAGCAGCATGGTGGCGCCGGCGAGCGCGGTGTACCGGGACCCGGCCCCCACCAGCGCGGTGAGGAAGCCGAGTTGGCTCACCGTCCCGTAGGCGAGGATCCGCTTCAGGTCGGTCTCGCGCAGCGCCCGCCACCCGCCGAGCAGCATCGTGGCGGCACCGAGCGTCAGCGTCACACCCCGCCAGGGCGCGACCGCGGCGAAGGCGGGGGAGAATCGGGCGATGAGATAGATGCCGCCCTTCACCATGGCCGCCGCGTGCAGATAGGCGCTGACCGGCGTCGGCGCCGCCATGGCACCGGGCAGCCACAGACTGAACGGCCAGATCGCGGACTTCGACAGCGCCCCCGCGAGCACCAGCACCAGGGCGACCGGCACCGCCGTGCCGCCCGATGGCGGCGGATGCGCGACGAGGACGGAGATCCGGTACGTTCCCGCCGCCTGACCGAGCATCAACAGCCCGACCAGCATGGCCAGGCCGCCGACCGTGGTGACGAGCAGCGCCTGCAGTGCGGAGCGCCGGTTGGCCTTCTTCACCGACAGATGGCCGATGAGCAGGAACGAGAAGACGGTGGTCAGTTCCCAGAAGACGTACAGCAGGATCAGGTCGTCGGCGAGGACGAGCCCGAGCATCGCCCCCGCGAAGGCGGTCAGGGTGCCCGCGAAGTTCGCCAGCCCCGGTTCGTCGTCGCCGAAGTAGCCGGTGCAGTAGACGAGTACGAGCGCGCCGACGCCACCGGCCAGCACGGTCAGCAGCAGCCCGAGGGCGTCGAGCCGCAGCGCGATGCTCAGATCGAGGGCGGGCGCCCACCGCCACTGCTCGGTGCGCACCGCGCCGTCGGCGACGGCGGCCCACTGGGTGAACGCCCACACCGTCGTGGCGGCCGGTGCCAGCGCGAGGACGAGGAAGGCTCGCCGGCCGAGCCACCGCACCAGAGGGGTGGCGCAGGCGGCGAGCACGAAGTGGGCGGCGATCAGGGCGAGCACGCGGCGAACACTTCCGCCGCCCGGGCGGCACGGGGGACCGGCGCGCCCGGCGTACGCCAGGATCACCCATTGGGCGGGGTACCGCCCGTGCCCGGATCCGCCTACCGTCTGCATATGCCGGATGGAAAGCTCTGGGGGATCAGCGACCTGCATGTGGCGTTCGCGGAGAACCGGAAGATCGTCGAGGGCCTGCGCCCCGAGTCGGACACCGACTGGCTGATCGTCGCGGGTGACGTGGGCGAGCTGACGGACGGCATCGAGTGGGCGCTGACCCTGCTCAGCAGCAGATACGCCCGGGTGGTGTGGGCGCCGGGCAACCACGACCTGTGGACCCCGGCCGAGGATCCGGTCCAGTTACGCGGCGAGGCGCGCTACCGCCATCTGGTCGAGATGTGCCGCTCGCTGGGCGTGCTCACCTCGGAGGACCCGTACCCGGTCTGGGAGGGCGCGGGCGGCCCGGCCGTCGTGGCGCCGCTGTTCGTCCTCTACGACTACACGTTCCGCACCGACACCGCCGCGAACAAGGAGGAGTCGCTCGCCCAGGCGTACAAGTCCGGGATCGTGTGCAGCGACGAGTTCCTGCTGCATCCCGATCCGTACCCGAGCCGCGACGCCTGGTGCCGGGCCCGGCTGAAGGAGTCCGAGCGGCGGCTGCGGGACTGCGATCCGGCCCTCCCGCTGGTCCTGGTCAACCACTTCCCGCTGGTCCGCCAGCCCACCCGGATCCTGCACTACCCGGAGTTCGCCCAGTGGTGCGGCACCGAGCGGACGGCCGACTGGCACCGGCGGTTCACGGTGAGCGCGGTGGTCTACGGCCATCTGCACATTCCCCGGACCGCCTGGTACGACGGGGTGCGCTTCGAGGAGGTCTCCGTCGGCTACCCCCGCGAATGGAACCGCCCGGGCCACCCCAGAACCGTCCCCCGCCAGATCCTGCCCGAGCCGGCGCGCTGAGGTCTGCGTTCCGCGGATCCGTGGAACCAGGAAGCCCCCCGCTTCCGCGAGGGGCCTTCGATCCGGATGCCGGGACTACGGGGTCACCAGGTTGAACACCGGGTAGGTCTTCGGCTGCGCGTCCTTGATACCGATCTCGGTCAGGATCGGCACGATGATCTCGCCGAACTTCTGGAACGCCTCCTCGGACTCCCAGACGTCGGCGACGATCCAGCCGTCGGCGGTGGGGGCGGCGGTGTGCGAGACGAGGCCGGGCACCGGCCAGTCCGCGGAGCTCTTGACCGTGTCACGGCCACCGGTCACCTTGACGACGCTCTGCTGGTAGTCGGCCTGGGTCATGCCGGGGAATTCGAAGATCACGAGGATCGCCATGCTGGGCTCCTATGGGGGGAGTTTTGCGAGACCCGACCAGTCGACCACCTCGGCGGTCCACCCGCGCGTCGGCCTGCGCCGTGCGGGTCGGCAGAGCGTGGCGCGCCCCTGCCCACCGGGTGGTCCGGCGGACCGCCCGGTGAGAGGGTGAATACATCAGCCTCTATCCCTGTCTGTCCAGGAAGGTGGCGAAATGCCATGGCTGAACATCCGAACGCCGCGCTGATTCGTAAGGGCTACGAGGCGTTCTCACAGGGCGACATGGACACCCTCGGCGGCATGATGACGGCCGACTGCGCGCACCACGTCCCCGGGAGTCACCCGCTTTCCGGTGACTTCAAGGGCCTGGAGGCGGTGCTCGGCTACTACGGCCAGCTCGCCGCGCAGACGAACGGCACTCTGCGGGTCGAACTGCGGAGCGTCTTCGTCGACGGCCGGGGCCATGTGATGGCGGTGCACCAGGTCAGCGCCGAGCGGGCCGGCAAGAAGATCGACATGGCGGGCGGCATCGTGTTCCGCGTCATCGGCGAGAAGATCACCGACCTCGACGAGTACGTGGAGGACATGGCGGTGGCCGACGACTTCTGGGCCTGATCCTTCCGGGCCCGATCCCGCGCGGCGCCCGTCCCGACCGGCCGGAAACGACCAAGGGCGTTCTTCCCGGAGGAAGAACGCCCTTGGTGTTCTGCTGTGCGCCGTCAGGGACTCGAACCCCGGACCCGCTGATTAAGAGTCAGCTGCTCTAACCAACTGAGCTAACGGCGCCTACGGGTCAATCATACGGGGCCGGAGGGGGTGCTGATGACCATCCTCCCCTCCGGCCCCGCGTCATGATCGGCGTGGGACGACCACGCCGGGCCACACCGGGATCAGCGCAGGCCGAAGGCCCGGATGATCTCCTGGCTGACGGTGCCGCCCTTGCCGTCCTGCGCGGTGGCCTTGAGCGAGACCGAGCCGCCGGGCTTGTTCGGCGTCCTGACGAGCGTGGTCCAGGAACCGTCGCCCGTCCTGATCAGGAGGGTCGGCGCCCAGGTCTTGCCGTCGTCGTAGGAGACCGACAGCGTCGCCCTGGTGGCCTTCGTCACACCGGCCAGCCACTGCTGTGTGGCGGACGACAGACCGATCCGCGTCCACTGCCCGGCCTTGACGTCACCCGCGGTGTCCGTGGCCACGTCGTAGTCGAGCTGCAGCAGCTTGACGTCCTCCTGCCAGGGGCCGTCCTGCGGAATCGCGCCGGAGACGAAGCCCCACTCGGTGTGCGTGCGGATCGAGCTCTTCCACTCCTTCGCGTCCCGCGCGGAGTCCAGCACCAGGCGGTAGGGGAGGGTCTGCGGGGACACGTTCCACAGTCCGCCGGCGCGGCCGGTGCCCTTCGCGATCACGGTGTCGCCCTGGTAGGCGGCGTACGTGGTGGTGTCGTACTCGTCCGACGGCATCGAGCCGGAGTGGCCCGCTCCGGCGTCCGTCCACGGGGTGATGTTGAACTGGATGTCGTTGTAGACGCTGCGGTTCGGGCCCCAGAATGCCTGACCCAGACGCGGCCGCTGGACCCCGCCGAACCACTCGGTGGAATAGTGCCGGCCCGCGGTGAAGTGGTCGTTGCCGCCGCGCATCTCGAACAGCTCGTCCGAGTAGTCCGGCTGGTAGACCGCGTGGTCCTCGTACCAGAAGCCGGCGCCGTGCTGCGGCGAGACGTACTCGGTGCGCACGCCGGGGTAGGACTCCTTCTCGGTGAAGCCGATGCCCGGCCCCCAGGCGGGGATGTCGTAGCGGAAGCCGCCGCCGGCCCGCTGCCGGTCGCCGTCGTACTTGGCGTCGATCCGGGCGAGGTCCCGCTGGGGGTCGGGGGTGTAGGCGAGGGACCGGTCGGGGATCGTGCCGTCCTGCTGCGACAGCAGGTCGTAGAGGTAGCGCGGATCGGTGCGCTGCGTGACGTCGAGGGTGAGTCTGCCGCCCTTGGCGTCGGCGACGAGCCGGGCGCCCGCGTCGCGCATGATCGAGACGACGCTGAGGGGGGTGCTGGTGCCCGCGTCGTCCGCGTAGTAGTCGGAGAGCCGGCCGGTGCCGTCGTTGACGACGATCAGCAGCTTGGCGCCCGCCTTGACGGCGTTCGCGGCGCGGTCGGCGGGGGAGACGTCGTCGCTGCGGGTGACGACGACCGCCTTGCCCTTGGCGTCCAGGCCCAGGTAGTCGGCCGCGGCGCCCTTGCCCGCGGTGACGACGCGCAGCTTGGCCGAGCCGTCGTTGACGGTGGCGCCGGCCTGCGGCAGCAGTTCGAGGTCACGGCCGTGCGCCGAGGCGTCGACCTGCTTCTCGCCGAGCCGCCAGCGGGTCACGAAGGAGAAGCTGCCGTCGGTGACCTTCCGGGTGGGCGCGGCGTAGATGGTGTCGAACGCCGGCGGCACGATGTACGCGTCGCGGATGAGATTGCCGTTGGAGAAGGTGCGGGCGATGTCCAGGTGCAGCTGCCGCTGCTCGGTCTCCTGCGGGACGCGGGCGCTGACCTTGTGCGCCGTGCTCGCGTCGAGCGCCACCGTGGTGTTCTTCGTGAGCACCGTCTCGGGGCTGGTGAGCACCGCCAGGCCACGGGAGTCCGGGGTGTCGCCGGCGACCTCCAGCTCCGCGTACGCCATGTACGTGCCCGGCGGGAGCCGCAGGGTGCGCTCGCCGGCCACGGCGAGCGGCGACGGGTACGGGTTGTCCTTCTCGGCGAGGACGACGGTGCCGGCGGCCGGCTTCCCGTCGCGTCCGGTCAGCTTGATCGTGTAGTCGTAGAGCTCCTGCTCCTTGGTGAGCGCGAAGCCGGTGTGCGCGACGGCCTTGCCGCCGGCCGCGTCGGTCGCGGTGACCTGGCCGGAGAAGGTGGTCGCGGACGGGACGGTCGTGGGGTCGAGGGTGAGGGTGACCGTGGCGGTGCCGCCCGCTGGGACGGCCACCGTCCTCGCGGACAGCGTGTAGGCGCCGGCCGCCTGGGCGGCGGGGTCCAGCGCGAGGTTCAGCGTGACGGCCGCCGCGCCGTTGTTGCGGTAGGTGAGGGTGCGCGTGGTGCTCGTGGCGCCGGCGTGCGGCCACTTGTAGACGGCGGCGTCGACCGAGCCGGTGGCCTGGACCGTGGAGTCGACGGCGGCGAGCACATCGAGCCGTCCGGTGCCCATCTCGTACGGCGTGAAGGCGGTGAGCTGTTTGGACGAGCTCATCAGCGCGTCCTTGAGCTGCTGTCCGCTCCAGTCGGGGTGCCGCTGCTTGAGGATCGCTGCGGCGCCGGCCACGTGCGGCGTGGCCATCGAGGTGCCGGACATGGTCTGGTACATGCCGCTGCCGGAGGCGAGCGCCTGCGAGCGGGCGGCGGTGATGTCGACGCCGGGCGCCGAGATGTCCGGCTTCAGCGCGTACGAGCCGGTCAGCGGCCCCATGCTGGAGAAGTCGGCGCGGCCGTCCTGCTTGTCCACGGCGGCGACGGTCAGCGCCGCGGCCGCCGAGCCGGGCGAGCCGATGGAGCCGGCTTCGTATGCGTTTCCGGCGGCGATGACGAAGAGCGGTCCGCCGTTCGCCGAGAGGTTGTCGACCGCCTGCGACATCGGGTCGGTGCCGTCGTCGGGGAGCGGCGAGCCGAGGCTCATGCTGACCACGTCGGCGCCCTGGGCCCTGGCCCACTCCATGCCGGCGATGATCCAGGAGTCCTCGCCGGAGCCCTCGTTGGAGAGCACCTTGCCGATCAGCAGCTTGGCACCGGGGGCGACGCCCTTGTAGTCGCCGTTGGAGGCGGCTCCGGTGCCCGCGATCGTCGAGGCGACGTGCGTGCCGTGCCCGTTCCGGTCGGTGACCGGCTGGTCGGGGACGAAGCTCTGCTCGGCGGAGACCTGGTCCTTCAGGTCCGGGTGGGTGTCGTCGATCCCGGT
This sequence comes from Streptomyces sp. SID13666, assembly GCF_010548325.1. NCBI lineage: Bacteria > Bacillati > Actinomycetota > Actinomycetes > Kitasatosporales > Streptomycetaceae > Streptomyces > Streptomyces sp. SID13666. Next base: position 106,704 of record NZ_JAAGLX010000014.1, on the reverse strand, counting down.
GTCCAGGATGGCGACCTTCCGGCCCTTGCCGTCGTAGCCCTGCGCCCAGGCCTGCGGCGCGTTGATCTGCGGTACCGACTCCTTCAGGCTCGCCTCGACCCGGCCGTCCAGCCACAGCTTGTCGATGCCGTTGTCGAGCGAACGGGCCTGCGCCGCGGCGGCCGGTGCGGCCACCACGTCCTGCCAGAAGGCGCGAGTGTCCTTCTTCCGCGCCTTGAGCGCGGCGCCGCCGATGCTCGGCAGCTGCCGGGTGGTGGTGCTGCCCGCGGGGGCGGCGGGCAGCGACCGGGCGGCGCGGGCGGCGGCGGTGTAGGTGGCGATCATCGGGACGCCGCCGGAGCGGGCGTCGTCGTAGCCCATCTTCACCAGCGCGGTGAGGTCGAACAGCCGGCGGTCGAGCTTGCCGGCGGCGAGCAGCGGCAGCGCCTCGTCCGGCAGGACGTAGGTCTCACCGCCCGCCTGCTGGACGTGCACGCCGCCGGGGGCGCCGTGCGGGCGGTCCACGGTGACGGTGTCCTGGTTGCCGGCCCCGTCGGCGAAGTGCACGACGTCCCCGGTGACCAGGGTGATGTCGTACGTGGTGGCCTGCTGCGGTGCCGCGGTGCGCGGGGTGGCGCCGGGGGCGGCGGTCGCGGGGGTCGTGGGGAGGAGGAGTCCGGTACTGAGCGCGAGCGCGGTGGCGCTGGCGCTCAGGGAGGCACGGCGTCTTATCGGCGTCATGCACATGATCTATCGGCCTGGAGCCGCCCCGGGCACCGGCACGGCCTGGCAGGATCCCGCCTGGCGGAGATCCGCCGCCCGTTTTTGAGCACCCCGGAGCATCGGGTACGATCTTCCATGTCAGCACGCGCCGTTAGCTCAGTTGGTTAGAGCAGCTGACTCTTAATCAGCGGGTCCGGGGTTCGAGTCCCTGACGGCGCACCGACGGTCGAAGGCCCCTCGCGGAAGCGGGGGGCCTTCTTCGTGTCCCGGTCTCTGTGTTCTCCGGCCACGTGATGGCCGGTCCTGGCCGGTCCTGGCGGGTCCTGGCGGGTCAGAAGCTGAGCGAGAGCAGCACCGGTGCCGCGCGTTCGTTCAGGGTGTCGACGGCCGGTTTGAGGCGGTGCGCCTGCGAGGTGGGCATCGACAGCGCGAGGCACGCGACCGTCTTCCCGATGGTGACCGGTACCGCGGCGCAGACCGTGCCGACCGCGTATTCCTGCAGGTCGAGCATGGGATGGCTGGCCGGCTGGCTCTCCAGTTCCGACAGCAGGGCCTTCTCGTTGACGACGGTGCGCGAGGTGAGGCGCGCGGTCCGGTGCCGGGACAGGTGTTCGCGGCGGCCGCGGTGGTCGAGCTGCGCGAGCAGGCACTTGCCGACCGCGCTGGCGTGGGCGGAGGAGCGGAAGTCCACCCATTCGTTGACCCGCGGGGTGGTCGGCCCGTCCGCCACGTCGACGACCGTCACCTCGCCGTCGTCGTAACGGCCGAAATAGACGGCGGCGCCGACCTCGTCGCGCAGCTCGTTGAGGACGCTGTTGAGCTTGTCGGCGAGCGCCTGCTCGCGGTCGGCGGCGGCCAGCAGCACGAGGGATTCGCCGGTCACGTATCCGCCGCCGGGCAGGAACGAGAGGTAGCGCTCGCGCTTGAGCATGGCCAGCAGCTGCGAGAGGTAGCCGATGGGCACGCCGATCTCGCGGGCCAGCTGCTCGGCCGTCACGCCGTGCCGGTGGTGGTCGACGGCCTCCAGTACGCGCAGCGCGTACTGGACCGCGTACACCGGCGCGATCTGTCGGTACTCAAGCGCCACGGAATCCCCCTGCAGGTGTGCCGTTCGCGTCCGGTGCGGCGTGCCGTACGTCACGGCTGTAGCTGCTGGTCACGGCCGATGGGCGTACCGATCGGACCCGACAGCCGAGCCGCTCCCCACGATAGCCGTAACGGCCTTGAAGGTAGAGGCCGTTGACCGGCCGATTGGTGGGCTTCGTGCGTATATGCAGGAAAGCGCCGCATCGGCATATGCCATAGGCCTTGTTGACGGTGGAGTGGCGCGAAGATCGGGGCGAAGGTCGGCCGGGAATAACCGGAGTGCGTCTCCGGTTCCAGTTGCCGCAGGCGAATACATGACCGAGGAGGCGCCCCCCGTGGGAGACGAACCGCAGACCACCGATGACATCCGCGGAGCAGCCCGTGGCAGCGCGCCCGTGCCGCTGTCCGTGCTCGACCTGGCGACCGTGGGAAGCGGGCTGACCGCCACCCACGCCCTGCGCGCCAGTGTCGAACTGGCCAAGCTCGCCGAGGCCCGCGGATTCCACCGGATGTGGGTCGCCGAGCACCACTCGATGCCGGGTGTGGCCAGTTCCTCCCCGGCGGTGATCCTCGCCCACCTCGCCGCGTTCACCCGCACGCTGCGGCTCGGTTCCGGCGGAGTGATGCTCCCCAACCACGCCCCGCTGGTGATCGCCGAGCAGTTCGGCACCCTGGAGGCGCTCGCCCCCGGCCGGATCGACCTCGGTCTGGGCCGCGCGCCCGGCACCGACGGCGCCACCGCCGCCGCGCTGCGCCGCACCGACCGCCCGGACGGCGCCGACGACTTCCCGCAGCAGCTCGCCGAGCTGACCCGGTTCCTGGACGACGACTTCCCGGACGGGCATCGCTACGCGCGCATCCACGCGATCCCCGGACCGGTGCAGGGCTCCGTCGCCGGCGGGGTGCAGTCCGCGTCGCGTCCGTCGGTCTGGCTGCTCGGCTCCTCCGGCTTCAGCGCCCGGCTGGCCGGCGCGCTGGGCCTGCCGTTCTCCTTCGCGCACCACTTCTCGGCGGCCAACACCGTGCCCGCGCTGGAGCTCTACCGCGAGTCGTTCCGCCCGTCCGCGGTCCTGGACCGCCCGTACGCCGCGATCGGAGTCTCCGCCCTCGCGGCCGACGACCCCGCCGAGGCGCGCCGCCAGGTGCTCACCGGTGCGCTCGGCATGCTGCGGCTGCGCACCGGTCGGCCGGGGCTCATCCCGTCGCCCGAGGAGGCCGAGGCGTACGAATTCAGCGCCCTGGAGCGGGAGTTCATCGACTCCTGGCTCGTGAACGTGGTGCACGGCGGTGCGGAGGAGGTCCGCGACGGGCTCGACGCCCTGGTGAAGCGGACCGGTGCGGACGAGCTGATCATCACCGCCAACGCCCATACGCCGGCCGCCCGTCTGCGGTCCTACGCGTTGATCGCGGACGCGTACGGGCTGCCCGGCGGCGAGTCGTAGGGCACGCGAAACGAACCCGGCGGGGCGACCCCGAGCCCGCCCTCCTGATCGCTCCAGCGGTTAAAAGCGGGTTTCCCGAAGAGGCGTGGTTCCGCCCCCGGAAGGACATCTTCCGGATCCTTAACTCAGGCTAAAGCCGCTTGTCAGCACCTGCGACAGGCGGCTTTTCGCTGGCCGGAGGGGGTTTCCCACGGGTAGGCGTGGCGTCAATTGGTCTAGTCCTAAGTCTGGTTCAGACCATTGACCGGAGCATCTCAAGGGCGCTATTCATGGCGCAGCCCCCTGCTCCTCCCTCTCCCCCCGGAGGTCTTTCGTGCAGCTCCAGAAAAGATCACTCGTGGCTGCCGCCACCAGTGCGGCCCTCGCTCTCGGCGCGATCACCGCGCTCGTCGGCGGGCTCGCCCCGGCGAGCGCCGCGGGTACCGACGCTCAGCCGGCCGCCGCGGCCGCGAGCAGCGGCGGGGTGAAGATCGCCTACTACGACCAGTGGAGCGTGTACGGCAACGCCTTCTACCCCAAGGACCTCGACACCCGGGGGATCGCGAGCAAGCTCGACGTCATCAACTACTCGTTCGGGAACATCCACCCGACCGACCTCACCTGTTTCGAGGCCAACAAGGCCGCCTCGCAGGACGAGAACAACCCCAGCGCCGGTGACGGCGCGGGCGACTCCTTCGCGGACTACCAGAAGTCCTTCGGCGCGGCCGACAGCGTCGACGGGGTGGCCGACACCTGGAACCAGCCGATCACCGGCGCGTTCAACCAGCTGCGGAAGCTCAAGGCGAAGTACCCGAAGCTGAAGGTGGACATCTCCATCGGCGGCTGGACGTACTCCAAGTACTTCTCGGACGCGGCGAAGACCGACGCGAGCCGCAAGAAGCTCGTGACGTCCTGCATCGACCAGTACATCAAGGGCAACCTGCCCGGCGACGGCGGCTTCGGCGGCCCCGGCTCCGCGGTCGGCGTGTTCGACGGCATCGACCTCGACTGGGAGTACCCGGGCTCGACGGGCGGCCACCTCGGCAACCACGTGGACGCGGCCGACAAGCAGAACTTCACGCTGCTGCTCGCCGAGTTCCGCAAGCAGCTCGACGCGTACGGCGCCGCCAACGGCGGCAAGAAGATGCTGCTGACCGCCGCGCTGCCGGCCGGTCAGGACAAGATCGCGCACATCGAGACCAACAAGGTCGGGCAGTACCTCGACTACGCGAACATCATGACCTACGACATGCACGGTGCCTGGGACACCGACGGACCGGTGTACCACCAGTCGCCGCTCGTCCCGTCGGCCAGTGACCCGACCGACCCGATCGCGCCGGGCACCGAGAAGTACAACGTCACCAACGCGGTGAACGCCTGGCTCGACGGCAACGCCGCGTACGGCATCGCCGGCGGCTTCCCCGCCAACAAGCTGACGCTGGGCTACGAGCTCTACTACCGCGGCTGGACGGGCGTCCCCGCCGGTGCCAACCACGGTCTGGGCCAGCCCGCCACCGGTCCCGCCCCGGCCCGCAGCCTGAGCGCGACGGCCGGTATCGCGTACTACAAGGAACTCGGCGGCATCGTCGACAACCCCGCGACCACCTTCTGGGACGACGCGTCGAAGTCCTCGTACTTCTACAACGGCACGGAATTCTGGACCGGTCTCAACGCCCAGTCGATCCAGGCCCGCGCGGACTACGCGCACTGCCGCGGACTCGGCGGCGCGATGATGTACTCGCTGCTGGACCTCGACACCGGCACCACGCTGCTCAACAAGATCAGCACCGCGGTGGGCGGCTCCGCGAGCGGCTGTGGCACCACCACCACGCCGCCGACGACCCCGCCCACGACTCCTCCGACCACTCCGCCCACGACGCCTCCGACCACGCCTCCCACCACCCCGCCGACGACGCCGCCCACCGGCACCTGCGCCGCGGCCGCCTGGAGCTCCTCCGCCGTCTACACCAGCGCCAGCGGAACGGTCTCCTGGAAGGGCCACAACTGGAAGGCCAAGTGGTGGACGACGGGCGAGGAGCCCGGCACCACCGGCGAATGGGGCGTGTGGCAGGACCTCGGCGCCTGCTGACCTGACCGCCCCATCCGGAGCCCGCGTCCCTTCCCCCCACGGACGCGGGCTCCGGCATGTGCCGGTCCGGGGCCCGCTCCGGCCAGGGAGCAGCGGCCCGGCGTCAGCCTGCGAGCGGTCGGTGTCGCCCGGCGTCAGCCCGCGAGCAGTTCGGAGATCCGCTCGGCGGCGACGGGGCGGGAGTAGTGCCAGCCCTGGCCGGTGTCGCAGCCGATCCGCCGCAGCCGCTCGGCCTGTTCGGCGTTCTCGACGCACTCCGCGGTGACGGTCAGACCCAGCCGGTGGGCGAGCTCCACCAGGGCCTCGACGATGGTCTCGTCGGCGGGGTTGGGGTGTTCGGCCGAGCGGAAGCCCTGGACGAAGGAGCCGTCGAGCTTGAGCGCGGAGACCGGCAGCCGGCTCATGTAGGCGAGGTTGGAGTAGCCGGTGCCGAAGTCGTCGATGGCGATCCGCACACCCATCTCGCTCAGCGCGTGCAGGGCCTGCAGCGGCCGGCCGGCCGAGCCCATCACGGCGGACTCGGTGAGCTCCAGCTGCAGCAGCTCCGGCGGCAGCCCGGTCTCCTCCAGGATGGCGGCGACGTCGGCGACGAGGTCGGAGTCCCAGACCTGGCGGACCGCGACGTTGACGCTGATGAAGATCGGGTCGTCCGGGTGGTCCTTCTGCCAGACCCGCGCCTGACGGCACGATTCGGCAAGCACCCAGCGGCCGAGCTGGACGATGGACCCGTTCTCCTCGGCGAGGCCGATGAAGCGGTCCGGCGCCAGCCGCCCGAAGTGCGGGTGCTGCCAGCGGACCAGGGCCTCGACGCCGCGCAGCACACCGCTGTCGAGCCCGACCAGCGGCTGGTACTCCAGGATGAACTCACCGCGTTCCACGGCCTGTCGCAGCGTGCTGGACAGCGCCTGCCGGGTCATGCGGTGGGCGTTGCGCTCGGGGTCGAAGAGCGTCCAGCGGGCCTTGCCGTCGGCCTTGGCCCAGTAGAGCGTGGTGTCGGCGGCCTGCATCAGACCAGTGGCGGAGCTGCCGGCGACCTCGCGCTCGACCACGCCGATGCTCGCCGACACGGCGAGCCGCTGCCCGTCCACGTCGAACGGCCGCTGCAGTGAGGTGAGTACGGACTCGGCGAGGACGGTGGCCTGTCCCGTGCCGGTGGAGTCCCGGACGAGCAGGGCGAATTCATCGCCGCCGAGCCGGGCGACGAGGTTGCCGCCGGGCTCCGCGCAGGTCAGCAGCCGCTGGGCGACAGCGGCGAGCAGCTGGTCGCCGATCCGGTGCCCGAGGGTGTCGTTGATGGCCTTGAAGCCGTCGAGGTCGAGGTAGCACAGCCCGATCCGGCCGGTCCTGCTGCCGGCGCCGTCGAGGGCGGCGGAGAGCCGCTCGAAGAACAGCGCCCGGTTGGGCAGCCGGGTGACGGAGTCGTGCATCTGCAGATGCCGCAACTGCTCGCGCAGGCTATGACGTTCGCCGATGTCCTCGACGGAGAGCAGCGCGGTGCCGCAGGCGCTTCCGGTGCCGGCGAGCGTCACCTCGGCCCACAGGGAGCCGCCGCCGCGGCGCTTGATGCGGCGGGTGCAGCGCAGTTGGTCGCGGCGGCCGGCGAGCACCTCGCGGTAGGCGATGCGCGCAGGGTCGTCCTCGGCCAGGCCCAGCAGTCCGGTGGCGACGCGGGCGGCGAGCCCGGCGGGGCTGGTGCCGAGGAGCGCGCCGAGCGCCTGGTTGGCCTCCAGCACCCAGCCGTCGCGGTCCACCAGCGCCATGGGCAGCCGGGCCGCGGTGAAGGCGGCTTGGTAGTCGCGCGGTTCACCGGCCGTGGGGCCGGGCGGTCCCGGAGGGGAACCGTTACTCAGCGTGAGGATTACCGGTGTGATGTCGGGTTCGGCACTGGGGCCGCCCGAGGGTCCGCCCATTGCCCGCTCCCCGTGTCGCGCTGGTCTCGGTGGCGATCATAGGCGCTGGCGGAGCGGCGGATCCAGCGCCGTCGTGGTGATTCTTGGCACGCAAGCTGACGGATTGATCGTTTCTGCACGAATGCGACGAGCAACTGACCGATTCGGATAGGCCATTACGCACAGTGATGAAGCTGGAATCACCCCGTGCGGAGCAACCCAACAGGACATAACGCCGCAATTCATAGCAACGTTGTGAAGGTGCCCCGAACGGGCTCACGATTCCTCCCCGGAGGTCCATGTGCGGCGGTCAGGCATCCTCATACGGGCGCGGCGGCGACCCCTGCGCGCGATGGCGGCGGCGGCGAGTGTCTTTGCCGCCGTCGTCGCTTGGACGCTCGTCGCGGGCCCCGCCGCGGCCGCCGCTCCCGGCGGGGACTGCGCCCTGCCGCGCACCACGGCCCACCACTCCGAAGGAGTGGATACGTGGAACGCCTCGTATCCCCGGCCGACCACGGCCCTGGACGCCGTGATGATCTTCCTCTCGTTCCCCGACGCCGTGCCGGCCCTGACCCCCCAAGAGGTCGCCGCCGACCACTTCCCGGAGACCTCGCGCTTCTACGACCGTGCCTCGTACGGGCAGTTCCAGCTGCGGGCCCACCCCCTCGACCACTGGTTCAAGATGCCGCGGAACTCCACCGACTACGGGATCCGGCGCGACTGGGACCCGGACCTGCGCACTGGGTACCTGCGGGACGCGATCGCCGTGGCCGACCCCTCGGTGGACTTCTCCGCGTTCGACTTCGTCTACCTGGTCGCGGACCCGGACGCTCCCGGCGTCGACGCGGACGCCACCAAGGTCGTGAACCTCGCCACCCCGATGCGGGCGGACGGCACCGATCTGCGGCGACTGGTCACGGTGTTCGAGCAGCACCCCCCGGACCACAACGTGCTGGCCCACGAGACCGGCCATGTCTTCGACCTGCCCGACCTGTACTCCCGGCCGGCCATCGGCAGCGACGCCGACTGGGACACCCATGTCGGCGACTGGGACCTCATGGGCAGCCAATTCGGCCTCGCCCCCGAGCCGTTCGCCTGGCACAAGTGGAAGTTCGGCTGGCTGCGGGACAGTCAGGTCCAGTGCGTGTCTCGGCGGGGCACCAGCTGGCACGAACTGACACCGCTGGAGACCGTCGGCGGCACCAAGCTCGTCGTGGTCCGCACCGGGCAGCGCACCGCGCTCGCCATCGAGGTGCGCACCTCGGCCGGCAACGACGTGGGCCTGTGCCGGGAGGGCGTGCTGCTCTACAAGGTGCGCTCCGGCACCGAGTCCGGCGAAGGCCCCGTCGACGTCCTCGACGGCCACCCCGCCACCTCCGCCTGCCACGACGGCTCCGCCTACCCGAAGCTCGCCGACGCGCCGCTCGGCGTGGGCGAGTCCTACTCCTACGACGCGGGCCTGGTCCACGTCACGGTCGCCTCCCGCTCCCTGGACGGATCCTGGGCCGTCAAGGTCAGCGAGGGATAGCGCCGTGGCGACGGACGGGCGAATACCGTGGATACCCGGAGCGGGCCTGAAGGCCGCCGCGATCGGGACGGTCGCGCTGCTCGCGGTGGCCAGCACGGCCGCCACCGGGCCGCAGGCCGCCTACTCCCCGCCGACGGCCTCCAGGCCGTGCGCGCTGCGCGCGACGCCGGGCACCGCGATGTCCGAGGGCTTCCCCGACCGCGCCGCGCGCGGGGTGGGCAGTGAGTTCGCCCCGTCGACCGGCCGGGTCCGGGCCCTGACCCTGTTCATCGACTTCTCCGACGCGCCCGCGCCCTACAGCGCCGCCGAGCGGTACGCGGAGTTCTTCCCCGCCGTCCAGCAGTGGTTCGACCGCGGCTCCTACGGAAAGCTGCACTACGAGTCGACGCCCGTGATGCGCTACATCCGCATGCCACGGCCCTTCTCCGCGTACGGGATCGGCCGCGGCTACGGCTGGGACGCGCACACCGAGATGATGCGCGACCTGCTCTCGGTCGCCGACCGGGACATCGACTTCCGCGGCTACGACCTGGTCAACATCCTCGTCACCCCGAACGCGGGCCCGCCCGCCGACGAGGCCGTCCTGTCGGTCACCTGGACCGGCGCCTCGGCCGCCACCACCGACGACGGCTCCCGGCTCGACCGGGTCTCGCTGATCTACGGCCACGACCAGTCGGGATCCCGTGTCCTCGGCCACGAGAACGGCCACGCGTTCGGCCTGCCCGACCTCTACGCCTCCGACGACTTCCAGCGCACCGACACCCTCGCGGGCCAGTGGGACAGCATGTCCCTGGACTGGGGCCTGGGCGGCGACCTGCTCGCCTGGCACAAGTGGCGGCTCGGCTGGCTGGACGACACCCAGATCGCCTGCGCCTCGGTGCGCGGCGAATGGACGTACGCGCTGCGCGCCGTCTCACTGGCCGGTGGGCGTAAGGCCGTTGTCGTCCCGTACGGGCGGACCCGCGCCTATGTGATCGAGGCCCGGCAGGCGTCGGGCAACGACAGTGAGGCCTGCCGCGAGGGCGTACTCGTCTACCAGGTCCGTACCGACATCGACTCCGGCGCCGGCCCGGTGACCGTACGGGACGCCCATCCCACCACCAGCGCCTGCGACTTCAGCAGCGGATCGTTCAACTCACTCAACGACGCCCCCTTCCGGGTGGGCGAGGTCTTCAACGACCCGGCGGCGGGCCTGACGGTCCGGGTGCTGGGCCGTGACCCCGCCGGTGAATGGGAGGTCCGGGTGACCCGCCGCTGACCCCGGGACCGGCTCCGGCGCGGCGCACCGGCTCTCGGGAGGGGGAGAGCCGGCGCACCGCGCCGGAGCGGTCGGGCGGAGAGCCGTGTCAGGAGAGGAGTTCGGCCTTGAGGGTGATGTTCTTCACCGCGGCGAGGGCCTGGCTGACCGGGCAGTTGGCCTTCGCGTCCTGGGCAAGGGCTTCGAACGCCTCGGCGGTGATGCCGGGGACGGTGCCCTTGACGGACAGGACGATGCCGGTGATGCCCTCGCCCGGCTGGAAGGTGACGTCGGCCTGCGTCTGGAGCAGCTCCGCCGGGGTGCCCGCGCCGGCGAGTGCGTGCGAGAACGCCATCGAGAAGCAGGACGAGTGCGCGGCCGCGATGAGCTCCTCGGGGCTCGTCTTGCCGTTGGCCACCTCGGCGCGCGAGGCCCAGGAGACGTCGTAGGTGCCGACACCGGAGGTGTCGAGGGAGACGGTGCCGGAGCCGTCGAGGAGGGCGCCCTTCCACTGGGTGGTCGCCGTGCGGGTGGTTGCCATGGTCACAAGCCTCCAAGAGAGAGCGGGAAACGCCTCTCGAACGCTACCGCGCCACCGGGTCCCCGGCGGGGAACGTCGGTGGGAACGCAGCGGGAAGGTCAGCGGGAGGGTCAGCGGGAAGTCAGCGGCCCGGGAAGCTGTACGTGTAGTGCTGCGCGTCGAGCTGGTCCAGCAGTTGGGACAGCGCCTGCACCGTCTGGGTGCGGTCGCCGCCGCCGTCGTGCATCAGCACGATCGCGCCGGGCCTGAGGTTGGCGTTGATGTGGTGCATGATCGCGGCCGTGCCGGGGCGCTTCCAGTCGTCGGAGTCGGAGGTCCAGCCCAGCGGGCGCATTCCGTGGCCGGCGGCTATCTCCCGTATCCATGGCTTGAAGTCGCCGCCGGGCGCCCGGTAGTACGGCACTTCGGCGCCGGGTCCTGCCGCGTCGGCGATCTCCTGGCGCGCGTCGAGGATCTCGTGCGTGTTGTAGTCGGCGGACTTGGCGCTCTGGTGCTCGTCGTGGTGCACCGAGTGGTCGCACAGCCGGTGGCCGGCCGCGGTGATCTGCCGGACGACGGCGGGGTGGGCCTGGGCGTTCGGGCCGATCTCGCAGAAGGTGGCCTTCGCGTGGTGCCGGGCGAGCAGCGCCAGTATCTGCGGCGTCCAGCGCGGATCGGGGCCGTCGTCGAAGGTGAGGGCCACGGCCTTGCCGCCGTCCTCCAGTCCGTGCTGTATCTCCCGGCTGACGCGGGTGCCGCCGGGCGCGCCGTCGGACCGGGTGGTCGCCGAGGACGACGCGGGAGGCGAGGCGGGCCGTGAGGGGGGCCGCGAGGACGTGGCGGGTGGCGTGCCCGTCCGGGTCTGATGGGGGATCGTGGCGGAGGGCGGGGCAGGCGACGGGGCGGAGACGGGCGCCGTACGGGCGCCCTGCTGGGCGCCGCAGGCCGCCAGGGCGGCTCCGGCGAGCGTCACCCCCAGAGCGGTGGCGGTCGTCTTCTTCGCGCTGCTCAGCGCCACGGTTGTACCTCCATCGATGCCGGGCCCCCGTACCGCTTTGTCCGAATTGCAGAAAACGGGGGGATTGTTATGATTTTTGAAGAGTGGGGAGAAGTTGGTTCGAGTCCAGCCGGCTCCACGCACGGGGCCGTAGCTCATCGGTAGAGCGACCCACTCGCAGGCCTGAAGGGGCCGGTCCGCACACCGGACCGGCCCTTCGTTCGTCCCGTGCTCCCACCGTAAGGGCAGCCCCCGGCCGGCGCCCTCGTCCGTTCGGCCAATGTCCGGGCGTCCGGTATCCCCCCTAGGGACGGTATATCCGCAGATCAGCGGCGACGGACCAGCGGGAACGGCAGGGTCTCGCGGATCGACCGGCCGGTAAGGAACATCACCAGGCGGTCGACACCGATGCCCAGCCCGCCGGTCGGCGGCATCGCGTACTCCAGGGCCGTCAGGAAGTCCTCGTCGAGCTCCATCGCCTCGGGGTCGCCGCCCGCCGCCAGCAGCGACTGCTCGGTGAGCCGGCGGCGCTGCTCGACCGGGTCGGTGAGTTCCGTGTAGGCGGTGCCCAGTTCGGTGCCGTACGCGACCAGGTCCCAGCGCTCCGCGAGCCGGGGGTCGACGCGGTGCTGCCGGGTGAGCGGGGAGACGTCCAGCGGGAAGTCCTTGTAGAAGGTCGGGACGGTGGTGCGCTCCTCGACCAGCCGCTCGTACATCTCCAGCACGATGTCACCGCGCCCGTCGGCGGGGGTGTGCGGGACGCCCGCGCGGTCGCAGAGCCGCCGCAGCACCTCGGGCGGGGTGTCGGCGGTGACCTCCTCGCCGAGCGCCTGCGAGATCGCGTCGTTGACCGTCCGTACCGGCCACAGCCCGGACAGGTCGACCTCACCGCCGTCCCGGCGGGCGGTCTGCGAGCCGTTGGCGGCGGTCGCCGCCTGCTGGATCAGCTCGCGGGTCAGCTCCAGCATCGAGTCGTAGTCGGCGTAGGCCTGGTACGCCTCCAGCATCGTGAACTCGGGGTTGTGCTTGTACGACACGCCCTCGTTGCGGAAGGTGCGGCCGAGTTCGAAGACCTTCTCGACACCGCCGACGCAGAGCCGTTTGAGATACAGCTCCGGGGCGATGCGCAGATACAGGTCCAGGTCGTAGGCGTTGATGTGGGTGGTGAACGGGCGGGCGTTGGCGCCGCCGTGCACCGGCTGGAGCATCGGCGTCTCGACCTCCAGGAAGCCGCGGGCCACCAATGACTCGCGCACCGAGTGCACGGCGGCGCTGCGCGCCCGCAGCACGTCGCGGGCCTCGGGCCGGACCACCAGGTCGAGGTAACGCTGCCGGACCCGGGCCTCCGGGTCGGTCAGGCCGCGCCGCTTGTCGGGCAGCGGGTGCAGGCACTTGGCGCTCAGCCGCCAGGTGGACGCGTCGGCGGTCACCTCGCCGGCCCGGCTCACCCCCATCACCGCTGCGAAGTCCAGCAGGTCGCCCAGGTCGACGTCGGATGCGAACGCCCGCATCCCCTCGGCGGTGAAGTGGTCGCGGCCCAGCAGGATCTGCAGATCGCCCGACCAGTCCCGCAGTGTCACGAAGACCACGCCGCCGTGGTCGCGCAGCCGCAACACCCGCCCGGCCAGCCGGACATCGGTGCCGGCGGGCGCCGCCGCCGCGGCGGCCAGGGTGTGGGTGGGCACGATGCCGGGCGGGTACGGGTCGGTCTCCGCGTCCCGCAGCCGTTCCAGCTTCCGCATCCTGACGCGTACCTGCTCCGGCCGTCCGGAACCGGCCGTCCGGTCCGGTCCTGCCGCTGCCGCCGACAGGTCGGCGGCAGCGGCCGAGGCCTCCTCCAGCTCGACGAACGCGGGCAGCGCGGCCGGTCCCTGCCCCACGTTCCGGTCCCGCCAGAAGCGCAGCCGCGGCATCTCCACGAAGCCCTCGGCGATACCGGAGGCCAGGCCGATACGGGCCAGGTCCTTCGCCTCGGAGTAGCAGAGGAAGCGCGGATACCACTCCGGCTGGTACTTGACGTTCGACCGGTACAGGGCCTCCAGCTGCCACCACCGGGAGAAGAAGAGCAACAGCCGCCGCCACAGCCGCAGCACCGGGCCGGCGCCGATCCTGGCGCCCTCCTCGAAGACCGAGCGGAAGACCGCGAAGTTCAGCGAGATCTGCCGGATGCCGAGCCGGGGCGACTGCGCCGCCAGCTCCGTCACCATGAACTCCATGATCCCGTTGGGGGCGGTGGGATCGCGCCGCATCACGTCCAGCGAAACCCCGGCCCGGCCCCAGGGCGCGAACGACAGCAGCGCGATGACCTGTCCCGCGTCGTCCAGCGCCTCGACGAGCAGGCAGTCGCCGTCCTCCGGGTCGCCGAGCCGGCCCAGCGCCATCGAGAAGCCGCGCTCGGTATCGGTGCCGCGCCAGGCGTCGGCCCGTGCCACGACCTCGTGCAACTCGTCTGGCGACAGCTCGCGGTGCCGGCGGATCCGGCTCGTCGCACCGGTGCGCCGCACCCGGTTGACGGCCTGCCGGGTGCCGCGCATCTCGCGGCCCCCCAGATCGAAGCCGCCGACCTCGAGGACCGCCTCGTCGCCCAGTTCCAGCGCGCCGAGCCCGGCCCGGGAGTACGCCTTCGCGCCCTCCTCGCCCGCGCCCATCACCGCCGGCACCCAGCCGTACTGCGCCGCGTGCTCCAGCCACGCCTCGATGGCGGGCCCCCACGCCTCGGTGTCACCCAGCGGATCGCCACTGGCCAGACAGACGCCCACCTCGACGCGGAAGGTGACGGCGGCCTTCCCGCTGGGCGAGAAGACCACCGACTTGTCCCGCCGGGTGGCGAAGTAGCCGAGCGAGTCCTGCTCCCCGTACTTCGCCAGCAGGGCGCGGATCCGCGGCTCGTCGTCGCCGTGCAGCGCCGCTTCGACCTTCTGCGAGCGGAACAGCGTCGCGGCGGCGGCGAGCAGCGCGAGCGCGCCGAACAGACCGAGCCAGAAGTTGGTCCAGAAGGGCGGATGACCGATACCGGCCGGCAGGTCGTTGACCCCACCGACCACCCGGTTGACCGCCCACCGCAGCCGGTCCTTCCCGACCAGCGTGCCGGGGAACACCGACAGCAGCGCCCAGCCGGCGAGCACGCCGATCACCAGGCCCACCAGCAGCACCAGCAGCGCCCGCCAGAACGCGCCCTTGCGCACCCGGGCGGAGAACTCGCCGCGCGACACCACCAGGACGGCGAGCGCCGTGCCGGTGATGGCCAGCGCCGGGATGGCGCTCCACTCCGATTCGAAGGCGATCAGCACCACGTTCGCCAGGACCGACAGCCCGAGGAACACCACGACGATCCAGTACGCGACCCGTTTGCGCGCCGCCAGCGCGCCGGCCAGCAGCATCAGGAACGCCGCGTAGGCGAGGTTCGCGGACGCCGGCACCGACAGGATCTCCACCCAGCGGCGCACGGGTTCGAGGAGACGGTGCAGGGGGCCGACTACGGCGAGGACGGCGCAGAAGATGGCGAGTGAGGCGAAGAACTCCCCGAACCACCCCGGTACCGAGCGCTTCCAGCGGGGTTCCTCCATACGACCATGCTGTCCGCCCCCCGACTTTCCGCAACCGGGACGCCCCCGCCGGAGCCCCGCCGGAGCCCGGCCCGGAACGGGCTTCCCCCACCCGCCCGCCCTGTGCCCTCAGACGCCGGGCGGGCTGGTGGGAGGCCTCACGCGCCGGCCGGGCTGGGGGGTGTCCTCAAACGCCGGGCGGGCTGGGGGAGGGGAACGGGCGTCAGGTACTGGGCGGGCTGGGGGTGAGCCTGAAACGGTGGGCGGGCTGGGAGAGCCGGCGCCGCGTGCCGTCCGAACTGTGGGCGGGTCTCAAACGCCGGGGGAGTTGGGGGGAAGCCTCGGACGCTGCTGAGCTGGGGGCGGCCGGAGGGCCCCGAGCGGGCTGGGCGCCGGGCTTTGGTGGTCTGGGACCGGCGTAGCGATTGTGCTGGAGGCCGGGCTCGGAGCCATTCAGCCCGCCCGGCGTTTGAGGGCATCGGTTCGCGTGCGGGCAGGACCTCGGCCAGGTCACGACCGGGATCGCCCGGCGTGCGGGGCTTCGTGGGGGCGTTTAGGTTGGCGGGATGGGGTTCGGGTTGTGGTTGGCGGTGGGGTCCACGACGGCTTTGGTGCTGGTCGGGGGCCCGGCGCAGCCGGATCTGACGCGGTTCTACGCGCAGCGGATCACCTGGGCCGAATGCGCCGCCGACGGCATGCAGTGCGGCAGCATCGTGGTGCCGCTGGACTACGCGACACCCTCCCGCGGCACCGCCGACATCGCGCTGACGCGCTACCCCGCCACCGGTCCCGGCGACCGCATCGGCTCCCTGTCGGTGAACTTCGGCGGCCCCGGGGTCTCCGGGATCGACACGCTCGCCGACCGGGCCGGTACGGACCTGGCGGTCCTCAACACCCGGTACGACCTGATCGGGTTCGATCCGCGCGGGGTGGGCCGCAGTGTGCCGGTGGACTGCGGTGATCCGCCGCCCGCGGAGGGGGAGCTGATCGAGCAGGTGCGGCGGCTCGCCGGACAGTGCGGGCAGCGGTCGGGCAGGATCCTGCCGTGGATCGGGACGACGAACGTGTCGCGCGATCTGGACGTCATGCGGGCGGCGCTGGGTGACGAGAAGCTCGACTACCTGGGCTTCTCGTACGGGACCAAGCTGGGCGCGGTGTACGCGCACCAGTTCCCCGACCGCGCCGGGCGGCTGGTGCTGGACGGGGTGGAGGATCCGGCGTCCGACAGCGAGCGGGTGGCGCTGGGTCAGGCGGCCGCGTTCCAGCGCGCGCTGGAGGCGTTCGTGAAGGACTGCGCGAAGCAGGGGAAGGCGTGCCCGATCGCCGGTGCGGACCAGCGCGCCCGGATGGCCGGACTCGCGGACCTGGGCGACCGGCTCGCGGAGGATCCGGTGCGGACCGCCGTCGGGGACCTCGGCCAGGACGAGTACCTGGAGGCGCTGCAGACGGCCATGTACAGCGCGGACTCCTGGCCCGCGCTGAGCGAGGCGCTGGCCGCGCTGCGGGCCGGCGACGGTGAGCTGATGCTGCTGCTCGCGCAGGACGGGGGTTCGGACGTCCGGCGGCGGACCCGGTCCGACGGGAGCGATCCGGGGCGGACCAACTACGCGGTGGCGAAGCTGGCCGTGGACTGCCGGGACACCTCCGACCGTTACACGGCCGGTCAGGTGGCAGCGGCCGGGGCGGCGTTCGCCGCCGCGTCGCCGGTGTTCGGCCGGTCCATCGTCCATTCGATGCTGGCCTGTGCCGGCTGGCCGTCCGCCGGGGACAACACCTCCCGCAACGTCCGGGCCGTGGATGCCCCCAAGGTGCTGCTGGTGTCCACCAAGGGCGACCCGGCGACGCCGTACGCGAACGCCCGGCGGATGAGCGACGCGCTGGGCAACGGGAGCCCGGTCCTGACGTTCAACGGGCAGGGCCACGGTGCCTACTTCGCGCACAGCACCTGCGTGACGGAAGCCGTCGACGGCTTCCTGCTGGACGGCAGGCTGCCGGCGGCGGGCACCGTCTGCGACTGAGGGGCACCCCTCGAGCAGCCGATGCCACCGCTCAGGCGGCTCCGCTCAGTTGTCGCTGCCGCGGGCCCGTCGGCGGCCCAGGACGATCGTGCCGGTGAGAGCCGCGGCCACCAGCGCCGCGCCCAGCGCGGTCTCGGCCGGGTCCATGCCGATGCCGCCGCCGAGGCCGGTCTGTACCCCGCCCTTGGGCGTGCGGGACGAGACGGTCAGGGTGCCGGTGAACGGGCCCTGCTTGCCGGTGCCGCCGTTCTGGCAGGACACCGAGACCTCGTACTGGCCCGGCTCGGTGCCGGCCGGGACCGTACCGACCCCGCCGAGCTGGTTGCTGAGGGTGGAGAGGTTGACCGAGGGGATGGCCGAGCCGCCCGAGACGGACCTGAACGTGGCGATGCCGCTCGTGCCGGTGCAGTTGCCCCCGTCGAACACGGAGAACTGACCGCCGGGGGCCACCGGGTTCGGCTGGATGATGACGGGATTGGCGGGCCCCACGGGCGTGAGGGGCACAGCGGGCGAGGAGAGCTCGCTGGGCACCTCGGGCGAGGTGAGGTCCGCCGGCACGTCGGGGGAGGAGAGCTCGGCGGGCGCCGAGGGCGCCGCGGACTCGACGGGGGCGATGGGCTCGGTCGAGTCGGCTGACGCGGCTCCCACCGCGCTCAGCGCGATGACCGCGGCAAGGGCGGAGCCGGCGAGTAGGTGCTGTGAGCGCATCGGGTTCTCCCAGGGCGGGGTCACGGACGGTGTTCCGCGGGGCAGACAGGAATCTGCCCACCCTCCGAGGACACCCGGACGGCGCTCCCGGTGCCTGTTGACGATCGGTCAGAACTACTCCGAACGGACCAACGGAGGAACGGGGCCGACGCGGCAGGCGCAGGTCAGGGAGCCGGTCGGGACGCGTCAGGATCGGATGACCGCGCCACGGCCGGTCGGGTGACACGGGTCCGGCCGGTGCCCCCGCGCCCGGCCCGCCTCAGCGCGGGCCGGGAGCCGGATCGTCCGGCGCGGAGTCCGGTGCGGAATCCTCCGGCCCGGAACCGTCCGGTTCCGAAGCCAGTGCCGTCTCGGGCGCCGCCGGGTACGGCGCCCCGCCCAGCCGGGGCAGCCGCGGCGCCGTCAGGAAGCCCTCGGCCATGGCGGTGGCGGCGGCGATACGGGGCAGCTCGGCGGACCGCTCGTACAGCAGGTGGCGCGGGCGCCACTCCGGCAGGTAGGCGGCGTAGGAGCGGTAGCGGGCCTCCAGGTGCCAGCGCCGGGAGAGCAGCCGGAGGACCTTGCGCCACAGCCGCAGCAGCGGGCCCGCACCGGCCTTGCCGTCCTCCTCGAAGACCGAGCGGAAGACCGCGAAGTTGAGGGACACCCGCTCGACGCCGCGCACGGGCTCGGCGTCCGCCCGGGCCAGCAGCAGCAGTTCGGTGATCAGGTAGTCGATCAGCGCGCTGCCGGACTCGCGGTCGCGGCGCATCAGGTCGAGGCAGAGGCCGCGCCGGCCCCACGGCACGAAGCTCAGCAGCGCCGACGTGCGCCCCTGCGGGTCGCGGCACTCCACCATCACGCACTCGCCGTCCGCGGGGTCGCCCAGCCGGCCCAGGGCCACCGAGAAGCCGCGCTCACTGGCGTGCCGTCGCCAGGCGTCGGCGAGATGGGCCAGATCGGCCATCTCGTCGCGGGGGATGTCGCGGTGGCGGCGTACGACGGCGGTGTAGCCGGCGTCGCGGATCAGCCCGTGGGCCTCGCGCAGCGGACGCAGCGCCTCGCCGCCGCCCGAGCCGGTCGGGCCGTTCGAGCCGGTCGCGGACGTGCCCAGGTACGTTCCGGCGAACGCGGCGACGTCGACCACCGCCTCGTCGCCGAAGTCCAGCGACTTGAGTCCGGCCCGTTCGTAGACCGCGGCGGCGCCCCCGCCGGCCCCGGTGACCCCCGGGATCCAGGCGTGCTGACGGGCGTCGGCCAGCCAGCCGTCGATCGCCGCCGGCCACTCCTCGCGGTCGCCGATCGGATCGCCGGAGGCCAGCGCGACCCCGTTCACCACCCGGTACAGCACGGCCGCCTGTCCGCCGGGCGACCAGCTCACCGACTTGTCGCGGCGCAGGGCGAAGTACCCGACCGGATCGTGTTCGCCGTGCGTGGCGAGCAGTTCGCGCAGCCGCTGCTCGTCCGCCGGCTGGAGCCGGGCGCGGCCGCGCGGGGAGCGGAAGAAGGCGAGCAGCACCATCAGCATCAGGGTGACGCTCAGCAGGTTGATGGCGAGGTCGGTCCAGGCGGGCACGGTGATCTCGGGCAGGTCGAACAGGCTGGAGACGGTGAGCACGCGCAGCACGGCGTAGTGCAGGCAGGCGCGCCAGCTCGCGGGCGGCGGGGCGTCGGTGGCGTGCACCAGGACGGTGCCCAGGCCCACCGTGACGACGCTGCCGATCAGCAGCGACACCAGTCCGAGGGCGACGTTGCCGCGTTCGCCCCGCACGTTGAACGCCCGCCGGGACACCGCCAGCGCGAGGGCCAGCAGCACGGTGAGGCCGAGGGAGATCCAGTTGAAGGGGTGTGCGCGGGCCTCCGGCAGCAGATCCAGCGCCAGCAGGCACAGCGCCAGGTATCCCCAGACCAGCGTGACGGCGACGATCCAGGACGCGCGCTTGCGGCGGCGCAGCGTCACGGCGAGCAGGAAGGCCAGGACGGCGCCCGTGAATCCCGGGCTCAGCAGGAAGGCGGTGAAGAACTCCCCGTTGGTGGCCCGGTGCACCCGTTCGCGGAACGGCGCGATCAGCCCGGTCAGCACGTTGACCACGGCGGCGGCCCGCAGGTACCAGACGGCGACCGCCGCGCCCGGCTGCTGCAGCGGCCGCAGCCACACCTCGATCCGGGACGGCGGGATGTCGACGACCGTCGGGCGGGGCACGGGGACGCTCTCGGACTTCGACTTCAGGTGCGGGGCGCCCGCGACGGCGTCCATCATCCTGGTCTTGAACGCCACCAGCCGCCGGTGGACCCGGTCCTCGC
The DNA here is from genome assembly GCF_010548325.1 of Streptomyces sp. SID13666. Taxonomy (NCBI): domain Bacteria; kingdom Bacillati; phylum Actinomycetota; class Actinomycetes; order Kitasatosporales; family Streptomycetaceae; genus Streptomyces; species Streptomyces sp. SID13666. The sequence goes on along the minus strand of NZ_JAAGLX010000014.1, from coordinate 86,681 downwards.
GGCGCTCGGAGCGGGCCAGCCGCCGGGGCCGGGAGTGGTAGCGCCAGCGGGACCAGGGGCTGGCCGGGCGGGCCAGCCGCAGCGCCCCGATGATCGCGACCGGCGGCATCATCACGCCGATCAGCCCGGTCCACACCTTGCCCTTGATCAGGCAGATGACCACGAAGCCCAGCAGGACCGCCGCGACACCGATCTGCTCGCCGTTGATCCCGCCGACGAAGCCGCCCAGCGGGGCCTCCCCGATGAGCAGCAGGCCGATCACCGCGACGGCGAGGATCACCGCGTCCACGGACTTGCGGCCCTGCTCGCTCCAGTAGACGTCCTCCAGGTGCAGGACGAGGGCGAACTCGTCGAGCACCAGTCCGCAGCCGATGCCGAACAGCACGGCCAGCAGGTTGTGCGCGAGGACACCGCCGCGTACCGCGAAGGAGCCGATGCCGCCGATGAGCATCATGGCCTGGCCGAAGACGACATGGTGGATGTGCAGTCCGCCCGGGTTGACGTTCCCCGGCCACCAGCTCACGCCGCGCCGGATCATCCGCACGCTGAAGCGGATGAAGAGGAACGAGCCGATCAACCCGACGAGCAGCAGGAACAGCGGTTCGCGACCGTTGTCGACGATCCGCGTCCGGTAGGCGTCGGCCAACCAGTCCCACATGGCGTCACCTCAAACCGGAGTCGGACCCCGGCTCAGGAGCCGGACAGCTGGCGGACCAGCCGTACGCCCTGAGCCGCCGTCATGTGCGGAAGGTACGCCTTGCCGATGGCGCGGGTGATGGTCGGCAGAGCGGCCGGATCGGGGTAGCACATGTACATAGGGTGGTAGTCGGGCTGGAATTTTGCCTTGAACGCGAGCAATGAACGGAAACCGTACACCGGTTCCAGTAGTCGCCCCGACACATCGACCAGCCGCTGGAGCGGCGCCGGGGCCTCGCCGCGGTCCACCCGGGCCATCGGCGCCCCGGACAGGCTGATGAACTCCGCGCCCTCCTCCTTCAGTCCGAGCGCGGCGGAGGCGATCAGGAACTCCATGACGCCGCGGAAGCCGGTGGAGCGGCGCCGCATGAAGTCCAGCGTCCAGCCGATCGGCGCGCCGTCCCGGTAGACCGGCATCCAGCTGGTGATGCCGTGGATGGTCCGGTCGGCGTCCAGCGCGATCAGACAGCGGACCTCGGGGTCGTCGAGTTCGTCGAGGCCGCCGAGGGTGAAGCCCATCTCGGGCAGGCCCTTGTCGGCGACCCACTCCTCGGAGATGGCCCGGATCTGCTCGGTGAGCGCCAGCGGCGCGTCCGGGAAGCGCCACCACTCGGCGGTGATGCCGGCCTTGCCCGCCTTGTTGAGCGCGGTGCGGACGTCCTGCCACTTCTTGCCCTTGAACTCCAGACCGGCCAGCGGTACGACGGTGTCCTCGGCGACCTGCAGGGACTTCCAGCCGAGCGCCTCGGCGGCCTGCCGGGACTCCTCGTTGACGCTGTAGAAGCACGGTGACCAGCCGCGCGTGTCGCAGAACGCGGCGAACTCGCCCACCGCGCGCTGCCGGGCCGACGGCTCCCCGAAGGGATCGCCGGTGGTCAGCGCGATGGTGGAGAGCACCCGGTAGGCCACGCCGGCGTCGCCGCCGGGGGACGTCCAGTAGTGGTTGCCCTCCCAGGTGGACAGGTACGAGAGCGTCGAGCCGCCGTGCTCGGTGAGGATCGAACGGGCCCGCCGGGCCTGCTCGTCGGAGGCCCGCAGCCGGTTGCTGCGGAAGACCACCAGCAGGGAGATGAGCGCGACCAGCCAGGGCACCAGACCGCAGTACTCGTACAGCCAGTGGGCGCCCGAGCCCACCGGGATGGGCCCCTGGTCGGCGAGGTCGCTGTAGATGGGCGGCAGGAAGACGGAGACGAGCCCCTGGCACAGGAAGGAGACGGTGGCGACGGGGTAGAACTGCTCGCGGATCGCGTAGGCGGTGCCCACGTAGACGGCCGCGACGGCCAGCACGCTGCCGCCGACGGCCAGTGCGATCCTGCGGACCGAGGTGCGCGGCAATCGCAGTTGGAAGCGGCTCCTGGTGACGACCAGCAGGACGATCGAGGCGGCGGGCAGCAGGAGCTGCTCGATGCAGGCGCGGATCAGCCAGCTCCGGTCGTCCCGGCCCTCCGGGGTGCTGAGGTCCAGCGAGCCGAGGAAGTCCACCATCTCGTAGAGAACGATCGCCATCAGCGCCAGGTTGACGATGATGGCGAGGATCCAGGCCAGCCGCCGGCCGCGCCGCAGTCCTTCGGCGAGGACGAGCAGCAGCAGTGCGGGCATGACCGTCATCAGGATCGCGGGGGAGTCGTAGAAGTGCTCCTCGGCGTGGATCTGATGGCAGGCCCGCACCGATTCGGCGCAGGCGTCCTGGACGGCCTGGGCGTCGGGGTGCGAGGTGACGAGCAGATCGCGGAAGGTGGCCAGCGGGCCGAGCGCGTCGGGCGAGAGCATCGTCAGCGCCGGGCCGATCGCGGCGGCGGCGACGAACAGCCCGACCAGCACCCGGGTTTCGGAGTGCGACGCACCGGTCGGCCGGTGCGGCAGCCGGTGCCAGAACACCGCTCCGACGGCCAGGCCGATCACCCCGCCGGTGACCTGCAGGACGTCCAGCAGGGTGCCCAGGTACAGCGCGAGGACCAGCACGACCGCGGCCAGCAGCAGGCGCACCCGGCGCCGCCACAGCGCCGTCATCGTCCCGCTCACCGTGAAGGCCACCCCCGCGACGGCGACCGTGGGGCCGACCGCCGCCTGCAGGGAGAGCAGTTCGAGCCAGTCGTCGCCGGCCAGGTCGCCGAGCTTGGCCAGGCCCACCCCGAGCAGGGTGCCGGCCACCTGGGCGGCCACCAGCGCCAGCACGGTGCGCGCGGAGCCCATCCGGCGCTCCGCCAGGGTGCCGAGCACGGCGAGTGCCACGGTGCTGATCAGATACATGTCGAGGCTGGAGCACCACAGGCCGGAGCTGAGCGGGGTCCACCAGTGGCCCTCGGCGAGGGTCTCCCAGCCGACGCCGATGGCGTCGAACAGCTGGTCGTCCGGACCCCTGCGCAGCGATCCGGTGGCCGCGCCGGTGATCCACAGGGCGGCGATCAGGGTCACGGTGACGGGTGCGTGCCGCAGTTGCCCGGCGCCGCGCCGGATGTTGGCCGCCCAGGACCGCCACCGGCCGGGTGGCTTCGGCGTACTGGGCCCGGTCGGCTCCGGGCCGTCGGGGAGTTCCCGCGCCTGCGCCTGCGTTTCGGTCATCGGTGCAGTCCCGTCAGCCGCTGGATGGGGAGGTCAGATGGGTGACGCCGCCGAGCCAGGCCAGCCCCACGCCGAGGGCGGGCCGCCAGACCGCCCAGCTGTGGCCGCCGGGCAGCTCCTTGTAGGTGACGTTCATCCCGGCCTTGCGGGCCGCCGCGTACGCGTCCCGCTGCTGCGGCCGGTAGGTGCCGTCGGAGGAGCCGACGATGAACAGGCCGTTGGTGCCGGGGAAGGACTTCGTCCGCATGATCTTCAGCGGGCTGATGGCGTCGTACGCGGCCGAGCTGCCGCCGAACAGCTCGTCGACGGTGTGCTGGTGGCCGCCCAGGGTCGGTTCGCGCTGCCCCGAGATGTCGACGAACGACCCGAAGAGTTCCGGGGCGGTGACGGCCAGCTGCAGCGAGCAGGTGCCGCCGAGCGAATAGCCGCCCGCCGCCCAGGACCCGGGCGCGGCCGCGACCTGGAGGTTGGCCCTGATCCACGCCGGTACGTCCTGGGTGAGATAGGTGTGCACCTTGCCGCGTTCGGAGTCCACGCAGATGGTGTTGTTCAGCGGCGAGTGCAGGGTGTCGACGGAGACCGCGACCGGCGCCAGCCCGTGGTGCTCGGCGGCGTACGCGTCCATGGTCTCGGCCAGCTGCCCGGAGTCGAGCCAGTCCTGCGGCGATCCGGGCTGACCGGGCATCAGGACGATGACGGGGAGCAGTGCGCGCGGGTTGGTCCGGTAGGCGGGCGGCAGATAGACCCAGGCGTCGCGCGCGTCGAAGCCGGAGACGGTGCCGGGGATCCGCACCTTCGACAGCGATCCCTTGTCGGGCATGTCCGCCGGCGGTTTCCACACCGATTCGAGCGTGCCGCCCTCCGGGGTGCGGACGGTGGTGTTCTCCTTGCCGCCGCCGCTGGCCGTCCTGAGGTCGGTGCTCTCCCGGGTCAGCGCGGTCACCAGGGTACGGAGCCGGGGGTACTGGTCGTAGAACACGTTCACTTGGGAGCACGCGGCGAGCAGGACGAGCAGGCCCGCCAGCAGCGCGGCCGGCCTGACCCGCCAGTGCGGGATGTAGAAACAGCGGGCCACGGCCAGGGCGACGCCGAACACCCCGACCCCGATCCACACCAGGACGCCGATCGGCAGCTCATCGGCGATCAGCCGCCAGGAGTTGTCCTCCACGTACTGCACGACGAACACCGCGACGGCGGTGCCGAGGGCGATCAGCGGGACGGTGAGGGTCCACCAGGAACGCTGGCGGACCACGAGCAGCCAGCCGAGCGACAGCAGGCCGATCACGAGCACGATCCAGGGCACGGCACCGTTGGTCAGCGGCCAGTCCATCGGCCCGCTCATGGCCAGCGGCTGTCGCACAGGGACCTCCCCGGTGACGCGCAGATTCATGAATGACATCAGAAATACCTAAACTAGGACATACTGCATTCACCTGCCAGTGGTGTGCCCCCGGTTCGGCCAACCGGCCGTTCCGGGGGTGGGCGCGCCGGTGGAAGGGGTGGGGGCAACGGGGGTGCCGGTGCGTCAGGCGGGTGCGCCGGGTGGGCCGGTCGGCGGGTCCGTCGGGACTCCGTCGGGACTCTGCCGGGACGGTGCGTCAGGACGGTTCGGTGGAGCCGGTGAGCCGGGCGTAGACCACGACGTTGCCCAGGTATCCCGCCGCCTTGCTGAACACTCCGCCGCAGGTGATCACGCGCAGTTCGGCGTCCGGTGTCGCGCCGTAGACCCGGTCGGTGGGGAAGTCCTGCTTCTCGTAGACCTCGATGCCGTAGACCGTGAACACGGCGGTACGGCGGTCCGCGCGGTCGATCTCGATCCGGTCGCCCTTGTGCAGCCCGCCCAGCTCGTAGAAGACCGCGGGGCCCTCGCGGGTGTCCACATGCCCGGCCAGCACGGCGGCGCCCGCGGCGCCGGGCGCGGCCCCGCCCGCGTACCAGCCGGCCAGCCCGCGCTCGGACTCCGGTGGGGTCTGCAGATGGCCGGTGGTGTCGAGCCCGAGCCGCATGAGGGGCGCGTCGACCCCGATGACCGGGACGCGGATCCGTTCGGGGGCGGCGGCGGTCATCGGGGCCGCGCGCGGCGGCAGTGCGACCTCCGTCTGTCCGCCGGCGGCCGGGTTCCGCCCGGCCGCGGAGACCGCCTCGGCCGGGGTGGGCAGCGGCGGTTCCCGCTCCTGCGTGCCGTCGCGCAGCAGCCAGGCGCCGGTCACCACCGTGACCGCGAGGATGCCCGCCGCCATCCGGCCGACGCGGCGCGGCGGCGGACGCCACGCGTCCTCGCGCGCGCCGTCGGGCGCGTCCGGGGGACGGTAGTGCGGCAGCGGCATGCGGGGCCTCCTGGAGACGGTCTCTCCCTGGCCTTGTTACCGCGCCGGGCCGCTCCCGTACCGCTCTCGCACTGCTCCCGTGCCGGCTCGGTGCTGGCCCCGTACATGACGAAAGGCGCCCCTCCCGAAGGAGGAACGCCCAGGTCAACGGTTTCCCGTAGGTGCGCCGCCAGGGACTCGAACCCCGGACCCGCTGATTAAGAGTCAGCTGCTCTAACCAACTGAGCTAGCGGCGCGTGCTGCGAGACAGACATTAGCATCCGCTTCCGGCGGAGTGAAAATCGATATCCCGTTCAGGCCGGGGAGGCCGAGGGAGCCACTGCGGGAGCGGTCGTACGGGCGGCGGCGCGGGCCGCGCGGATGCAGGCCCACAGCAGCACGTCGGGGCCGGGGAGCCAGGGATGACGGGTGTCGGGGGCCACCACCCAGCGCGACGATCCGCCCTCGGTGTCCAGGCCGGTCTCGTCGCCGTACAGCGGCGGCACGGTCACCGCGTCGCCCAGGCCGTGGCACATCAGCGGCGGCACCGAGCGGCTCCACTCCTCCCAGCCCAGCAGCGACGGCAGCCGCTGGGCGGACCCGGGGGCGACCAGCAGCAGCACCCGGCCGCGGTGCACGGCGACCGGCCCGCTTCCGGGACCGGCGGCCCATAACTGCTCGAGCACCCGGCGGCCGAAGAGCGCGGGGAGGTTCACCACGTCGAAGACGGTGCCGCACGGCAGCACGCTGGGCGCGGTCGGGCGGGCGCTCCACAGCGCCTGGACGCTGCGCGGGAAGGCGCTGGCGGAGGCGAGCCAGGCGGCTCCCGCCGGGGTGACGTACGCGGTGTGCGACTGCCGTTCAGGGTCCGTCGGGTCGCCGGCCACAGTGATGTCCGGGTGCCTCCAGGTCTCCCACTGCCATTCGCTCATACACCTAGAGGTACCGGCCGCTCGCGCTGCGTCGATGTGAATCGGACGAATACGGGACAGGAACACCGGTCGTCCGGTACCTTGCGCATCCTGCATATGCCAATGGGCCGTGGTCGCTTGACACAATCACCCGCGCAAGGCATTCGTTTCGGTCACCGCTCCTGCAGGCGTGTCCCGAACTCGACCATCTTCTTCGCGTAGTCCTCGGTCCAGCCGGACTGCTCCGCGATCGCGGCATACGTCAGCCGGTCGAAGCGCCGGGGATCCGCCAGCTGGGCCGCGGCTATCGCCTGGTACTCCGTCGCCCGGTCGGCGGCCGCGCGGAAGGCCAGCGCCAGCTCCGTGGAGCGCGCCAGCAACTGCCGGGGATCGTCGAGCGACTCCAGGTCGAAGAAGTGCTCCTCGTCGGCGAGGGCCTGGGCGGGCTCGAAGAGGAGCTCCGCCGGGCGCAGGCGCCGTGCGGGAGCCGGCGGGACAGCGTCGCGCCGGTCGTGAGCCGACTGCGGCTCGGACATGTACCTACCTCCAAGGGATTCGCGCGTTCCATTGTCCCGCGCCCGCGCAAGTGGGCCTCCGGGCCGTCCGAAGTGCCGCCTGAAGTGCGGTTCCGTACCCGTCCGCACCCCTGCCGCACCGTTCCGCACCGGGCTATGTCCGGTACGGGACCCGGTGCTCGTCCAGGTGCGCCAGGACGGCGTGGTTGGCCTCCCAGCCGTCCGGGAACTTCACCGTCACGCCCAGCTGCACCGGTTCCGTCGACGGGTGCTCGTCCAGCAGCCGGGCCACGCCCGCCCGGCACACCACGATGCAGGCGTGCCGGTGCCGGGAGGCGAGTACGCAGAGCCGGCCCGTCTCCAGATGGAACGCCGTCGCGTCCGGGCGGCCGGACAGCGGGTGCAGGAAGACCGTCACGTCGAACTCCCGGCCCTGCAGCCGGTTCGCCGTGTCCACGGCGACACCGGTCACGCCCAGCGCGGTGAGCGCCGACCGCACCGCCGCCGCCTGGTCGCGGTGCGCCGTGCCCACGGCGATCCGGTCCGCGGTCAGCGGCGCCGGCTCCTGCGAGCGCTCGCTGAACGTCACCCCGCCCCGGTCCAGCAGCCGCCGCACCACCTGGGCCACCGCGTGCACCGCCTCCGGATCCGTCCGGGGAGTGTGCCGGGCCGGCAGCTCCAGCAGCCCCCAGCCCGACGCGGCCGCCTCGTCCAGCACCTCGTCGGGCCCGGTGCCCTGCGAGGGCACCCCGAACGACAGCCGCCGGACGCCGGGCCCGGTGCCGCTGCGGAACGGCGTGTACGGGTAGAACGCCCGCGACACCAGCGGCGCCGCGGATGCCGGCAGCCGCCACGACACCGGCAGCCGGTGCTGCGGGAGCCCCGGATTGTGCGCCAGCAGCGTCACCACCGCGCTCGCCGACGGGTCGTAGCTCAGCCCCGCCCACTGGTCGGCGCCCACCACGCTGAACGGGTCCAGCTGCCCCGGGTCGCCGACGAACAGCGCCCGCTCGAAGAGCCCGGCGACCTGCAGCAGCGCGTCCGAGCGCATCTGGTACGCCTCGTCGACGATCGCGTGCCGCCAGGGCGATGTCAGATCGGTGGTCTTGACGTACGCCCACTTCGCGGAGGTGGCGATCACCACCTTCTGCTGGGCGAGATCGGCGACCTTCGCGGACTTCACGATCGACGGATGCCGGTCGAGCAGCGGATCGGGCGGTGACTCGCTGCCGTGCAGCCGGCCGATCGCGAGCCCCGGATCGGCGGTCGCGAGCCGGTCCGCGAGATCGTCCACCTGCGCGTTCGTCTGCGCCACCACCATCAACGACTCGCCCGCCGCGGCCAGTTCCCGGGCGGCGCGCACCACGAGCGTCGACTTGCCCGCGCCCGGCGGGGAGTCGACGACGACACCGCGCGACGAGCCGTGCAGCGTGTCGCGCAGGATCGCCTCGGTGACCGCCGCCGCCTCGGCGGCGGGGTCGCGCGGGGCGGGGCGGGCCGTGCCGTGGGGCGGAGAGTCCTCCGTCGTGCGGCTCACAGGAAGTCCTCCACGGTGACGGGATCGGGTGCGGGGGCGGCCGGCGCGGCGGCGGTCTCCGGCGGGCCGCCGTGCGTCCACGGGGTGTCCTCGGGGTCGGGCAACTCCGGTCCGCCGCGCGGCGCGTGCTCGAACAGGGTCCAGCACACGCGGTCGCCGGCCGCGGGCACCGAACCCTCGTCCGGGACCTTGCCCCGGCCCATGCCGTTCAGCAGTCGCACCGTGACCTCACCGGGCGCGGGCCACTCGACGAACCGCGCCTCCTGGGTCTTCCCCCCGGGAAGCGCGCGGTAGAGCTTCGCGTCGGCGTCGAAATGCGGTACGTCGGCGGTCGCGACGGTTACCAGCGGGCGCGGGCGCGGCACCTTCGCCTCGCTGTACGCCATCACCACGTCGGTGACCTCGCCCGCGAACGCCTCGCCGGACAGCCGCCGCCCGGCCATCACCAGCGGATCGTCCAGCGCCTCCTGCGCCTCCAGCCGCACCTGGGCCGTCTCGCGGCCCATCAGCTTCTGCGCGGCCGCGATGGCGTCGTCGCGCTTCGGCTGCGGCGGCTCACCGGCCCGCACCCGGTCCCGGTGACCGGTGTAGGACCAGCGGTCCCGCTTCCAGCGCTCCTCGACATGCCCGCCCTCGGGCAGCGCCCGCAGCAGGTCGAGCCCGCGCCACACATCGTCCCAGGTAGGCCGCAACTGGCTCTCGACGAGCGCCCGCACCTCGGCCTCGGCGACGGACGTCGCGGCGGACCGCTCCTCGCCGGCCGCCCGCGCCGCCGCCCGGGCCACGTCGAAGCGGGACATCGCGGGGGCCAGCACGGTGTTGTCGAAGGCGGGGTCGGTCGCCGGGCCGGCGGGCGGGCTCAGCAGCAGGCCGTCCGGTCCGCGTCCGGTCTCCGCGCGGCGGGCCGCGTCCGCGCCGGTCATGCCCTCGGGAGGGTCGATCCAGCCGAGCAGCGCGCCCAGGTGCTGGTCCTCCAGATTGCTCTGGCCCGTCGCCCAGTGCCGCGACAGCAGCTCCGTCATCGACAGCAGCAGCGAGGCGCCGGGGGTGCGAGCGCGCTCCCCGTAGTGCGTCAGCCAGCGGCCGGACAGCGGCACCCGCGACGGGACGGGATAGAGCTCGTCCGGATTCTCCTCCGCCGTGCGGCGGAACCGGGTGGAGCGGCCGAGCAGCCGGACGTAGTCCGCCGCCGCCGCGTTCGGCACGATGATCTGCGGGGCGTCCGCGCAGACCTCGGACTCCTCGCGGTTCCGCGTCGCCGGTTCGGTCTCCACGTCGTTCGCGTACCGGTCCATGTGCGCGATGACCGTGGTCGCCAGCGCCGCGAGGAAGTCGAACCGCAGGTCCCGGTCACGCGGCTGCGTCACCACCAGCAGGCTCGGTGCCTCCCGGTCGCGGCCCACCAGCGCGCCCAGCGGTGCGCCGACCTCGCCCGCCGTCGTCAGCGGCACGAACACCAGCGGATGCTGCGACAGGTACCGGTGCCGGACCGTCGCCACCGGCTGCGCCCGGCCCGCGACCACGGCCTCGGCCCGCGCCAGGGTCCCGATCAGTGACATGAGGCACCCCCAGCGGTGAGCGCCTCGGCGCGCAGCACCGCGGCGCGGCGCAGCGCGGCGACGGCGGGGTCCGCCGTCTCGGCGCCGGCGGCGTCCGTGCCGAGGGCGGCGGACAGCACGGCCTCGACCGTGGTGAGGGTGCCCAGTTCGCCGCGCAGGCCGCGGCCCAGGGACTCGACGGAGCCGCAGGCACGGGAGCGGTCACGGCAGTGGAAGGACAGCTCGCAGGCGGCCAGGCACTCGGGGGAGTACGCGGCCGGGACCGCCTCGACGGCGGCGGCCAGTTCGGGGGCCGGCCGGGTCGGGGTGCGGCCGTCCTCGGACCAGCGCAGGTCGAACGTGGTGCCGTCCGGCAGTTCGGCGGCGATCTCCTCGATACGGGTCAGCCGGGTCAGCTGCCGCCGGGTCACCGACAGCTGTTTGCGCACATCGACGAACTGGGCCGTCGGCAGGTTCGAGAAGTCCTTGGGGCACACCAGCAGCACATCGTGCGACACCCGCACGGGACCTGCGGTCTCCTCCAGCAGCCCGGCCAGCCGCTCCAGCGCCAGCACGTACACCGCGGCCTGGCGGGCGGCGGCGCCCACCTTCACCGGGTCCGCGCTGCCGTCCAGGATCGGGAAGGACTTGACCTCGACGACCGTCCAGGAGCCGTCCGGCGCGACGACCACCGCGTCCGGCTCCAGGTAGGCGGCGGAGCCCGCGACGTCGAGCGCCAGCAGTGGGTGGTCCAGCAGCGTCCAGCGGCCGGCGGAGGTCGCCTCCGCCAGGGCCAGCCGGGTCCTGGCGGTACGGCCCTCGGGGCCGGCGGCCGACAGGTCCGGCAGCAGCGCGCCGCTGTCCTCTGGGGCGCCCAGCAGCCGCAGCAGCTCGGCGCACTCCTCCGCCTTGACCCGGGCCTCGAAGGCATGGCCGCGGGCGAAGGCGAACTGGGACTGCCCGAACGGGGCGGGCGCGCCCAGCACCTGCGCGACCGCGCCCTTGTCGATCCCGGCGGCGTCGAGCAGGGCCCGGCGGCGGCAGCCGGGGTTCGCGGCCAGGGCCGCGAGGGCCCGCGCGTCGAGCGGACGTGGTGATGTGGCCGGTCCGCGCAACTCGGCCAGCCGCTCCCGCAGATAGTGCGTAGTGCTCACCCGCGGAAGTCTCGCACCCGGCTACGACATTCGGCCCTGACCCACGGAAGACCTGCCCGAGGGATCCGATCTGTGCTCGTCCCGGTGCTCGTCGTGAGATCCCGTCCGCGGGGTCGCGACGCCGCTGGGGACGGGGCCGTGCGGCGCCGTTCTGGGAGCCGCCGAGGCCGGGGCCGTCGTCCCGGAGCCGGCAGCGGACGCGGAGGCCGCCACGACCGGGCTGTGGCCCTCCGCGGAGGTGGTGGCACCGGACCGGACGGCCCACCGGGCGCGCAGCGCGTCGACGGCGAGCAGGACCCGCGGGGCCAGCAGGTAGCCGATGCCCATGACGGCCGCACCGGCGACCGCGTCCAGCAGGTAGTGGTTGGCGGTGCCCATCACCACGAACGTGGTGATCAGCGGGTACAGGATGCCCAGCGCGCGCACCAGTGGGGTCCGCCCGTAGCGCCACAGCATGATCCCGCACCACAGCGACCAGCCGACGTGCAGGCTCGGCATCGCCGCGTACTGGTTGGTCAGCCCGCCGAGGCCGCGCGGGGCGCTGGCGTCCTGGCCCCACCAGCCGTAGGAGCCGTACTGCGCCATGGTGTCGATGAAGCCGTGGCTGGAGTCCAGCAGCCGGGGCGGCGCCGTGGGCATGAGGGTGAAGCCGATCAGCCCGATCAGGGTGGAGAGCATCAGCCATGTGCGGGCCGCGCGGTAGTGGGTGGGCCGCCGCCGCCACAGCCACACCAGGATCACGGGCGTCACGAGATAGTGCAGCGAGGCGTACGCGAAGTCCGCGGGGACGCCGATCGCGGCGTACTTCGTACAGATGCCGTTGAGCCAGCGCTCCGGATCGATCCGCATCAGCTCTTCGAGATGCAGGATGTCGATCCCGCTCTCGACGGCGTTGTCCACGTCGCCGCGGACCAGCAGGCGGCCGCACGAGTAGAGGGCGTACACGACGGCGATGAGCGGCAGCTCGGTCCACCAGCGCAGCCGGCCCCGGTAGGCCGAGGCGCGAGGCGCTGTGGCGGTGATCGTCATGCGGCCGTTCTCCCCGTTCTGCGGATGTGGCTCGTTGCGGACCATGTCGTAGGCTCTACCGTACGTCGTACGCTAGACAGCCCGCACATCGCCCCGGAAATTCCCGGCCACACTGCGTTCGTTCCGTGTTCAACATCTCTTGGTCGGGTATGCGTGCGGGAAGACGCCCGGGGCGCCCTCCCAGGTTGCTCTCCGCGAGAAGTTAGAGAATGGCATGACCGTCACCCAGTCGGCCCGCGCCCCCCGGCGCCGCGCTCCGCGCAACACGCTCAATCCGGACAGAATCCTTGACGCAGCGGTCGTCCTGCTCGACCGTGACGGCGCCGAGGCGTTCACCATGCGCGCCCTCGCCGCGCAGCTCGGCGTCGGCACGATGGCCGTCTACTCGCACTTCCGCAGCAAGGAAGAGATCAGCGACGCCGTCGCCCAGCGGCTGCTCAGCGAGGTCGAGCTGCCCGCCGTGGGCGAGGCCGCAGGCGTCGTGGACGCCCGCGAGCAACTGCGTGAAGTATGCCGCAGTGTCTTCCGGCTCTTCGCGGAGCACCCGTCGGCCCTGCAGCTGCTGACCACCCGGCCCATGCGCGGCGACGAGGCCATCGCCGTCATCGACCGGATGCTGGGCCTGCTGCGCGCCGCCGGCCTCGACCGGGTCGACGCCGCGCGCGCCCACGTCGCCCTCATGCAGTACACGGTCGGCTCCGCGCTGTGGAACGTCCGCCGGGACCGCGCCCTGTGCGAGGACGGTCTGCGCGACCGGGTACGCGCCCGGCTCGCCGACCTCCCCGCCGACCGCTACCCCGCGCTCACCGAGCTCGTCCCCGAGCTCGCCATCGCGCAGGACGCGGGCATGGCCCAGTACGAGCTCGGCCTCGACGGACTGCTGACCGGCCTCATCGGGCCGGGCGCCCGGAGTGCGCGATGATGGAGTGATCTCCATTACGTAGTGAAAGGTCCCTCCGCATGGCTCCGCGCATCCTTCTGGTCCGTCACGGCCAGACGGAGTGGTCCCTCTCCGGCCGCCACACCGGCCGCACCGACATCCCCCTCACCGACGAGGGCCGCCGCACCGCCCGGCTCCTCGCCGAACGGCTGCACGGCGCCCCCTGGGACGGACTCCCCGGCCTCGAGGTCCGCACCAGCCCCCTCGTCCGCGCGAGCGAGACCTGCGAACTCACCGGCTTCGGCGACCGCGCCAAGCCGTGGGACGCCCTCATGGAGTGGGACTACGGCGCCTACGAAGGGCTCGTCCCCGACGAGATCGCCGAGCGCGAGCGCGCGGCGGGCCGGCCCGAGTGGAACATCTGGCGGGACGGGGTGGTGGGCGGCGAGTCCCTCGCGGAGGTCGCGGAGCGGGCGGACGAGGTGGTGGCGTGGGCGCGGTCGGCGGAGCGGGATGTGCTCGTCTTCGCCCACGGGCACTTCTTGCGGACGCTGGGAGCGAGGTGGTTGGGGTTGGACCCGTCGTTCGGGGCTTCCATCCGGCTGGATCCGGCGTCGCTGTCGATTCTGGGGTGGGCGTACGGGGACCCGGCGGTGGAACGCTGGAACGACACGGGGCACCTCGGGTGACGTGGGAACTGCCCCGCCGCAGGCACTGACGTACCCGCACTCCCACCGCAGGTGGGTCCTGGAACCTCCGCCGGAGGCGGTCAGCGCTGGCGGTTCAGGAAGTCGGCTACCGCCGTCGTCCGGTGGTGGGGTCGGAGGCGGGTGGCTGTGGTGTCCAGGAGGGCTCGTACGCGGGAGGACTGGACGCGGCCGAGGAGGTCGAGGACGCGGGAGCCCGCGGCGGCGGCCTCGTCGGGGCGGTCGCCGGCGGCCAGGTTTGCGGACAACTCGGCGCCGTAGAGGGCGATGTTGCGGGTGAAGTGCGGGTCCTGGAGGCTGACCGCGCGGCGGGCGGAGTCCGCGGCGCGGCGGTGGTCGCCGAGCGCGGACCAGGACTGGGCCTCCAGGCCCGCGAGTTCGGCCTCGCCGAAGAACGTCATCCACTGCGGGTCGGCGTCGGACGGGCCGCGCCCGAAGAGTGACTGGGCGCGGGACAGCGCGCGTTCGCATCCGGAGCGGTCGCCGAGTCCAGCGCGGCCGCCCGCTTCGCGCAGCGCGAGCAGGGAGAGCAGCCGCGGTGAGGCGAGGCGCCGGGCGGCGGCCTGGGCGGCCTGCGCGGCCCGGACGGCCTCGTGCGGCCGGCCCGCGTCGCGGGCGAGGAAGGCGGTGTTGCAGAACGCGTGGGCCTCCAGGGCGGCGTCGCCCGACACGCGGGCCGTGGCGAGCGCCTCGGCGTAGTAGGAGCGGGCGTCGGTGAAGCGGCCGGAGTCGTGGGCCAGCCATCCGACGGAGACGGCGAGTTCACCCGCTCCGGCGTACAACCCGTCGGCCACGGACTGGCTGTAGGCGCCCTCGTCGAGCAGTCGGTAGGCGGTGCGCAGGGCCTGGCCCGCCTGTTCGTACAGGCCGTCCGCGCCGTGCCGGTCGTCGTGCAGCCGGATGTGCCGCACGGCTTCCTCGACGGCGTGGACCTCGCCGACGCCGACCCGGCCGGCGGGTGGGTGCACGGCGGAGCCGGACACCAGGGCGGTCGCGATGACGGCGGGGCCGCCGGTCATGAACACGCGACGCAGCACGTCGCTCTCCTCGAACTCGAATTCGTACGTATCCAGCGGTGGCGCGCCGCCGCGTCTGCCCCGTACCGCTTCGCGCGGGGCGAAGCCCAGGTCGCCCAGCGAGCGGCCGGGGAACATATGGCGGAACACCCGCTCGTAGGCGTAGTTGGGGCACCGGATCTCCCCGGCCTCCACCCGCCCGATGTACCGGGCGTCGCAGCTGACCTGCTCGCCGATCTCGCGGGCGGAACGGCGTACCGCCGCAGCGAACTCGTTGGGGGAACGGTCTCCGCGCAACTGCCGGAAGGCCGCGTTGGCCATGGTGGCGGTTCGGGCTGGATCGGGGCTTGAGGACGGTGAAGCCATGGCGGACTCCTGGTGCGGACGGCGCGACGACGGTACCCGCTGTGACGGGGCAGATACCGAGGGTTTGCCTACAAAACGGATATCTCACCCGTGATCCGCCATGAAATGCCACCCCTTGCGGCGTTAGCGGGGCGTAGCTGTTGACAGGGAGGCGCGTTGTACTCCTCGTAAGGGCGGTGCTGCGTCCGCCCGCGAGGAGGGTTCCCCTTGTTGGACACCGATCGGCACGAACCGAGCCCGGAACGGAGCGAGATGCCGCCGGCGACGCCGCCGTGCGATCTCGTCACCGTCCCGACCCAGCAGGGCCTGGAGGCCGTCGACATCCTGCGGCTGCGGACCGGCGTCGGGCCGGTGCTGCACGACGACGCGGGGGACGGCATCGGGTTCCTGGTGCCGCAGGGCACCGCGGACGGCTGGGACCTGCCCGGCAGTTCCTGTACGCGGAGCAACGGCCGCGGCTTCTCGATCGGCGCGGAGCCGTCGGAGGCCGGTTCCGGCTGGCTGGTGCCGCCGGACAGCGGGCCCGGCCGGATCACCGCCACCGACCCGGCCGTCCTGCGGGCGGCGCTCGGTGAGGCGGCCCGCACGATCAGGCTGGCCGGCGGCGTCTGACGCCGGCTGCTCGCTGGCCGATACTGGTCGGGTGGCAGGTAAGAAGCAGGGCGGAAGGGCGCAGGCCCGCGAAGCGGTCGGCGCCGTGGTCGACGGGGGGCAGGCCGAGCTGGTCCCGGACCGGGAGCGGCCGCACGGCTGGACGCTGCTCATCGACGGCGCACCGCAGTCGCACGTCGACCTCGACGACCCGTCGTACCTGGACTTCTCGTACCAGCGCAGGCTCGGCCACATCATCGACCTGGTCGCGCCCCCGGGGCGCCCGCTGCAGGTGCTGCACCTGGGCGGCGGCGCGCTCACCCTGGCCCGGTACACCGCCGCGACCCGGCCGCGCTCCACCCAGCAGGCCGTCGAGATCGACGGTCCGCTCGTCGAGCTGGTCCGCCGTGAACTGCCGTGGGACCGGACCTGGCGGATCAAGGTGCGGGGCGGGGACGCCCGGGCGGGGCTGGGGAAGGTCCCGGACGGCTGGGCCGACCTGGTCATCGCCGATGTCTTCGGCGGCGCCCGCACTCCCGCGCATCTGACCAGCGCCGAATTCCTGCACGAGGTCAGGCGCGCGCTGCGGCCCGGCGGTTTCTACGCGGCCAACCTCGCCGACGGCGGCGCCCTCGGCTTCCTGCGCGCCCAGATCGCCACCGCGCGGTCGGCGTTCGCCGAGGTCTGTGTGTCCGCCGACCCGGCGGTGCTGCGCGGCCGCCGTTTCGGCAACGCCATCCTGCTCGCCGCCGACGTCGAGCTGCCGCTCGCCGAGCTGACCCGGCGGGTCGCCTCCGACCCGCACCCCGGCCGCGTCGAACACGGCCGCCCGCTGGCCGACTTCGCCGGCGGCGCGGCCCCGGTCACCGACGCGACGGCCGCCCCGTCCCCGGCCCCGCCGGAGTCGGTCTTCCGCTGAACCGGAGATCCGGACGACAGGCCCTAATTCTTGTACATCTCCACCACGGGCGGGTGGCCGTTCCAGGTGCAGAAGACCGACGAGGTGGTGGTTCCGCTGGTGAAGTCCACCCGGATCCATTCGTCCAGCTTCCAGACCTTCATCTCCCAGCCCTCGTCGGGGGTGGCCGAGACGAGGGTGGCCGAGGCCGGCCCGAGGTCGAGCACGACGCGGCCGCCGGTGACCTTGTAGGCGTGCACATTGCCGGTGGTGTTGCTGGTGGAGGCGTCGTGCGAGGTGCCCGGGGGCTTCTCCGGCGGCGGGGACGGCGCCTTCGTCGCGGGCTTGGTGGTGGGCGGCACGGTCGGTGCGGGGGACGTCGTGGAAGGCACCGGCTTCGGCCGGTGCGTGGAGGAGGCCACCGGCCGCGCCGAGGAGCCGGCGACGGCATCGGAGACCGGGAGCGCGCGCGGTGGATCGTAGGCGGTACCGGCGAGCACGGAGTGCACTCCGAACCACGACATCGTCACCGCGGCTGTGGTCGCGAGCGTCCAGGCCCCGGCGTGAAGCAATCCTCGTTGCATCGGCACATCCTGCCGTACGCGCGGCAGGTCCGGGCGCGGAGGGCGGTAAACGGACGGAGGGGTACCGGGTCCCCCGGATGGGCTACCGTGCGGGCCATGGCAAGTGTGCTCGTGGTCGAGGACGACCAGTTCGTGCGCTCCGCCCTCATCCGGCACCTCACCGAGGCGGCCCACACCGTACGCAGTGTGGGCACGGCTCTTGAGGCGCTGCGCGAGGTGGCGCAGGTCGGTTTCGATGTCGTGATCCTCGATCTCGGCCTCCCGGATCTGGACGGGTCGGAGGCGCTGAAGATGCTGCGCGGGATCACCGATGTCCCGGTGATCATCGCCACCGCCCGTGACGACGAGGCGGAGGTGGTCAGGCTGCTCAACGCGGGCGCCGACGACTATCTCGTCAAGCCGTTCTCGGTCGAGCATCTGTCCGCCCGGATGGCCGCCGTGCTGCGCCGGGCGCGCGGCCGGGAGGCCGCGCCCGACGAGACCGCGCGGCTCGCGGTCGGCGGGCTGCGGATCGATGTGCGCAGGCGGCAGGCGGAGCTCGACGGGGTGACGCTGGACCTGACCCGCCGCGAGTTCGACCTGCTGGCCTTTCTCGCGTCGCGCCCCGGTGTCGTCGTGGCCCGCAAGGAACTGCTCGCCGAGGTGTGGCAGCAGTCCTACGGCGACGACCAGACCATCGACGTCCATCTGTCCTGGCTCCGTCGCAAACTGGGCGAAACGGCCGCCCGGCCGCGGTATCTGCACACGCTGCGCGGCGTCGGGGTGAAGCTGGAGCCACCGGCATGAGATGGCTGCTCGTCAAGGTGTGCCTGGCGGTGACCGCGATGGTCGTCGTCGCGTTCGCCGTACCGCTGGGCCTGGTGGTCAAGGAACTGGCCCGCGACCGGGCCTTCTCCAACGCCGAACGGCAGGCCGCCGCGATCGGTCCCGCGCTGGCCATCACCACCGACCGCGTCCAGCTGGAACGGGCGCTCGCCTCCACCCAGGCGGGCGCGGACGGCCGGATGGCGCTGCATGTGCCGGCCACCGCCGGCACCGCCCCGGTCGAGATCGGCAGGCACCGCTCCTCCGCCGCCGCGATGGACGCCGCGTCCAGCCGCGGCCGGGCCTCCACCGTCGCGGTCGGCGGCGGGTACGCGCTGCTGCAGCCGAACGCGGTCAGCTCGGGCACGGTCGCGGTCGTCGAGGTCTTCGTCCCGGACAGCGACGTCACCCGGGGTGTCGCCACCGCCTGGATCGTGCTGGCGGCGGTCGGCATCGGCCTGATCGTCGGCTCGGTGGCCATCGCCGACCGGCTCGGCACCCGGATGGTGCGGCCCGCCGGACGGCTGGCGAACGCGGCGAACGCGCTCGGCCGCGGCGACCTCGGCGTACGGGTCTCGGAGGCCGGGCCGTCGGAACTGCGCTCGGTCGCGGTCGCGTTCAACGCCATGGCCGACCAGGTCGTCCAACTGCTCGCCAACGAGCGCGAACTGGCCGCCGACCTCTCGCACCGGCTGCGCACCCCGCTCACCGTGCTCCGGCTCAACGCCGCCTCGCTCGGGAACGGGCCCGTCGCCGAGCAGACCCGCGAGGCCGTCGCGCAGCTGGAGCGCGAGGTCGACACGATCATCCGTACCGCGCGCGAACAGCAGATCACCGCACCGGTCATGGCCGGCTGCGACGCCGCCGAGGTGATCCGTGAACGGATGGCGTTCTGGTCCGCCCTCGCGGAGGACCAGGGGCGTGAGGCGCGCACGGCGGGCGTGGACCGGCCGGTCCGGGTGCCGGTGGCGCGCGGTGAGCTGGCCGCCGCGCTCGACGCGATGCTCGGCAATGTCTTCCGGCACACCCCGGAGGGCACCGCCTTCGCCGTGGACGTGCACAACGGCGAGGACGCCGTGATCGTGCTGGTCTCCGACGCCGGTACCGGCATCCGGGACCCCGCGGCCGCGCTGCGCCGCGGTCAGGGCGACGGTGGGCCGGGCTCGACGGGCCTGGGCCTGGACATCGTGCGGCGGGTCGCCGAGTCCACGGGCGGCGACATCGCCATCGGCCACTCCGTGCTCGGCGGCACCGAGGTCCGGGTCTGGCTGGCGCTGCGCCCCGGCTCCGGCGCATCCGGCCGGGGTCACCGTGTGCCACGCCGCCGTCGCAGACCGGGACAGAAGTCCACCGCCAGTGGTCTGAACCTTTAACCCGCTCCGATGCCGTCCTTAAGGGCGCCATAAGAACCCCAACCCCCGCTGTGGTCAGGGCTTTTGTCCGTTCCGCCCGCGCTAGCGTCGTGCCGCACCCCGCCCCCCACGAAAGGCAGGCCGGTATGGCCAGCACGCATCGCCGTCGACCCGGGTTCACGACCAAAGCGATCGGTGGCCTCGTCGCCGCGGGTGTCGTGGCGGGAGGCGCCTTCGCGCTGGCCGGGTCAGCGAGTGCCGCCCCGGTCGGCGCCGCCTACACCAAGACGAGCGGCTGGACCGGTGGCTACACCGGGCAGTACGAGATCACGAACTCCTCGGACAAGGCGTTGTCCGGCTGGACCCTGTCGTTCGACCTGCCGGCCGGCACCACGCTGAGCTCGCTGTGGAACGGCAGGTTCACCGCGAACGGCCAGCACATCACCGTGAAGCCGGAGGGCTGGAACGCCACCGTGGCGCCCGGCGCGAAGGTCGACGTCGGCTTCGTGGCGGCGTCCGGCGGCACCGCCGCGGACCCGGTCAACTGCCTGATCAACGACGCCAAGTGTTCGGTGGACTCCGGCCCGACCGCCACCCCCAGCGGCCGTCCGACCGTGACCGCGAGCCCGACCGCCTCGCCCACCCCGACGAAGACCGCGTCGCCGACCCCCACGAAGACCAGCACGCCGACCCCCACCCCCACCAAGACCGGCGGCACCACCCCGGTCGCCGGCGCGGGCTTCTCGCCGTACATCGACACCTCGCTGTACCCGGCCTTCGACATGGTCGGCTCCGCGAAGAGCACCGGCGTCAAGCAGTACAACCTCGCCTTCATCACCTCCGGCGGCGGCTGCACCCCCAAGTGGGGCGGTGTGACGGACCTCGGCTCCGACGCGGTGGCCGGCCGGATAGGCGCGCTGCGGGCGGCGGGCGGCGATGTCCGCGTCTCGTTCGGCGGGGCCTCGGGCTCCGAACTGGGCACGGCCTGCACCTCGGTCGGCGATCTGACGGCCGCGTACGGCAAGGCCGTCGACCAGTTCAAGCTGACCAAGGTCGACTTCGACATCGAGGGTGGCGCGCTCCCGGACACCGCGTCCAACAGCCGCCGCGCGCAGGCCATCGCCGCGCTCCAGAAGAGCCACAGCGGACTGGACGTCTCGTACACCCTCCCCGCGATGCCGACCGGTCTGACGCAGGACGGCATCAACCTGCTGGCCGACGCCAAGAAGAACGGCGTGAAGATCTCGGCCGTCAACATCATGGCGATGGACTACGGGCCCGCGTTCAACGGCGACATGGGCCAGTACGCGATCGATGGCGCCACGGCGACGCAGGCTCAGGTGAAGAGCGTGCTCGGCCTGTCGGACGCGGCCGCCTGGAAGGCGGTGGCGGTCACGCCGATGATCGGTGTGAACGACGTCAACACCGAGATCTTCACGGTGGACGACGCAACGCAGCTGGTGGACTTCGCCAAGTCGAAGGGCCTGGGCTGGCTGTCGATGTGGTCCTCGACGCGTGACAAGCAGTGCCCCGGCGGTGCGAAGAACTTCGCCGACGCGAGCTGCAGCTCGATCGTCCAGGGCGATCTGGCCTTCACCAAGGCGTTCGCCTCCTTCGGCTGATCGCACGGCCGACCGCAGGACGCAGCGGCCCACCGGCGGGGTTTCCCGCCGGTGGGCCGCTGCCGCGTGAAGTGGTGTCGACGGCACCCTCGAACCCCCGCACCACCCCGCGTCTCTTACGGAGCGTCAGGCTCCGTGATCTCACCCGTGCGCGCGACCTGGGCGTACCAGTGGGCGCTGGATTTCGGGATGCGGTTTTGGGTGGCGTAGTCGACGTAGACGGCGCCGAATCGTTTGCTGTAGCCGTAGGACCATTCGAAGTTGTCCATGAGTGACCACAGGAAGTAACCGCGGACGTCGGCGCCGTCGGCCATCGCGCGGTGTACGGCTGCGAGGTGTCCGCGCAGGTAGTCGATGCGCCGTGGGTCGTTGACGGTGCCTTCGGGGGAGACGTAGTCGTCGAAGGCGGCGCCGTTCTCGGTGACCATCAGTGGCAGGCCGGGGTTCTCCTGGGCGGTGCGGCGCAGCAGGTCGTACAGTCCGCTGGCGTCGACGGCCCAGCTCATCGCGGTGGTTTCGCCGGGTGGGAGGTGGAAGGCGACCTGTTCGGAGCCGGGCCAGGGGGAGTGCGCGCTGGCGCCGTGGCCGTCGAAGCGGGCGGCCTCGGTCCCGTCGGGGGTGGGCTGCGGGCCCGAAACGACGGTGGGCGTGTAGTAGTTGATGCCCAGCAGGTCGATGGGGCGGGAGATCTCGGCGAGGTCGCCGTCCCGTACCAGGGTCTGCCAGTCGACGAGGTGCGCGGTGTCGTCCAGCAGGTCCTCCGGGTACCCGCCGTGCAGGATCGGGCCGGTGAAGATCCGGTTGCCGACGGCGTCGATCCGGCGTGCCGCGTCCAGTGCCGCCGGCGAGCCGTCGAGCGGGCGCACCTGGTGGAGGTTGAGGGTGATCGAGGTCCGCGCGGTGGCGGGGAGTGTGGAGCGCAGAACCCCGATCGCCCGGCCATGGGCGAGATTGAGATGGTGGGCCGCCTTCAGCGCGGCGTCCGGTTCGGTGCGGCCGGGGGCGTGGACGCCGGATCCGTAGCCGAGGAAGGCGGAGCACCAGGGTTCGTTGAGGGTGGTCCAGTACGGGATGCGGTCGCCGAGTGCGCCGGCCATGATCGCGGCGTAGTCGGCGAAGCGTTCGGCGGTGTCGCGCACCGTCCAGCCGCCGACGTCCTCCAGATCCTGCGGCAGATCCCAGTGGTAGAGGGTCGCGACCGGGGTGATGCCCTTGTCGAGGAGCTCGTCGGCCAGCGCGCGGTAGAAGTCCAGGCCGCGTTGGACGGCGGGGCCGCGGCCGGTGGGCTGGACCCGCGACCAGGAGATGGAGAAGCGGTAGGCGCCCAGGTGGAGGCCGGACATCAGGGCGACATCGTCGCGGAACCGGTGGTAGTGGTCGGCCGCGATGTCGCCGGTGTCGCCGTTGTGGACCCGGCCCGGAGTGTGGCTGAAGGTGTCCCAGATGGAGGGGGTGCGGCCGTCTTCTGCCACGGCGCCCTCGATCTGGTACGCGGCGGTGGCCGCGCCCCAGACGAAGCCGGGCGGGAAACGGAGCAGACCGGCCGGTGCGGCCTCGGTCTCGGTCTCGGATCGGACAGCGGTCATACGGGGGCACTCCCAAAAGGTGAGCGGGACAGGTGGGGGCGTAGGGCTTCGGGAGGTCAGCTCTTGACGGCGCCGGCGGTGATGCCGCCCACGATGTGTTTGCCGAGCAGCGCGAAGACCAGCAGCAGCGGCACGGTCGCGATCAGCGCGCCGGTCAGCACCACCGCGTGGTCGATGGTGTGGTCACCGGAACCGAGCCCGGCCAGCGCCACCTGCACGGTGGGGTTCTGTTGGTTCAGTGCGATGAACGGCCAGAAGAAGTCGTTCCAGGACTGGACGAAGACCAGCATCCCCAGCACCGCCATGGCCGGCCGCGCGATCGGGAAGACCACGTGCCACACGATCCGCAGGCTGTGTGCCCCGTCCACCCGGGCCGCCTCGATCAGCTCGATGGGCAGCGCCTCGGCCAGGAACTGCCGCATGAAGAACACCCCGAACGCCGCCACCAGCGACGGCAGGATCACCGACTGCAGCCGGCCCACCCAGCCCAGATCGGTGATGATCTGGTAGAGCGGGATCACGCTGAGCTGCGGCGGGATCGTCATCGTCGCCACCACCAGGGTCAGCAGGCCGTTGCGGCCCCGGAAGCGCAGCTTCGCGAAGGCGAAGCCGGCCAGGGTGGCGAACAGCACCGTGCTGAGCGAGACGAACCCGGCCACGATGGTGGAGTTGATCAGGGCCTGGCCCATGTGGACCTGGTCCCAGGCGATCTTCAGGTTGTCGATCAGATGGGAGCCGGGCAGCAGCTCGGTCGGCGGCTGCACGATCTGGGTGTCGGTGCTGGAGGCCGCGACCACGGTCCAGTACAGCGGGAAGAGCGAGACCAGCGCCGCGACCACCAGGACCACGTACGTGACGGGCCCGGCGTGGTCCTGCCGTCCGGCGCGGGCCGAGAAGCGCCGCCGTTTGGGCGGGGCGGGAGTGGGCCCTGACCGGTGCGCGGCCCGTTCCGCGACTGCGTGTGCCATGAGGTCAGCCCCCCAGCTTCCTGCGGTTGACCCGCGTGATGATCAGTTGGACGGCGCCCACGAGCAGCAGGATCAGGAGCATCACCCACGCGACGGCCGACGCCTGTCCCAGCGCCCCGTTCTGCCAGCCCTTCTCGTACATGTAGAGGCTGAGCGTCTGGTACTGGTGCGCCGATCCGCCGCTGACGCCCAACCCGCCGCCGAACAGCATCGGTTCGCCGAACAGCTGGGTCGCCCCGATCGTCGAGACGATGATCGTGAACAGGATCGTGGGACGGATCGAGGGGATGGTCACGCTGAGGAACTGCCGCCAGCGCGACGCCCCGTCCAGCGCTGCCGCCTCGTACAGATCACCCGGCACGGCCTGCATCGCGGCCAGGTAGATCAGCGCGTTGTACCCCGTCCACCGCCAGGTCACGATCGTGGAGATGGCGATCTGGGACGGCCACTTGTCGGCCTCCCACTGGATGTGGTGCACCCCGAAGTGGCCGAGCAGCTGGTTGACCATCCCGTAGTCGGGGTTGAAGAGCTGGACGAAGACCAGCGAGGCCGCCGCGATCGACGTCGCGTACGGGGCCAGCACCGCGACCCGGAAGAACCCGCGCGCCCGGAGCTTGTAGTTCAGGAGATGGGCCAGGCCCAGCGCCATCAGCAGCTGCGGGACGGTGGAGATCACCCCCAGCGAGAACGTGTTGCGCAGCGCGTTCCAGAAGAACTCGCTGTCCCACAACCGGGTGTAGTTGTCGAACCCGCGCCACTGCGCGGTACCGCCCAACTCCACCTGATGGAACGAGAGCCAACCCGTGTAGATCAGCGGAAAGAGCCCGAACGCGGCGAAGCAGACGAAGAACGGGGCGATGTACGCGTACGGCGTCGCCTTCAGATCCAGGCGGTACAGCCGCGAGCGCCAGGAGAGGCCGGCGGGCGGGCCGGGGGTGCCCGGTGGTGCGGGGGCCGGGACGGGCCGGGCCGGCGGCGGACTGCCGTCGGCCGACGCCCTGACGGAGGTGGCCACGAGTGGCGTCCTTCCCGGTCGGGTCAGTCGGTCGGTCTCGGTCGGGACGGTCGGTCACGGCCGGATCAGCGTCGTGGGGCGGGCCGCCCGGCAGGAGTGGGCACTGCGGGGCGGCCCCGCCGGCTACTGGTCGATCTTGTCCTTGACCAGCGCCTGCACGGTGGACCACGCCTTGTCCTTGGACGTGCCGTGCTGCTCGATGTCGAGCAGCCCGTTGTCGGTGATGTACGTCTTCACCTGGCCGTCGTAGCGGCCGATCGGCGCCGGGGTGACACCCTTGGCAATGGCCGTGTAGACCTTCCCGATCGGCGCGGTGCCGAAGTACGGGTTCGTCGCGTCCGTCACGGTCGGCGAGTCGAGACCGGCCTTGGTGGACGGGATGTTGCCGTTCTTGGCGAACACCTTCGCCTGCTGCTCGGGCGCGGTCAGCCAGGCGGCCAGCGCGGTCGCCTCAGCGGTGTGCTTGCCCGCCTTGGGCACGGACAGGAACGCACCGCCCCAGTTGCCGGACTCCGGCGCCGCGGCGATGTCCCACTTCGCCGTATTGGCCGGACCCGCCTGCTCCTTGATGATGCCGGTCATCCAGCTGGGGCAGGCGATCGTGGCGAACGTCGAGTTCTTGAACGCCGCGTTCCAGGTGCCCTTGTCGTCGAACTGCCGCAGCTTGGCGCTCAGACCCTGCTGCGCCGACTCCACCGCCAGGTCCCACGCCTTCTTCACACCCGGGCTGGTGTCGTAGATCAGTTTGCCCTGGTCGTCGGAGTACTGCTGCGCCTGACTGGAGACCACCGCGTTGAAGACACCGCTGGCGGAGTCGGTGAAGGACACCCCGGCCGGCGCCTTGGCCTTGAACTGCTGACCAACAGCGATGTACTTGGCCCAGTCGCCCGCCCACAGCGCGGCGACCGCCTCACGGTCGGTCGGCAGACCGGCCTTCTGGAACAGGTCCTTGCGGTAGCAGACCGCCATCGGGCCGACGTCGGTGCCGAGTCCGATCACCTGGCCGCTCTTCGTGGTGGCCTGCTTCTCCTTCCAGTCCAGCCACTTGGTGGTGTCGACCCCGGTGGCCTTGCCCAGGTCGACGAACCGGTCGCCGAGCGTGGCGGTCGCCTCGGCGATGAAGCCGACCTCGATCGCCTGGACGTCGGCCAGGCCGCTGCCCTGCGACAGGTGCAGCTTCAGCGCGTCCCAGTACTTCTGGCCGTCGGCGACGTTGTCCTCGACGATCGTGATGTTCGGGTGCAGCTGGTGGTACTCCGAGAACAGGGCCGCGCCCGTCTTGTCGTCGTAGCCGAACGAGCCGAAGTCGCCGACGTGCAGCGTGATGTTCTCGGTTCCGGTGCTGCCCTTCTTCCCCGAGTCCGAGCTGCTGTCGCTGCTGCAGCCGGTGATCAGGGTCGCGCAGGTCGCGAGCCCCGCGACCGCTATCAGTGCGGTCCGACGGGCGCGAGTGCCGCTGGAAGTGCGCATTCCACTCTCCTTGTCCAGGGTGGGTCTGGCGTTCGTTCTGACGTCCGGGCGTGCGACGAGGTGTGGGAGCGCTCCCACGAAGGCTTGCCGGAACAGTCCTGCCTCGGAGGGGGAAGTGTCAAGGCATGAAGTCGTTTTCGTTGCCGGAACGTGTCCGGACCGGACCTTCGATCACTTCTTGAACGAAACCGGCACCGCACGGCCGCTATCGTGAGAGATCGTGGGAGCGCTCTCACGCACGGTGCGTCCGAGCGCCTAGGATGGCGCGTCAGCCATGTCGGGAGGCGGAAGTGACCGTGAACGGTCGGCACAGCGGACGGCCCACGCTCGAAGAGGTCGCCGCACGCGCCGGGGTGGGCCGCGGCACGGTCTCCCGGGTCATCAACGGCTCCCCCCGGGTGAGCGACCGGGCCAAGGCCGCCGTCGAGGTCGCCGTCGCCGAGCTGGGGTACGTCCCCAACCGCGCCGCCCGCGCCCTCGCGGGCAACCGGACGGACGCCATCGCGCTCGTCATCCCCGAACCCGAGACCCGGCTCTTCGCCGAGCCGTACTTCTCCGACATCATCCGCGGTGTCGGCGCCGAGCTCGCCGACACCGACATGCAGCTGCTGCTGACGCTGATCCGGACCCCCAAGGAACGCTCCCGCTTCGCCCAGTACCTCAGCGCCCACCGGGTCGACGGCGTTCTGCTCGTCTCCGTGCACGAGGACGACCCGCTGCCGGACCTGCTGGAACAGCTGGACATGCCCGCCGTCCTGAACGGCCGGCGCTCCGACCTGGAGTCCGTGTCCTACGTGGACTCCGACAACGTCGGCGGCGCCCGGTCCGCCGTCGGCTATCTGCTCGGCCGCGGCCGCCGTGCCGTCGCCACCATCACCGGCCCCGTCGACATGTACGTCGCCCGCTGCCGTCTCGACGGCTACCGCCAGGCCGTCGGCGCGGCGGGCCTGGGCGACGACGCCTCGCTCGTCGCCCGCGGCGACTTCACCGAGGAGGGCGGCCGGCGCGCGATGCGCGAGCTGCTCGCCCGGCGGCCCGACGTGGACGCCGTCTTCGCGGCCTCCGACGTCATGGCCTCCGGCGCGCTCCAGGTCCTGCGGGAGGCCGGCCGGCGGGTCCCCGACGACGTGGCGCTCATCGGCTTCGACGACTCCGTCATCGCCCGCCATACGGACCCCGCCCTCACGAGCGTCCGGCAGCCCATCGAGGAGATGGGCCGCACCATGGCCCGCGTCCTCCTGGAGGAGATCGCGGAACGCACCTCGGTGCGGCGGCATGTGGTGCTCTCCACGGAGCTGGTACGGCGGGACTCGGCGTAGCGGGGTCCGCGTTCACCGGAAAGTGTGACGTCGGACACAGGGCGAACGGCGCCGCCCCGACCCCCACCGGGCCCCCGGGACCCAGGACATGACGAAGGCCCGGTCTGTTCTCACAGACCGGGCCTTCGTCATTCAGGGTGAGTGACGGGACTTGAACCCGCGGCCACCTGGACCACAACCAGGTGCTCTACCAACTGAGCTACACCCACCATGTCCGGCGCTTCTCGGCGCCGACCTGAAGAAGCATACAGGGTCCGGGAGGGTGCTCGCCTCAGGCTATTCGGCAGCCAGGACGTGCTTGGCCGCGATGGCCCGGGCGGTGTCGGTGTCCGGGCCGGGCTGCGGCACGAAGACGGCCTCGCGGTAGTAGCGCAGCTCCGCGATGGACTCGCGGATGTCGGCCAGGGCGCGGTGGTTGCCGTTCTTCTCCGGGCTGTTGAAGTACGCCCGGGGGTACCACCGGCGGGACAGCTCCTTGATGGAGGAGACGTCCACGATCCGGTAGTGGAGGTGCTGTTCGAGGGCCGGCATGTCCCGGGCGAGGAAGCCGCGGTCAGTGCTGACCGAGTTTCCGCACAGCGGGGCCTTGCGCGGTTCCGACACGTGCTCGCGCACGTAGTCGAGCACCAGCTTCTCGGCCTCCTCGAGCGTCACACCGCCCTCGAGCTCCTCCAGGAGCCCGGAGGCGGTGTGCATCTCGCGTACGACGTCGGGCATGGTCGTCAAGGACTCGGCGGGCGGGCGGATGACGATCTCCACCCCCTCGCCGAGAATGTTCAGCTCGGAGTCGGTGACCAGTGCGGCCACCTCGACGAGCGCGTCGTGGGCCAGGGACAGCCCGGTCATCTCGCAGTCGATCCACACCATGCGGTCGTTCATGGGTCTCACCCTAAGGGGCGATCGCGTGGACCAGGCATAGCCGGGTTGCGGCCGCGTGCGATGCGCTCCGCGCGCAGCCGCCCCCTGATGATGCCGTCGGAGCCGTCCATACGGCTCTGCTCGGGCACCCGAGGGGCGTACACGTCGGAGTCGGGCTTGCCCGGCACCGTCAGGAGCTGTGGCGTGCCCCGGCGGGGCGGCAGGTGCTCGGCCGGCGCGGGTGGCCGCTCCGGGTCGTCCTGCGGGCGCCGGGCCCGGTACGCGGCCCGGTAGGAGGCGGGCGACGACCCGAGCTGGCGGCGGAAGTGCCCGCGCAGCGCGACGGGGGAGCGGAAGCCGCAGCGGCCCGCCACCTCGTCCACCGAGAAGTCGGACGTCTCCAGCAGCCGCTGCGCCTGCAGCACCCGCTGAGTGATCAGCCACTGCAGTGGGGCACTGCCGGTGAGCGACCGGAACCGCCGGTCGAAGGTCCTGCGGCTCATATAGGCGCGAGCCGCGAGGGCCTCCACGTCGAACTGCTCGTGCAGATGCTCCAGCGCCCAGGCGACGACCTCGGCCAGCGGGTCACCGCCGATCTCTTCTGGTAATGACCTGTCGAGGTGGCGCTGGCTGGAGGGCCAGTCACTGCGGCGCGGCGGCACGACGAGCCGCCGGGCGAGCGCGTTCGCCGCCTCGGCGCCGTGGTCGGTGCGCACGACATGCAGGCAGAGGTCGATTCCGGCCGCGGTGCCGGCCGAGGTCAGTACGTCTCCGTCGTCCACGAAAAGCTCCCGGGGGTCCACATGCACGGAGGGATAGCGCTTGGCCAAGGTGGGCGCGTACATCCAGTGGGTGGTCGCGGGGCGGCCGTCCAGAAGCCCCGCGGCGGCCAGTACGAACGCCCCTGTGCACAGGCCGATGATCCGGGCGCCCTCCTCATGGGCCCGGCGCAGCGCGTCGAGGGCCTCGGGAGGTGGTGGTTGGGAGATCGAGCGCCAGGCGGGCACCACTACGGTGCCGGCCCGTGACAGCGCTTCGAGTCCGTACGGGGCGCTGAGTTCCAGGCCCCCTGTGGTGCGAAGTGGCCCGTCCTCGCCGGCGCAGACCAGCAGCCGGTAGCGGGGCACGCCCGCGTCCTGCCGGTCGATGCCGAACACGGAGAGCGGGATGGAACTTTCGAAGATCGGCCCGCCGCTGAACAACAGCACGGCGACAACTTCGGCACGCCGCCGCGCGGACAGTTTGCGAGTGGCGCGGGACGACGCTGACGGTGCTGAGGATCCGGCTGATGGCGACAGGTTCTCCATCGCCGTACCGGTCCTGGACTCCTGGCTCATCATGGAGCTCAAGCCCCCCTCGATCGACGCGGCCCCTCGGTCCTGCACGTTTCCCCCGCCGTATTTCCCAAGATCGAATCTACTGTGTTTGGTGTGTCAGATGAGGCAGTTGTGAATACTTCACCACCTGGCGCTAAGTCGACTTGACCACGTGGCGTGAAGCATTCGATCACGAAGCGTTCCACTCACCGGGCCTGCTGGGAAGTACGCCTCTGGCTCCCGCGGTGGCCTACGACGCTCCTCGCGCCCCCTGGAGCCGTTTCATTGCAGGTGGCAGACGTGTCAGCAAGCGCTTTGACCAACAGGGGTACTGCGGCCAGAAGTTGGCTGAAAAACATACGCACCGATGTGCACGCCCCTGGACGGCACCCCGGTGTGCGCCCCCTGGCCAGCCAACCGCCCCGGTGCGCTCCTCACGGCCGCCGGCGTCATCGGGGCGTTATCGGGCCATTTGCCGGTCCCTCGCCGGACCGGTGTCTTGTTCACGCCGGTGCCGCGGAGAATTTGGTTTGCGCGGGGGGCGATGTTCGTGCGGTCACCCCCCGGCCGGGCGTCCCGCGCAGGTCTGGGGTGCTCCGCACATCGCTCCGGGGTGTCTCCAGGGGAGCCCTCGGGCCGCTCCGGAAGACCCCTTGAGCCGTTCTGGAGCCGCCCTGGACCCGTTCTGGAGCCGGCCCGCCCGCGACGGCCGCTCCCGCCGCGCGGATTCGTCCGGCCGGATGACGGCACGACGTTGCGCTCACGGCCGGGCTCCGGCATTCTCCTGGAAACTCCGGGTACGTAATGCCTGCGAAGGCTCGACGAGTCTGTGCAGGGATGCGTCTCCGCCGTACTCTGGAGTGACCAGGGTCGGAAGCCTCGAACTGGCCGAAACCGGTCAGCCTCGCGGCCCCCGTCAGGGTATTACCGAAGACGCAGCGAAGCTCGCTGTGACGACTGCAGCACCGCCGTTGTCCGCCGGTCGGCGTCCCCACGCCGCCCTTGTCGAGAAACCGCATCATGGCCGGTTATGAGCTCCCTGAGCCCGCTGAAGGCAAGCCGCTCGCCGAATCGGCGGCGCTCCCCGAAGCGGCCCCCGAGCTGCGCTCGTCCTGCGACCCGGCCTTCCGGCACGGTGTCGTGGTGGGATTCGACGGTTCGGTCTCCAGCGAGCGGGCGCTTGCCTACTCGATCGGCATGGCCCGGCGACTGGGCTCGGCTCTGATCATCGTCCACGTGGCCAACCGCCTCCCGGCCACGGTCTGGGCGGGCTGCGAACCACCGGTCTTCGTCGACGTCCCCGACCACAGAACCGAGGTCCTGGGGCTGGAACTCGCCTGCGCCGACCACCTCGCCGAGGTCCCCTGGATCCTCGTCGAACGCGGCGGCGACATCTGCCACGAACTGGAGGAGGTCGGCCGCGAGTACGAGGCCGACGCCATCGTCGTGGGCGGCACCCAGGGCATCATCGGCCGCATCTTCGGCTCGGTAGCAGGCCGCCTGGCGCGCCGGGCGCAACGCCCGGTCATCGTCATCCCGTAGAACGCCCACGGGAGCACCCAGGGGAGCGCCACCACAGCCACACCCACCACCGGCCGTCGGTCACGCACCCCGCACACCCATGCGGCAAACCGTCGCCGCAGCAGACCCACCCCCCGTATCCAGTGCGCTCTGACCCCTTGCGGCCCACGTTCCCGCAGGTCAGACGGGACGCAAGGGGGCCGGGGCCGCAGGGGTGGGTTTCGAAATGCTGCCGAGCTATTTGTGGGCCGCTGGGGGCACCCCCGGCCGAAGGTTGGGGGACCGTAAACAGTCGATTTCGAAACCCACCCCGGAGGACCCGGCCCCCGCACCCACCACCAACCCGCAGGCCTACTCCACCGTCACGGACTTCGCCAGGTTCCGCGGCTTGTCGATGTCACGCCCCATCGCCTTCGCCGTGTGGTAAGCGAACAACTGCAGCGGAATCCCCATCAGAATCGGATCCAGCTCGACCTCGTTCTTCGGCACCACGATCGTGTGGTCCGCCTTCTCCTGCACCTGGTGCGCCACCGCCAGAATCCGCCCGCTCCGCGCCTTGATCTCCTCCAGCGCCGCCCGGTTCTTCTCCAGCAGATCGTCGTCCGGCACGATCGCCACCGTCGGCAGCGCCGGCTCGATCAGCGCCAGCGGACCGTGCTTCAACTCGGAGGCCGGGTACGCCTCCGCGTGGATGTAGCTGATCTCCTTGAGCTTCAACGAGGCCTCACGCGCCACCGGATAGCCCCGCACGCGCCCGATGAACATCATCGACTTGGCGCCCGCGTACTCGGCGGCCAGCTTCTCGATCTCCGCCTCGCCCTCCAGCATCTCGGCGATCTGAGCGGGCAGCTTCCGCAGCCCCGCGATGATCCGCTTGCCGTCCGCGACCGACAGGTCGCGGATCCGGCCCAGGTGCAGCGCGAGCAGCGCGAACGCGACGACGGTGTTGGTGAAGCACTTGGTGGAGACGACGCAGACCTCGGGGCCGGCGTGCACGTACACGCCGCCGTCCGTCTCGCGGGCGATCGCCGAGCCGACGACGTTCACCACACCCAGCACCCGCGCGCCCTTGCGCTTGAGCTCCTGGACGGCGGCGAGCACGTCGTAGGTCTCGCCGGACTGGGAGACCGCGATGTAGAGGGTGTCGGGGTCGACGACCGGGTTGCGATAGCGGAACTCGGAGGCGGGCTCGGCGTCCGAGGGGATGCGGGCCAGCTCCTCGATCATCTGCGCGCCGATCTGGCCCGCGTGGTACGACGTGCCGCAGCCGAGGATCTTGATCCGGCGGACGCTCCGCGCCTCGCGCGGGTCGAGGTTCAGCCCGCCCAGGTGCACGGTGGAGAACCGGTCGTCGATACGGCCGCGCAGCACGCGGTCGACCGCGTCGGGCTGCTCGGAGATCTCCTTGTGCATGTACGTGTCGTGGCCGCCCATGTCGTACGACTCGGCCTCCCACTCCACGGTGGTCGGCGTGGCCGAGGTGCTGGAACCCTCGGTGGTGTACGTGCGGAAGTCGTCGGCCTTGAGGGTGGCCATCTCGCCGTCGTCGAGGGTGACGACCTGGCGGGTGTGGCTGACCAGCGCGGCGACGTCCGAGGCGACGAACATCTCCTTGTCGCCGATGCCGAGCACGACGGGCGAGCCGTTGCGGGCGACGACGATGCGGTCGGGGAAGTCCTGGTGCATGACGGCGATGCCGTAGGTGCCCTCGACGCGGCGCAGTGCTTCCTGGACCTTGGCCTCCAGGGTGTCGGCCTGCGAGCGGCCGATGAGGTGCACGACGACCTCGGAGTCGGTCTCGGAGGTGAACTCGACGCCGTCGGCGATCAGTTTGGCGCGCAGATCGTCGGCGTTGTCGATGATGCCGTTGTGGACGAGGGCGACTTTGCCCTCCGCGTCAAGGTGGGGGTGCGCGTTCTCGTCGTTCGGAGCGCCGTGCGTGGCCCAGCGGGTGTGCGCGATACCGGTGGTGCCGGCGAAGCGCTTGGGGATACGGGCCTCCAGCTCGCGGACCCGGCCCTTGGCCTTGACCGTCTTGAGGACCCCGGACTTTCCGGTGATGACGACGCCCGCCGAGTCGTAGCCCCGGTACTCCAGCCGCTGCAGGCCTTCCAGCAGCAGTGGAGCCACGTCGCGCTTACCGATGTATCCGACGATCCCGCACATATGGTCGTCCCTCTCCGTCGTGAGTCAGTCGTACGTCAGTAGGTGGTGCCGCACCCGCACGCGGGCACCAGGTGTTTCCGGTGTGTCAGCCTGTGTCAGCCGTAGACGATGCGGCGCAGTTGCCGCAGGGAGAGCTCCGGCGGAGCCACCGCGCGGTACGGCAGCTCCTCGGTGATCCGCTCGAAGATCACCGCGTTGACCAGGCCCTTGGCCTGGAGCTCGCGGTGCCGGCGGCGGACGAACAGCTCTGTCGTCTCGTCGAAGTACGCCAGCACGTCCTGGATCACCCGGACCGCCTCACCGCGGTGCAGCGGTGTGGTGCGGACCAGGTGGTCGACAAGGTCCTCATGGGACGTCTGGCGGTCGGGCATCCGTCGATACTGGTGTGATCATCGCCCGTTTGCAAGAATCCTGCCCGATTTCGGGCAGGAGATGGATCCGGGTGAGCCAAAAGCGTGGGGAATTGGTCTACACCTTGACCACTCCGGGGGCGCACGGTACCCAAGTGGCATCGGTACTCTCCGCCGCCCGCTGAAGGGAATCCCCCTGTGAGACGACCCAGCGTTCGGAACAATCTGCCCCAGATCCTGTGCTCGTTGCTGCTGATCAGCGCCACTGCCTGGGCCACCGCCCCGGCCGCGCCGGCCGCCTCGGCCGCCTCCGCCTCCGGAGCCGACGCCTCGTCGGCCGTCCTGGAGCGGGTCGTCCCCGCCCCGGCCTCCGTACGGTCCGGCGGCGCCTCCTATGCCATCGGCGCCGGCACCCGCATCCACGTGCCCGGGAACTCCGACGAGGTGCGGAAGGTCGGCGACTACCTCGCGGGCGTGCTGCGGCCGTCCACCGGACACCCGCTGCCCGTCGTCGCGGACGACGGAGGCAGCGACGGCATCGTGCTCAGGCTGGGAGCGACGATCAGTGGTGCGGGCAGCTACAACGCTGCCGGCGCCAGGTCGGACGGGGCCAAGGCGGACGGCGCCGAGGCGCCCCACGACACGGTCGTGGCACTCGGAGCGGAGGGGTACCGGCTCGTCGTCTCCGGGCAGTCGGTGACCATCGGCGCCGAGCAGGCCGCCGGGCTGTTCCACGGCGTGCAGACGCTGCGCCAGCTGCTCCCCGCCACGGTCGAGAAGCGCACCGTGCAGAGCGGCCCCTGGAACGTGCCGGGCGGCACCATCACGGACGCGCCGCGCTACGCCTACCGCGGTGGCATGCTCGACGTCTCGCGGCACTTCTTCTCCGTCGCGCAGGTCGAGCGGTACATCGACCAGCTCGCCCTCTACAAGATCAACCAGCTGCATCTGCATCTGTCGGACGACCAGGGGTGGCGGATCGCCATCGACTCCTGGCCGCGGCTGGCCGCCTACGGTGGCAGCACCCAGGTCGGCGGGGGACCCGGCGGCTCGTACTCGAAGGCCGACTACCGCGAGATCGTGCGCTACGCCGCGAGCCGCTATCTGACGGTGGTGCCCGAGATCGACATGCCCGGCCACACCAACGCGGCCCTCGCCTCCTACGCGGAGCTGAACTGCAACGGCATCGCCCCGCCGCTCTACACGGGCACCAATGTCGGCTTCAGCTCGCTGTGCGCCGCCAAGGACGTCACCTACCGGTTCGCGGACCAGGTGCTGGGGGAGCTGGCCGCCCTCACCCCGGGCCCGTATCTGCACATCGGCGGCGACGAGGCGCACTCCACCAGCCACGCCGACTACGTGACGTTCATGGACAAGGTCCAGCCGATCGTCACCAAGTACGGCAAGACCGTGATCGGCTGGCACCAGCTGGCGGGCGCGCACCCGGTCGCCGGGGCCGTCGGCCAGTACTGGGGCACGAAGGGCAGTGAGAAGGAGGTCGCGGACGCGGCCAAGGCCGGAATGCGGCTGATCCTCTCGCCCGCCAACCGTGCCTACCTGGACATGAAGTACAACGCCTCCACCCCGCTGGGCCAGGCCTGGGCCGGCCTGGTCGAGGTGAAGGACTCCTACAACTGGGACCCCGCCACCTTCATCAAGGGCGCACCCGCCTCCGCCGTCCTCGGCGTGGAGGCGCCGCTGTGGACGGAGACCATCGTGACCAGCGCGGACTCCGACTACATGACCTTCCCGAGACTGCCGGGAATCGCCGAGATCGGCTGGTCCCC
Source organism: Streptomyces sp. SID13666 (assembly GCF_010548325.1). Taxonomy (NCBI): domain Bacteria; kingdom Bacillati; phylum Actinomycetota; class Actinomycetes; order Kitasatosporales; family Streptomycetaceae; genus Streptomyces; species Streptomyces sp. SID13666. Next base: position 51,257 of record NZ_JAAGLX010000014.1, on the reverse strand, counting down.
GGCAGCCACCCACCAGTGGGATGCCTACAAGGTGCGGCTCGCCGCCCAGGGCCCGCGCTGGACGGCGCTGGGCATCGGCTACTACCGGTCGCCCCAGGTGCCCTGGCCGAGCAGCTGACGGCCGGCCGGCGGCGGACGGTCACCCACGACCGCCCGCCGCCGGCTCGTCAGCCCCTCAGCCCGTGAGCCCCAGCTCGCGGGCGATGAGCATCCGCTGGACCTCGCTGGTGCCCTCGCCGATCTCCAGGATCTTGGAGTCCCGCCACATACGGGCCACCGGGTACTCGTTCATGAAGCCGTATCCGCCGTGGATCTGGGTGGCCTCACGGGCGTTGTCCACGGCGACCGTCGAGGAGTAGAGCTTGGCGATCGCCGCCTCGTTCTTGAACGGCTCGCCGCGCACCAGCCGGGAGGCCGCGTCGCGCCAGCCGACACGGGCCATGTGGGCGCGCATCTCCATGTCGGCGAGCTTGAACTGGATCGCCTGGTTCGCACCGATCGGCCGGCCGAACGCCTCCCGGGTCTTCGCGTACGCCAGGGACTCGTCGACGCAGCCCTGGGCCAGCCCGGTGGCCAGCGCCGAGATCGCGATCCGGCCCTCGTCGAGGATCCGCAGGAACTGCGCGTAGCCGCGGCCCTCCTCGCCGAGCAGGTTCGCGGCCGGGACCCGGCAGTCGGAGAACGACAGCTCACGGGTGTCCGAGGCGTTCCAGCCGACCTTGGAGTACGGAGCCGCGACACCGAAGCCCGGCGTGCCCGAGGGCACGATGATCGACGAGATCAGCGGTCGTCCGTCGTCCTTGCGGCCGGTGACGGCGGTGACCGTGACCAGACCCGTGATGTCGGTACCGGAGTTGGTGATGAAGCACTTGGTGCCGTTGATCACCCATTCGTTCGTCGCCTCGTCCAGCCGGGCGGTGGTGCGCGTGCCGCCGGCGTCGGAACCGCATTCGGGCTCGGTCAGCCCGAACGCGCCCAGGATCTCCCCGGAACACATCCGCGGCAGCCACTCGCGCTTCTGCTCCTCGGTGCCGAAGCGGAAGATCGGCATCGCGCCCAGCGAGACGCCCGCTTCGAGGGTGATGGCGACGGACGAGTCCACCCGCGCGAGCTCCTCGAGGACGATGCCGAGGGCGAGGTAGTCGCCGCCCATGCCGCCGTACTCCTCGGGGAAGGGCAGGCCGAACAGGCCCATCCGGCCCATCTCACGGATGATCTCGTAAGGGAACTCGTGGTTCTCGTAGAACTCCCCGATCTTCGGCGCGATCACGTCGTGCGCGAACGCCTCGACGGTGCGGCGCAGTTCCTCGTGCTCGGGGGCGAGGCGGTGGTCGATCGACATGACTACGGCTCCTGGTGGGAGAGGGCGCGGACGGTGCGGGAGGGGCTTGGCCTCCCGAGCTGCTCCGCCATCCACACGCTTGTGGCGGTGAGGCGGTCGAGGTCGACCCCGGTGTCGATACCGAGGCCGTTCAGCATCCAGACGAGGTCTTCTGTGGCGAGGTTTCCGGTGGCGCTCTTCGCGTACGGGCAGCCGCCGAGGCCGCCCGCGGAGGCGTCGACGACGGTCACCCCCCGCTGGAGGGCGGCCAGGGTGTTGGACAGCGCCTGGCCGTAGGTGTCGTGGAAGTGCACGGCGAGCCGGTCCGTCGGGACCCCCTGCTCCACCAGCGCGGCGAGCAGCGCGGTGACATGGCCGGGGGTGGCGACCCCGATCGTGTCGCCCAGGCTCAGCTCGGTGCATCCCAGGTCGTACAGCCGGCGGGCGACGGCGGCCACCTGCTCCACCGGGACCGGGCCCTCCCACGGGTCGCCGAAGCACATGGAGAGATAGCCGCGCACGGTGGCCCCGGCCTCCCTGGCCTTGGCGACGACCGGCTCGAACATGGCGAGGGACTCGTCGACGGTCCGGTTGAGATTGGCCTTGGCGAACGACTCGGTCGCGCTGCCGAAGACCGCGATCTCCGAGACGCCGAGCGCCAGGGCGCGTTCCAGGCCGCGTTCGTTGGGGACCAGCACCGGCAGATGCGCGTCCACATCGGCCAGCAGCGGCATCAGCTCTGCGGCGTCGGCCAGTTGGGGCACCCACTTGGGGTGCACGAAGCTGGTCGCCTCGATCGTGCCGAGGCCCGCGGCGGCCAGCCGGTGGATGAACTCGGCCTTCACCGCCGTCGGGACGGTCGTCTTCTCGTTCTGCAGCCCGTCGCGCGCGCCGACCTCGTGGATCCTGACCCGCGCGGGCAGTCCGGACGCCGGTACGGACATGGGCAGACCGTTGGTCATGACTCCTCCCGGGGAGTGACGACGGCGAGCACCTGGTCCATGGCGACGGTGCTGCCGGGGGTGACGTCGATCTCGGTGACCGTGCCGTCGTGGGGAGCGGTGATGACGTGCTCCATCTTCATCGCCTCGACGACCAGCAGGCTCTGGCCCGCGGTCACCTCGTCCCCGGTCGCGACCTTGACGACGGTCACGGTGCCGGGCATCGGCGCGGTGAGCGCGCCGGTGCCACCGGCGCCCGCGCTGCCGCTCAGGGCGGCCGCGACGGGGTCGTGGTCCGCGACGTGCCAGCTGTCCCCGTCACGGCCCAGCCAGGCGCCCGCGTGGTGGAAGGAATGGGTGGCGCCGTCCCAGTGCAGGACGCCGCGTCCGCCGTCGGTGACCAGACGCGCGGGGACCGCCGGGGCGTCGCCCACCCGGACCTCGTCACCGCGGACCCGGACGGCCAGCGGCTCGTGTCCGGGCACCCGCAGATGGTGGGTGGTCCAGGCCGGCTCGCCGCCCAGCCGCCAGCCGTCGGCAGCCGAGAACGGATCGGTCCAGGTGGTGGCGTCCGACGCGGGGAGCAGGGCGGCCTGGCGCAGCAGCGCCGCGGCCGCGTAGACCTCGGGCGGGACGTCCGGTGAGATCAGCGAGCCGACCTCGCGCTCGACCAGTCCGGTGTCGAGGACTCCGGAGACCACCTCCGGGTGGGCCAGCAGCCGCCGCAGGAAGCCGGCGTTGGTGGCGACACCCAGGGTGACGGTGCCGGCCAGCGCCGCGCGCAGCTTGCGCAGCGCGGTGGCGCGGTCGGGCCCGTACGCGATGACCTTGGACAGCATCGGGTCGTACAGGCTGCCGATCTCGGTGCCCTCGGCGAGCCCGGAGTCGGTGCGGACCCCGTCGCCCTGCGGTTCGTGGAGCGACAGCACGGTCCCGCCGGAGGGCAGGAAGCCGCGGGCCGGGTCCTCGGCACAGATCCGGGCCTCGACGGCGTGGCCGGTGAGGGTGACGCCCTCCTGCCCGAACGGCAGGTGCTCGCCGGCGGCGACGCGCAGCTGCCACTCGACGAGGTCCAGGCCGGTGATCAGTTCGGTGACGGGATGCTCGACCTGGAGGCGGGTGTTCATCTCCATGAAGCAGTACGCGGAGGGGTCCGCGCCCGGGACGATGAACTCGACGGTGCCCGCGCCGACATAGCCGCAGGAGCGGGCGGCCTGCACGGCGGCCTCGCCCATCGCCGCACGGGTGGCCTCGTCCAGGAGCACGCTGGGCGCCTCCTCGATCACCTTCTGGTGCCGGCGCTGCAGCGAGCACTCCCGCTCGCCCAGGTGGACGACATTGCCGTGGGCGTCGGCGAGCACCTGGATCTCGATGTGCCGCGGCCGGTCGATCCAGCGCTCGACGAGGAGGGTGTCGTCGCCGAAGGAACCACGGGCCTCGCGCCGGGCGGCGGCGATCTCGTCGCCGAGCAGCGTCTCGTCCCGCACCAGCCGCATGCCCTTGCCGCCGCCGCCCGCGGACGGCTTGAGCAGGACCGGCATGCCGATCTTCTGTGCCTCGCCGATGAGTTGGGTGTCGGTGAGACCGCTGCCGGACGAGCCCGGGACGACCGGGACACCGGCCTCCAGGACGGTCGCCTTGGCGCGGATCTTGTCGCCCATCAGCTGGATCGCCGAGGCCGGCGGTCCGATGAAGACGAGCCCCGCGTCGGTGCAGGCCTGAGCGAAGGCGGCGTTCTCCGCGAGGAAGCCGTAGCCGGGGTGGACGGCCTGCGCCCCGGTTCGGGCGGCCGCGCGCAACTGCTCGTCGATGGAGAGGTAGTTCTCGATGCGGACCGCGGTGTCGGCCTCGCGGACGTGCCGGGCGTCGGCGTCGGCGTCGCTGAACACGGCGGCCGAGCGCACGCCGAGGCGCCGCAGCGTGCGGATCACCCGGACGGCGATCTCGCCGCGGTTGGCGATGAGGACGGTGTCGAACATGGTCATCTCTGTCCTCACATCCGGAAGACGCCGTAGCCGGGCTCACCCAGCGGCGCGTTGGCGCAGGCGGTGAGCGCGAGGCCCAGGACCGTGCGGGTCTCCAGCGGGTCGATCACGCCGTCGTCCCAGAGCCGGGCGGTCGCGTAGTAGGCGTTGCCCTGGGTGTCGTACTGGGCCCTGATCGGGTCCTTGAACGCGGTCTCCTCATCGGGAGCCCACTCACCGCCCGCCGCCTCGATCTGGTCGCGCTTGACGGTGGCGAGCACGGACGCGGCCTGTTCGCCGCCCATCACGGAGATCTTGGCGTTGGGCCACATCCACAGGAAGCGCGGTGAATAGGCCCGTCCGCACATCGAGTAGTTGCCGGCGCCGTACGAGCCGCCGATGACGACCGTCAGCTTGGGCACCCGGGCGCAGGCCACCGCGGTGACCATCTTGGCGCCGTGCTTGGCGATGCCGCCCGCCTCGTACTGGCGGCCCACCATGAACCCGGAGATGTTCTGCAGGAAGAGCAGCGGGATGCCGCGCTGGTCGCACAGCTCGATGAAGTGCGCGCCCTTCATGGCGGATTCGGCGAAGAGGATGCCGTTGTTCGCGATGATGCCCACCGGGTGGCCGTGCACATGGGCGAAGCCGGTGACGAGCGTCGTGCCGTACTCCGCCTTGAACTCGGCGAAACGGCTGCCGTCGACGATCCTGGCGATGACCTCGCGCACGTCGTACGGGGTGCGGGAGTCGACGGGCACCGCGCCGGTGAGCCCCGCGGGGTCGACGGCGGGTTCCTCGACCGGGTCGAGGTCCCAGGGGCGGGGGACCCGGGGGCCGAGGGTGGACACGATGTTCCGCACGATGCGCAGCGCGTGGGCGTCGTCCTCGGCCAGGTGGTCGGTGACGCCGGAGATCCTGGAGTGCACCTCGCCGCCGCCGAGCTCCTCGGCGGTGACGACCTCGCCGGTCGCGGCCTTCACCAGCGGCGGCCCGCCCAGGAAGATCGTGCCCTGGTTGCGGACGATCACCGCTTCGTCGCTCATGGCGGGGACGTACGCGCCGCCGGCCGTGCACGAGCCCATCACCGCGGCGATCTGCGGGATGCCGCGGGCCGACATCGTCGCCTGGTTGTAGAAGATCCGGCCGAAGTGGTCGCGGTCCGGGAAGACCTCGTCCTGCCGGGGCAGGAAGGCGCCGCCGGAGTCGACCAGATAGACGCACGGCAGCCGGTTGTCGAGCGCGATCTCCTGCGCCCGCAGGTGCTTCTTCACCGTCATGGGGTAGTACGTGCCGCCCTTGACCGTGGCGTCGTTGGCGACGACCACGACCTCACGGCCGGAGACCCTGCCGATACCGGCGACGACGCCGGCGGCCGGGGCCTGGCCTTCGTACATCCCGTCGGCGGCCAGCGGGGCGAGCTCCAGGAAGGGCGAGCCGGGGTCGAGCAGCCCGTCCACCCGGTCGCGGGGCAGGAGCTTGCCGCGCGCGGTGTGCCGGGCGCGGGCCTTCTCGCCGCCGCCGAGCCGGGCGGCGGCGAGCTTGTCGCGCAGCCGCGCACTCAGTTCGGCGTGCGCCGCCGCATTGGCGCGGTAGGTCTCCGACGCCGGATCGGCGGCGCTGGAGAGGACGGGTGCTGCCATGTGTCGGGCCCCCGGAAGTTAGCGAGCGTTAACGTGGTGACCTTCACGTTAACGCTCGCTAACGGGATTGTCTAGACTCGTTCCATGCACCCCACGAAGGCGACCGAGAACCGCCGCGACCAGATCCTCCGGGAGGCCGCCCGGCTCTTCGCCGAACGCGGATTCCATGGCGTCGGTGTGGACGAGATAGGGGCCGCGGTCGGCATCAGCGGACCCGGCCTCTACCGGCACTTCGCGGGCAAGGACGCGATGCTCGCCGAGCTGCTCGTCGGTATCAGCGGCCGGCTGCTCACGGCCGGGAAGGCCCGGGTCGCCGAGGCCAACGACCCGGCCGGAGCACTGGACGCGCTGGTCCGCGGCCATATCGACTTCGCGCTCGACGACCGCCCGCTGATCACCCTGCACGACCGCGAACTGGACCGGCTGCGCGACTCCGACCGCAAGCTGGTGCGCCAGCTCCAGCGGCAGTACGTCGAGCAGTGGGTGGAGGTCGTCCGGCAGGTGCGTCCTGCCGCGCCCGAGCCGCAGGTGCGGGCCGCCGTGCACGCGGTCTTCGGACTGCTCAACTCCACCCCGCACCTGGGCGCGCACAGCGGGCTCCCGGACCGGAACGACACGGCGGCGCTGCTGCGCCGGCTGGCACTGGGCGCACTGACGGCTCTGGACAGCATGGACGACCGGCGAGTAACTTACTGAGCGCTTGCTTATTTTCCCGGACCCCGGTCCCGGATCCCATGTCTCAGGCCCAGAGGAGGCGCGAAGTGCGTCGTACGGTGTTCAACGAGGACCACGAAGCGTTCCGCGAGACGATCCGGGACTTCATCGCCGCCGAGGTCGTTCCCGTCTACGACGAGTGGCTGGCGGCCGGCCAGGCCCCCCGCGACTTCTACCGCAAGCTCGGCGAGCTGGGCGTCTTCGGTATCGAAGTGCCCGAGGAATTCGGCGGCGCCGGCGAGACCAGCTTCAAGTTCCAGGCCGTCATCACCGAGGAGTGCGCCCGCGCGGGCGTCAGCTTCGGCGGCAGTGGCGTGCACACCGGCCTCTGCCTCCCGTACCTGCTGGCCTACTGCAACGACGAGCAGAAGAAGCGCTGGCTCCCGGACTTCGTCTCCGGCGACATGATGACCGCCATCGCGATGACCGAGCCGGGCACCGGTTCCGACCTGGCCGGCATGAAGACCACCGCCAAGCTCTCCGAGGACGGCACGCACTACGTCCTCAACGGCGCCAAGACCTTCATCACCGGCGGCGTGCACGCCGACCGTGTCATCGTCTGCGCCAGGACCGCCCCGGCCACCCCCGAGGACCGCCGCGCGGGCATATCGCTGCTGGTCGTCGACACGAAGTCCGAGGGCTACGCCGTCGGCCGCAAGCTGGAGAAGCTCGGCCTCAAGACCTCCGACACCGCCGAGCTGTCCTTCACCGACGTGAAGGTGCCCGTCGAGGACCTGCTCGGCGAGGAGGGCAAGGGCTTCTCCTACCTCGGCCAGAACCTGCCGCAGGAGCGGATCGCCATCGCCGTGGGCGCGTACGCGCAGGCCTCCGCGGCCATCGGCTTCGCCAAGGCGTACGTCCAGGACCGCACCGTCTTCGGCCAGTCCGTCGCCTCGTTCCAGAACACCAAGTTCGTGCTCGCCGACTGCAAGGCCGAGGTGGACGCGGCCCAGGCCGTCGTCGACCGCGCCCTGGACGCGCACGACGCCGGTGAGCTGACCGCCGCCGACGCCGCCTCCGCCAAGCTGTTCTGCACCGACGTCGCGGCCCGCGTCATCGACAAGTGCCTGCAGCTGCACGGCGGCTACGGCTACATGCTGGAGTACCCCATCGCCCGCCTGTACGCGGACAACCGCGTCAACCGCATCTACGGCGGCACCAGCGAGGTCATGCGCTCCATCATCGCCAAGTCGATGGGCCTGTGAGCGCGACCCTGTGAACACAGCGCTGACGTCCCTGCTCGATCTGCTCGATCTGGAGCGGATCGAGCAGGACATCTTCCGCGGCATCAGCAGGTCGGCGGTCGTGCCACGGGTGTTCGGCGGCCAGGTCGCCGCCCAGGCGCTGGTCGCGGCGGGCCGCACCGTCCCCGAGGACCGGGCCGCGCACTCGCTGCACGCGTACTTCCTGCGGCCGGGCGACCCCGGCGCGCCGATCGTCTACCAGGTGGACCGGATCCGGGACGGCCGCTCCTTCACCACCCGAAGGGTGGTGGCCGTTCAGCACGGGCAGCCGATCTTCCATCTGTCGGCGTCCTTCCAGGAGCACGAGGAAGGGCTCGAGCACCAGGAGCCCATGCCGCCGGCGCCGGACCCCGAGTCGCTGCCCACCGCCGAGGAACTGCTGCCCGCCCACGCGGACAAGTTCCCCGACCCCAAGGTCATCGACCGTCTCCTGGAAGCGCGGGCCGCCGTCGACCTGCGGTACGCGGAGGACCCGCCGTTCCTGGTCGCCGGGCAGGGCCCGCGCGAACCGCGCTCCCAGGTGTGGTTCCGCACCCGGGGCAAGCTCGCGGACGACCCGCTGCTGCACGTCTGCCTGGCCACGTACGTCTCGGACATGACGCTGCTGGACTCGGTGCTCCTCGCCCACGGGCGCGGCGGCTGGGCCGTCGGCGACGTGGTCGGCGCCAGCCTGGACCACGCCATGTGGTTCCACCGGCCCTTCCGCGCCGACGAATGGCTGCTGTACGACCAGCAGAGCCCGTCGGCGTCCGGCGGCCGGGGACTGGGCACCGCCCGGATCTACACCCAGGACGGGCGCCTCGTGGTGTCCGTGATCCAGGAGGGCGTGGTCCGCGTCCCGCGCTAAGGCGTGTGTCGAAAGTAGCGGCGTTCGCCCGGAGGGCGTGGCCCACGGCGTCCGGTGCGTGCGCTCGCAAGGCGGAGGGTCGTCCTCGTACTGGTCGTACGTGGACGAGCCCGACAACGCGGCGAGGGCGCGTGCCAGGCGGGGCTTTCGAAACACGCCCTAGCTGCAGCCTTACGCGGCGGGGAGGACGGCCCGCACCAGGAAGCCGCCGTCGGGTTGCGCGCCCGCGTCGAGGGTGCCGCCCAGCTGGGCGGCACGTTCGCGCAGGCCAGCGAGGCCGTGGCCGCCGGAGGGCAGCAGCGGACCGGGCCGCTCACCCGGCGGGCCGTTGCGGACGCTGACCAGGAGCCGCCCCCCGGTCAGCCGTACGTCGACTTCCGTCTCCGCGCCCGTCGCGTGCTTGCGCACGTTGGTCAGCGACTCCTGCACGATCCGGTAGGCGGCGTGCCCGACGGGCGCCGGGCAGCCTCCCGCGTCGACCCGGCCCCGCACCATGGGGCCCGCCGTCGCCAGCAGCGCCGGCAGTTCGGCCAGTCCGGGTCCGGCCGGTGCCGCCAGGCCCGCCGATGCTGCCCGGCCCGCCGTGTCCGCCGGGTCCGACGAGCCGGACGCGTTCGTCACGGGAAGCCGCAGCAGGCCCACCATGCGACGCAGTTCGTCCAGCGCGTCCCGGCTCAGCTCGCGCACCGCTCCGGCCGCGTCGCGGGCCTCCTGGCTCCGCGCGGTGACCTCCAGCGCGCCGGACTGCACCGCGATGAGGCTGATGTGGTGCGCGACCGTGTCGTGCATCTCGCGGGCGAGCCGGGCGCGCTCCTGGACGACGGCCTGCTCGGCGGCGAGCCGCGCCTCGCGTTCCCGGCTCGCGGCCAGCTCGGCGAGCCGGGCCGCCAGCTCCCGCCGGGAGGAGCTGAGCAGCCCGAGGGCCGTGGGGGCGGTGGCCAGCAGGGCGGAGAGCAGCAGCGCCAGGATCGTGGGCGCCGGCTCCCAGTCGATCGTGCCGAGCCACGGCCAGGGGACGAAGGAGACCACGGCCACGGCCGCGGCGCAGCCGCCGATGACCCACATGCGGGGCGTGACACGGGGGCGGGACCTGGTGCTGCCGTTTGCGTCCGGCGCCGTGCGGCCCGTCCCGCCGGAGGCGACCTGGTAGAGCGCGGCCATCGGCGCCAGCCACACGTACCCGAGCGAGAGCGCGGGCAGTGTCGCCGCGAAGGCGAGCAGCGGAAACCGCCGGCGCACCAGGAGAGCGGCCGTCGCGGTGCACGCGACGGCGAGCGAGAGGGAGCCGCCCATCGATCGCGTCGCCCACACCTCGGTCGCGGAGAGGGCGATCAGGGCGGCATCGAGGACGGCCGGCCGCAGTCTCACGTCCGCTCCACGGCCGGGGCGAGTCCCGCGCGGTGGGCGAGCACGGCCGCGGCGACCCGGTTGGGCGCGTCCAGCTTCCGCAGCACCGCGCGCACATGGTCCTTGACGGTGGCGACCGTGATCCCCAGCCGTGCGGCGATGTCGGAGTTCGGCAGACCCGCCGCCACGAGGACGAGGACTTCGCGCTCGCGGGTGGTGAGCAGGCCCAGGGCGACGGCGTCCGCACCGCCGGGGTCGTCGAGGCCCGTCCCGGCCCCTGCCCCGAGGTAGCCGTGCACGACCGTACGGCTGACGGTCGGCGTGAAGACCGTCCCGCCGGAGGCGAGCACCCGCACGGCGTCGATCAGCGTGCCCACGGCCGTGTCCTTGAGGAGGAAGCCGGTGGCGCCCTCCCGCATCGCGGCACTGATGTACGCGCTGGTGTCGAACGCCGTGAGCATCGCGACGGCGGGCGGCCGCGGCAGGGCGCGCAGCTCCCGCAGGACCGTGAGCCCGTCCGGTGCCGGCATCACGGCGTCCAGCAGCACGAGGTCGGGTGCGGCCGCCTCGATGGTGGCCACCGCGTCCCGGCCGTCGCAGTCGACGACCACCGCGATGTCTCCCGCGGTCTCCAGAATCCGCCGCAGGGCGACCCTGACCAGCGCCTCGTCGTCGACGATCGCTACATGGATCAACTTGCGCCTGCCTTCTGAAGCCCCTCTGCGATCGTAACCAGAGACTCCGGATCCGCAGAGTCCGGATCCGCTGCGCGGAGGTAGGCCGCGTGCCCGCGCCGGGCTCAGATCCGTGCTTCGAGGCCTGCGGCGGCCAGCAGGTAGGCGGTGAGCGGGTCGTACAGGTGGGGCGGCACGTTGTCGTCCAGGGGGACCGTCACCGTCAGGTCGCCCTCGGCCTCACCGACGAACAGCGCGGGATCGTTGCAGTCCGCGAACCCGACCGTGTCGATGCCCTGGCTGCCCGCGAAGCCCGCCCACCCGTGGTCGGCGACGACGAGATCGGGCTCCTGGCCCTCGTGCTCCATGGCGTCCAGCACCTCCCGCATGGGGTCGGGGGAGTGGGTGTGCATGAGGTTTCCGCCGCGGTGCAGGACGGACACGCCACCGATGTGCCGGATCTCGCCGTTGTCGGCGTACAGCCGGTCCGCGGGCAGCAGGATCTCGCAGCCCGCGTCGCGCAGCGCGGCGGCGAGCGCCTGGTGGACGGCGAACATGCCGGCCGGGTGACCGGTGGCGAACAGCACGCGGGCCCGGGATTCCGCCGCCTTGCGCAGCTCGACGGCCATCCGGTCCAGCGCGTCGATCGTCAGTTCCGCGTCGATGGTGTCCTGGCCCCTGCGGTGCTTCGGGTTGGCGACGACCCCGCAGCGTTCCACCATCAGCTCCAGCACGGCCCGCGGATCCGTCCAGCGCTCGCCGAGCTCCAGGCCCAACCAATAGTAGCGGTTCCCCTCGGCGAGCTCACGGTAGTGATCCAGGTTGTTCTCGCGGCTCGTGGCCACGTCACCCGCGATGCGGGTGCGTATGAGGTGCTCGGCGAGGGACTGGCGGGACGGCGTCGTGTCATGGGGCATGTGTCTCATTGTCGCGCCTGGCCGCACGGGCGTAGGGGGCGAGGGTGATCGACACCGATGTGTGACCCTCGGAGGGGTCCTGGACCGGCTTTCCGCCGGCTGTCGACGAGGCTCCTCCGGGCACCGGTTCCGGCCTCGGCACGGGCCCTGCCGTGTGTCGGCCCCGGCGTGGGCCCGATGCCGCTGACAGCGTCGCCGCCGACGTCGTCGCTGCTCAGAGCCAGCGCAGGGCGAACCAGAGGTCCATGCGGGTGTCGGGGTCGTCCAGGTCCGCGTCGAGCAGCGCGGCGGTCCGCGCGATGCGCTGCCGGACCGTGTTGCGATGCACTTCCAGTGCCACGGCGCTGCGGTCCCAGCTGCCGTGCAGCGCCAGCCAGGCGCGCAGGGTCTCCACGAGGGCGGGGGAGTCCAGCAGCGGTTCCAGCAGGGCGCGGGCCTGGGCGCGCGCCTCCTCGGGCGCCACGAGCGCCGTCATGCCCGCGCCGCCGCCGCGGTGCCGGGCCAGCTCGGAGCGGTTCGCGACGGCCCGGCGCAGCGCACCCGCCGCCTGGGCGTCGGCGGCGGCGAGTTCCGCCGTGGACGCGGGGGCGCTGACCCCGAGCGTCCAGCCCGGCTGCGCGGAGATCCGGCGGTCGGCGGGCAGCAGGGCCCGGACGGCGGCGACCCCGTCCGCGTCGACCAGCGCGGTGCCGAGCGCGGCCGCCAGAGCGGCGGCGGCCAGCGGTGCCGCCTCGCCGCGGGTGGGGCCGGAGCCGCGGTGGTGCCCGTGCACCACGATCCAGCGCGGCCCGGTCGCCGCGACGGCTTCCGCCTCGCCGCCGGTCTCGGCGGCAGGCCGGGTGGGAGCGGTCAGCAGGGGCGCGACGTCCTCGGGGCGCGCGCCGAGCAGCAGCCGCACCAGGGCGGCGGAGCGGTCGGTGTCGGCCGTGCCCTGGTAAGGGCCGGTGAGCAATGAGAGCAGCACGGTGGCGACCCCGGTGAGCGCGTTGTCGGCCGGATCGCGCCGCCCCGCCGCGACCGCCAGCACCAGGCCCTCGCCGGGAGCGCTCCCGGCCAGCGCGTAGGCCGCAAGATGCGCGCCGGCGACGGTGTCGGTGGCCGAGGACGGAGCCTGGACGGTCTGCGCCCGGTCGCCCGGCAGCGGCCTGACCACCTGCGCCAGTCGGCCGAGCGCCGTGCGGACCGGCGGCCCGGGGCGGGTGCCCGCCCCGTACAGCTCCCCGCCGCCGGGGCCGAGGAGGGCCGCCCAGCCGCCCAGATGGTGGGCGAGCTGACGCAGCACGGCGGGCACCGGCTCGGGGCGGGCGGCGGCGGAGGCCAGGGACTGCTGGGCCTCGGTGACCCGGCGCAGCTCGCGATGGCGGGCCTCGGCCATCGCCTGCCAGACGGCCCGGGCGACCGCGGTGAACGGGGTTTGCGGCGGAACCTCCACCAAAGGCAGGCCGTACCGGTCGCACGCCTCCACGAGGGCGCGGGGCGTCTCCTCGTAGACGGGTGCGAGCCCGAAGCCGAGCGCCGCGGCACCTGCCTCCACGGCGCGTGCCACGTAGTGGTCGAGATAGGCGTCGTCGACACCGCCACCGGCCTGGTCGACGCCGAGGTCATCGGTGGGGCCGCCGTCGGCGTCGGCCGGGCGCGTTTCCCGTCGCCTCGTGGTGTCGCCCGCCGATGGGAAGTGCACCCCGGCGGTCAGCAGCAGCTCGCCGCCCAGCAGATACGGGACCGGGTCTTCCATCTCACTGGTGTGCACCCAGTGGACGGGGATGTCCTCGCGCGGACCCGCGACCTGCCGAAGTCCCAGGTCCGCGCGGGCCAGCAGATCGGCGAGCGGTACCGGGGGAGTGGGCGGCGCCAGACTCGGCATGTGCGGTCCATCCACTGGGGTGACGTCGAATGGAGGAAACGTACACTTCAGCGACATCTTTCAGCCACCTAGGGTCATCCCCGGAATCGCCCGCACTCAGTGAAGCGCTTCGGACGGAGGAGAGCCCATGGCTGTCGACTACGGCCTGCTGGCCTCGCTCGCCACGTACGCCGTGGTGAGCCTGGCCACGAAGCCGACCGACGCGGCCGTCCTGGCGGCCTGGCGCGAGCGGCTCGCGGGCCGCGGCGCCACCGTCCCGGCCGTCGCGGAACCGGTGCCCGCACAGGGCTGAACCGGTCCCGGCACAGGGTCGTCCCGGTCCCCGGACCGGGCCGAACCGAAGTTATCCACAGCCCCGGCCCGCTTGTCAGCGAGCCGGGGGACACTCGAATCACACCGAAGCACCACGAGTAACGCGAAAGAAGGCACCCCGATGAGCAGCAACGAGCCGCGTGGACCGATCGACTCGTCCCGCATCCCGCGGTACGCCGGCCCCGCCACGTTCGCCCGGCTGCCCCGGCTGGACGAGGTCGGCACCGCGGACGTCGCCGTGGTCGGTGTGCCGTTCGACAGCGGGGTCTCGTACCGTCCCGGCGCCCGCTTCGGCGGCAACGCCATCCGTGAGGCCTCCCGGCTGCTGCGCCCGTACAACCCGGCGCAGGACGCCTCGCCGTTCGCGCTCGCCCAGGTCGCGGACGCGGGCGACATCGCCGCCAACCCGTTCAACATCAACGAGGCCGTCGAAACCATCCAGGCCGCCGCCGACGATCTGCTCGACACCGGCGCCCGCCTGATGACCCTCGGTGGCGACCACACCATCGCGCTGCCGCTGCTGCGCTCGGTCGCCCGCAAGCACGGGCCTGTCGCCCTGCTCCACTTCGACGCGCACCTGGACACGTGGGACACGTACTTCGGCGCCGAGTACACCCACGGCACCCCGTTCCGCCGCGCCGTCGAGGAGGGCATCCTCGACACCGAGGCGCTCTCCCACGTCGGCACCCGCGGCCCGCTGTACGGCAAGAAGGACTTGGACGACGACGAGAAGATGGGCTTCGGCATCGTCACCTCGGCGGACGTCATGCGCCGCGGTGTCGACGAGGTCGCGCAGCAGCTGCGCGAGCGCATCGGCGACCGGCCGCTGTACATCTCCATCGACATCGACGTCCTGGACCCGGCGCACGCCCCGGGCACCGGCACCCCGGAGGCCGGCGGCCTCACCTCCCGTGAGCTGCTGGAGATCATCCGCGGGCTCTCCTCCTGCCACCTGGTCTCCGCCGACGTGGTCGAGGTCGCCCCCGCGTACGACCACGCGGAGATCACCTCCGTCGCGGCCTCCCACACGGCGTACGAGCTGACCACGATCATGTCCCGGCAGATCTCCGCGGCGCGCCAGAGCGCCAAGTGACGGCCCGCAACGGCGGCGACCTCGTCGTCGAATCCCTGGCCGCGCTCGGCGCGACCACGGTCTTCGGGCTGCCCGGGCAGCACGCCCTCGGCACCTTCGACGCGCTGCGCCGCTCGACGCTCAGCTACGTGGGGCTGCGCGTCGAGAACAACGCGGGCTTCGCCGCCGACGCCTACGCCCGGGTCACCGGCGGCGTCGCCCCGCTGCTGGTCTCCACCGGCCCCGGCGCGCTGATGACGCTCGCCGCGCTCCAGGAGTCCGCCGCCGCCTCCGCGCCCGTGCTGGCCATCAGCAGCCAGGTCCCGACCGCCGGACTCGGCGGCGGACGCCACGGGTACCTGCATGAACTGCGCGACCAGAAGGCGTCGTTCCGCGACGTGGTCAAGTCCGTGCACACGGTCCGCACCGCCTCGCAGATCCCCTCGGCGCTCGCCGAGGCCTGGGAGTCCGCGCTCACCGCGCCGTACGGACCGGTGTGGGTGGAGATCCCGCAGGACGTGCTGCTCGCCGGCACCGGCGTCCCGCCCGTCACCGCGCTGCGTGCGGTGCCCCGCCCGCTGGAGCCGCGCGCCGAGCTGATCACCGAGGCGGCCCGGCTGCTGTCCGGGGCACAGCGGCCGGTCATCCTGGCCGGCGGCGGCGTCGTACGGTCCGGCGCGGCCGGGGAGCTCCTCGCGCTGGCCGAGCAGCTCGACGCCCCGGTCGCCTCGACGTTCGGCGGCAAGGGCGCGTTCCCCTGGGAGCACCCGCTGTCGCTGCAGTCCTGGATCGAGGACCGGCACACCACCGACTTCCTCGAAGCCGCCGACGTGCTGCTCGTCGTCGGCTCCGGCCTCGGCGAACTCTCCTCGAACTACCACACGTTCCGCCCCCGCGGCCGGGTGATCCAGATCGAGGCGGACCTCGGGAAGCTGGAGTCCAACCACCCGGCCCTCGGCATTCACGGCGACGCCCGGCTCTCGCTGGCCGCCCTGTGCGACCTGACGGTGCCGCGCCCGGACGAGGGGGCCGCCAAGGCCGTCGCCGAAGTCCTGGCGCTCGTCGGTGACCGGATCGCCGGCCAGGACCTGGGCCTGGAGCAGCAGTTGCTGGCCGCGGTCCGCGACGCCCTGCCCGACACCTCGCCCAGCTGCTGGGACATGACGATCCTCGGTTACTGGGCCTGGTCCGCCTTCGACGCCCGGCACCCGAACACCATGCACTCGGCGCAGGGTGCCGGCGGCCTCGGCTACGGCTTTCCCGCCGCCCTCGGCGCGGCCGCCGCCGATCCCACGCGGCCGGTCCTGGCCGTCTCGGGGGACGGCGGAGCCAT
The DNA here is from genome assembly GCF_010548325.1 of Streptomyces sp. SID13666. NCBI lineage: Bacteria > Bacillati > Actinomycetota > Actinomycetes > Kitasatosporales > Streptomycetaceae > Streptomyces > Streptomyces sp. SID13666. The sequence goes on along the minus strand of NZ_JAAGLX010000014.1, from coordinate 35,064 downwards.
GTACTCCATCGCCGAGCTGGCCACCGCGCGGCAGTACGGCCTGCCCGTCACCTGGCTCATCGTGGACGACGGCGGCTACGGCATCCTCCGCGAATACATGACCGACGCCTTCGGAAAGGCCACCGCCACCGAGCTGGCCTGCCCGGACTTCGTCGCCCTCGCCGAGTCCTTCGGGGTCCCGGCCACCGCCACCACGCCCGGCACCCTCCGCGACGACCTCGCGGCGGCGCTGGCCACCCCGGGCCCCTCCGTCGTCGTCCTCCCGGCGCACCTGCGGATGTTCGCCCCCACCCATCTCATAGGGAGCTGACCGGCCGCCCGCTCCGCCGGGAACGGGCCACCCGGCTCCATCAAGGCTTAGGTCCATCGCCCGAGAGGAGTGAGACCTTGGCCCCTCTTTGGCTGCGGTTTGTTGCAGCAGGATGAAATTCGCACGCCAGCGTGTTGCAGCGTCGGGTAGTCGTGGATCAGTGGGAGGACCCGGGTGACATCGGCGAAGGTTGAGCCGGAGCAGGGCTGGTTGCGGCGGTTGGTCGGCTATTGCTGGCGGTACCGCCGCAACGTACTGCTGGCGTTGGGCGCGTCACTGGGCGGGATGGCCGTCACCGCGCTCGTCCCACTGGTGCCGAAGCTGATCATCGACGACGTGGTGCTCGCACACGACCGTCCACTGCTGCCCTGGGCGATCGTGCTGGTGGTCGCGGCCGTCGCCGTCTACGTCCTGACATATGTGCGGCGCTTCTACGGCGGCCGGCTCGCCCTCGATGTGCAGCACGACCTGCGCAGCGACATGTTCCGCTCGCTGACCCGGCTGGACGGCCGGCGGCAGGACGAGCTGGACACCGGCCAGGTGGTCGGCAGGGCCACCAGCGACCTGCAGCTCATCCAGGGCCTGCTCTTCATGCTGCCGATGATGATCGGCAACGTGCTGCTGTTCGTGCTGTCCCTGATCGTGATGCTCACGCTCTCCCCGCTCCTCACCCTCGTCGCGCTGGCCGTCGCCCCCGCCCTGTGGTTCATCGCCGACCGCAGCCGTAAGCGGCTCTTCCCGGCCACCTGGTACGCCCAGGGGCAGGCCGCCGCCGTCGCGGGCATCGTCGACGGCTCCGTCACCGGCGTCCGCGTGGTGAAGGGCTTCGGCCAGGAGCAGCAGGAGATGGACAAGCTGGAGGGCGTCAGCAAGAAGCTGTTCGCCGGCCGGCTCCGCACGATCCGGCTGAACGCGCGCTACAGCCCGGCCCTCCAGGCCGTGCCCTCGATCGGCCAGGTGGGCATGCTGGCGCTCGGCGGATGGATGGCGACCCGCGGGCAGATCACGCTCGGCACGTTCGTCGCGTTCTCCACGTACCTCGCGCAGCTCACCGGCCCGGTGCGGATGCTGACCATGATGCTGACCGTCGGACAGCAGGCACGGGCCGGCGTCGAGCGCGTCCTGGAGCTGATCGACACCGAGCCGACGCTGGAGGAGGGCACCCGGACGCTGCCCGAGGGCGCGGCCACCGTCGAGTTCGACCACGTCACCTTCGGCTACGACCCCGAGCGGCCGGTGCTGGCCGACTTCTCGCTGCGCGTCGAGCCCGGTGAGACCGTCGCCGTCGTCGGTGCCTCGGGCTCCGGGAAGTCCACCGTCTCGCTGCTGCTGCCGCGCTTCTACGACGCCACCGGCGGCGCGGTGCGGATCGGCGGCGAGGACGTCCGCGACCTCACCTTCGACTCGCTGCGCGGCGCCATCGGCATGGTGCCCGAGGACAGCTTCCTGTTCTCCGACACCGTGCGCTCCAACATCGCCTACGGACACCCGGACGCCACCGATGAGCAGGTGCTCGCCGCGACCCGCGCGGCGCAGGCCCACGAGTTCATCGAGGCGCTCCCCGAGGGCTACGACACCGTGGTCGGCGAACAGGGCCTGACCCTGTCCGGCGGCCAGCGGCAGCGCGTCGCCCTCGCCCGCGCGATCCTGACCGACCCGCGGCTGCTGCTCCTGGACGACGCGACCTCGGCGGTCGACGCCCAGGTCGAGGCGGAGATCTTCGACGCGCTGCGCGAGGTCGTGACCGGCCGGACGACGCTGCTGATCGCCCACCGCCGCTCGACGCTGGCGCTCGCCGACCGGATCGCCGTCCTGGAGGACGGCCGGCTGGCGGACATCGGCACCCATGACGAGCTGGAGGAGCGCTCCGCGCTCTTCCGCAAGCTGTTGACCGACCCGGACGCGCTCGGCGCGGACGTCGTCACCGCCGACCCGGCCGGTGTGCTCGCCGCCGCCTGGTCGGGCGAGGGCGCCGCGACCGGACTGGCGGAGCGCACCGCCACCGCACCCGGATCCGGATCCGGATCCGGATCCGAAGAGGCTCACGGGTCCGAGAGGCTCAACGGGTCCGACCGGTTCAACGGAACGGGCAGGATCAACGGATCCACGGTGTCCGACAGCGTGACGGCAGAGCTGTGGCCCAGGGAACCGCACCCCGCTGACGGGCCCGCTACGGGGAAGGCACGGGAGAACGGAGCCGCCCCGGCTCCCATCGTTCCGGCGGCGGGTGGACCCGCCGGCATGGCCGCCGCGATGGCCGGGATGCCGGCCTCGCCCGATCTGCTCGCGAAGGTGGCAGCGCTGCCACCCGCCACCGACACACCCGACGTGGACGAGGCGCAGGCCCGCATCGTCGACGAGGAGTTCGGGCTGCGCAGCCTGCTGCGCGGCTTCCGCACCCCGCTGCTGTTCAGCCTGCTGCTGGTGGCGGCGGACGCCATCGCCGGACTGATGCTGCCGGTGCTGATCAGGCACGGCATCGACTCCGGTGTCCGGGAGGCCGCGCTCGGCGCGGTCTGGGCGGCCTCGGCCGCCGGCCTGGTGATCGTCGTCGTGCAGTGGGCGGCGCAGTGGGGATCGGCGCGGCTGACCGGCAGGACCGGCGAGCGCGTCCTCTACACGCTGCGGGTGAAGATCTTCTCGCATCTGCACCGGCTCGGGCTCGACTACTACGAGCGTGAGCTGACCGGCCGGATCATGACGCGGATGACCACGGATGTCGACGCCCTGTCGACATTCCTGCAGACCGGACTGGTCACCGCCCTGGTCAGCGTGCTCACCTTCTTCGGCATCCTGGTCGCGCTGCTCGCCCTGGACGTCCAGCTGGCGCTGCTGGTCTTCGCGACGCTCCCGCCGCTCGTCCTGGCCACCTGGGTGTTCCGGCGCAAGTCGGTCCGGGCGTACGAACTGGCCCGTGAACGCGTCGGCGTCGTCAACGCGGACCTGCAGGAGAACGTCGCCGGGCTGCGCATCGTGCAGGCGTTCCGCCGTGAGCGCGTCGGCGCCGTCCGGTTCGCGGAGCGCAGCAGCGCGTACCGCGAAGCCCGGGTGCGCGGACAGTTCCTGATCTCGGTGTACTTCCCGTTCGTCCAGCTGCTGTCCAGCGGCGCGGCCGCGCTGGTGCTGATCGTCGGCGCCCAGCGGGTCGGCGCGGGCACCCTGACCGCGGGCGCGCTCGTCGCGTACCTGCTCTACATCGATCTGTTCTTCGCGCCGGTGCAGCAGCTGTCGCAGGTCTTCGACGGCTACCAGCAGGCGTCGGTGTCGCTCGGCCGGATCCGTGAACTGCTGCGGGTGCCGAGCACCACCCCGGCCGCGGCCCGTCCGTTGGCCGTCCCGTCGCTGCGCGGCGAGATCACCTTCAAGGACGTGCACTTCCGGTACGGGGACGGCGCCGAGGCGCTGAGCGGCGTGGACCTGCACATCCCGGCCGGGCAGACGGTCGCCTTCGTCGGCGAGACGGGCGCGGGCAAGTCCACGCTGGTCAAGCTGGTCGCCCGGTTCTACGACCCGACCGGCGGCGGTGTCCTCGTCGACGGCACCGACATCCGCGAACTGGACATGACGGCCTACCGGCAGCGGCTGGGCGTCGTACCGCAGGAGCCCTACCTGTTCGCCGGAACGGTGCGCGACTCCATCGCGTACGGACGGATGGACGCGACGGACGCGGAGGTCGAGGCCGCGGCCCGGTCGGTCGGCGCGCACGAGATGATCGCGACGCTCGACGGCGGCTATCTGCACCTGGTCAGCGAACGCGGCCGCAACCTGTCCGCAGGGCAGCGGCAGCTGATAGCGCTGGCCCGGGCCGAGCTCGTCGATCCCGACATCCTGCTGCTGGACGAGGCGACGGCCGCGCTCGACCTGGCCACGGAAGGGCTGGTCAACCAGGCCGCCGACCGGCTGGCGGTGCGGCGCACCACGCTCGTCGTCGCGCACCGGCTGACCACGGCCTCGCGCGCCGACCGTGTCGTCCTGCTCGACCACGGCCGTGTCATCGAGGACGGCACGCATGACGAACTGCTCGCCGCGGACGGGCGATACGCCCGGTTGTGGCGCACATTCGTCGGTGAAGTACGGGCCGCCGCCTGATATTTCACTGTCCCAAGGCCCTCTGGTGGTAAGACCGTTGCTCCCCTAGGTTCGCGGCAACGTCCGTGAACCCAGGGGAGGGTGCATGCGTAAGGCGCTCAGATGGCTGCTGTCACTGATGCTGCTCGTCGGCGCGACCGGTGCGGTCGGGGCCGGTGCGACGGGGACGGCCACCGCCGCGGATTCGGCGAGTGTCGATTCGCCGAGTGTCGATTCGGCGAGTGCGGATATCAAGGACCGCATCCTGGCGATACCCGGGATGACCCTCATCGAGGAGAAGCCGGTCACCGGCTACCGCTACTTCGTTCTCCATTACACGCAGCCGATCGACCACCTCCGCCCCTGGAAGGGCACCTTCCAGCAGCGGCTGACGGTGCTCCACAAGGCGACCGACCGCCCGACGGTCTTCTTCACCTCCGGCTACGGACTCTCCACCAACGCGAGCCGCTCGGAGCCGACCCGGCTCATCGACGGCAACCAGGTCTCCATGGAGTACCGGTTCTTCACGCCGTCCCGTCCCGCCGAGCCGGCCGACTGGTCCAAGCTCGACATCTGGCAGGCGGCCAGCGACCAGCACCGGATCTTCCAGGCGCTGGACCGGATCTACCACCGGAACTGGATCGACACCGGCGGCAGCAAGGGCGGCATGACCGCCACCTACTTCCGCCGCTTCTACCCGAACGACATGGACGGCACGGTCGCCTATGTCGCGCCCAATGACGTGGTCAACAAGGAGGACTCGGCCTACACGGAGTTCTTCAAGACCGTCGGCAACGCCGACTGCCGTGCCGCGCTCAACGCCGTGCAGCGCGAGGCGCTGGTACGCCGGGACGAGATCGTCGCCCGCTACCAGAAGTACGCCGACGACAACGCGCTGACCTTCACCACCGTGGGCAGTGCCGACAAGGCGTACGAGAACGTCGTGCTGGACCTGGTGTGGGCGTTCTGGCAGTACCACCTGGAGTCGGAGTGCCCGACCGTCCCCAAGCCGACCGCGACCACCGATGAGCTGTACACCTTCATCGACACCATCTCCGGCTTCGACTTCTACACCGACCAGGGCCTGGAGTACTACACGCCGTACTACTACCAGGCCGGCACGCAGCTCGGCGCGCCCACCTTCGCGACCCCGCACCTCAAGGGGCTGCTGCGCTACCCGGGCATCTACCAGCCGCGCTCGTACGTGCCCCGGTCCATCCCGATGACCTTCAAGCCGTCGGCGATGCCGGATGTGGACAACTGGGTGCAGCACCACGCCCATCGGATGCTGTTCGTGTACGGAACGAACGACCCATGGGGTGCAGAACCGTTCCGTCTCGGGAAGGGCGCGAAGGACTCCTTCGTGATGTGGGCGCCGGGCGCGAACCACGGCGCGAACATCGCCGCGCTCAAGCCCGCGGACAACGCCAAGGCGACCGCGGAGGTGCTGAAGTGGGCGGGCGTCACCCCGGCCACGACGCTCGCCCCCTCGTTCGACGCGAAGCTCGACGTACCGAACGACGTCATGGAGCGCCACCCGCTGTAGCGCCGGACCCGGCCCTGGTCCCGGGTTCGGAGATCAGGGCGTGATCCGAGCAAGGACGTGGTTCACAGCCGGCGGGCGCATCCGACGCCCGCCGGCCCGACGTTCACGAACAGCGCCGTTCCCGGCGGGCATTGGGCGCGCTCAGCTGCGATCGCGTCCACCCGGTACCCGGGCTTGTTCCGGCTGGAACGGTCACAGGCCGTCTCCTTCACCTGGCCGGCACCCGCTGTGTAGACGCAGTCGCCGACGATGGTGCGCGGACCACCGCCCGCCCCCGGGTCACCGGGGTGCGGGCCGTCGCGTTTGCGCATGCAGGCGTACCCCGGCGACCGGCCGGACGACACCGACAGGACGAAGTCCGTCGTCTCCGGACAGCGGTCTCCCGCCCGCACCGTGGGGGCTGTCGAGGCGGCTTGTCCGGCGGCCGGCGATGACGCCGGTGCTGACGCATCCAGCAGCAGACCGTAGAACCGGACCGTGACCTCGGCGATGGCGTTCGGGTCCGAGCACGCCACCTCCCGGTACGAGCCCAGCGGATCGCTCTGCGCACACGCGCCTTCCGCGAGGAACGCCGTATCCGTGCCCGCGGGCTTCAGGGTGGGTGAGGGGGCGGCCGTTCCCGCCCCCGAACCGCCGCCAGCCGTCCCCCGGAACGGTGTGCAAGCCGCGAGCGCGGCGAGGAGGGCGAGTGCGAACAGGACGGCGGCCGATACCACCGCGGCGTGCAGAAACGATCCCAAATGGCCGTACCCGCGCATGAAGGCCCCCCTAGGCTTCCCCCGGGCAACATGCACCCATACGTCAGGGTAGGGGGTGGAACCGGCGGAGGGGAGGGCCCGCCGGCTCCGGGTTGGTCCGGCACCTTCCCGGACGGTCCGACTCCCGACCCGATGTGTTTCCCGGGAGCCCCGACTACCGGTATTTCAGGCCGTGTCCGATCGGATAGAGCGCCTTTTCAGGATCGTCCGCGCGGGGCACCGCGACCGGCAGCCGGCCCGTCGGAGCCGCTCTGCCGGCGATGACCCGGGCCACCGCGCGCATCGACACATCGGTCCAGCCGTACACGGCGAGCCCGGCCGCGACGCCGCCGAGCCACGCGATGTCGTACGGATTGCGGAGGGCGATCTGAACGACCGGGATGCCGGTCGCCACCAGTGCCTTCACCAGGGCGATCTGGCCGGCCGCGGCCGCCGTGACGTTGTACGTGCCGATGACGACGCCGTCCTTGCCGCGGGCGGCCGCGACGGCCTCGTCGATGACGGCCTGGCCGGGCGCGGTACCGGTGGGCAGCGCCTGCGCTGGGTGGCCGAGGTCCGTGAGCGCCTTGGCGAGAACCGAGGTCGGCGGGCCACCCGTGCCGGACGGCGCGGCCGGATCCGCGCCGACCACGAGCAGATTCCGGTGGGCGCGGCGCGGCAGCGGCAGGACCCGGGAGGGGTTGGAGAGCAGGGTGACGGTACGGTCGGTGATCCGGTCGGCGGTCGCGAGGTGCGAACGGATGCCGACCGCCCGGTCGACGCCCTGATGCGTGACATAGGGATTGCGAAACAGGCCTTTGCGGGCCTTGAGTTCCAGGATCCGGACCAGGGACTCGTCGATCCGCTGCTCGGTGATCTCCCCGGACGTCAGCGCGTCGAGCACCGCGTTCCAGGCGACGTCGAGAAGCGGCGGGTTCAGCAGCTGGTCGGCGCCGGCCTTGAGGGCGAGCACCGGCACCCGGTCGTCGCCGTACTTCTGCCGCACACCGGCCATGCCGAGCGAATCGGTGATCACGACGCCGTCGTAGCCGAGTTCCTCCCGGAGGATCCCGGTGAGGATGGGGCGGGAGAGGGTGGCGGGGTCCCCCGAGTCGTCGAGCGCGGGAACCAGGATGTGGGCCGTCATGATCGAGTCGATCCCGGCAGCGATCGCGGCGCGGAACGGCGGGGCGTCGATCCGCCGCCACTCGTCCAGCGAGTGGGTGATGACCGGCAGTTCGAAATGGCTGTCGGTGCCGGTGTCGCCATGGCCGGGGAAATGCTTGGCGGTGGAGGCGATCCCGGCCCCCTGGTACCCCTTGACCTGGGCTGCCGCCAGAGCGGCGACGGCCTGCGGATCGGCGCCGAAGGACCGTACGCCGATCACGGGGTTGGCCGGATTGATGTTCACGTCGGAGACCGGGGAGAAGTTCTGGTTGACGCCCATGGCGCCGAGCTCGGTGCCGACGACATGGGCCGCGGCGCGGGCGTCGTGCGGATCACCGTCGGCGCCGAGCGCCATCCCGCCGGGGAAGAGCGTGGCGGGTGAGCCGATCCGGGCGACCGCGCCCTGCTCCTGATCGGTGGAGATCAGCAGTGGGATCGGAGTCCCGTGGGCCAGCGCGGCGCGCTGGATGCCGTTGGAGAGGTCGGCGATCTGGTGCGGGTCCCGGGTGTTGTGCGCCCAGCTGAAGTAGATGATGCCGCCGAGGTGGTACTTGGCGATCAGTTCGGCGGCGTCGGAGACGCCCATCTCGCTCTGGTTGGAGGCGACGTCCGCAGGGTCAGGGGCGGTGGCGGAATGGCCGTAGACCCGCATCACGAAGAGCTGGCCGACCTTCTCCGCACGGCTCATCCGCGCGATGATCGCGCGGATGAGCCTGCGGTCCGGGGCGGCGGCCTGGGCCGACGGGACGCCGGCGGCGAAGGCGCCCGCTGTGACAGCGGTGGCGGCCGCGGTGGCGAGAACGGTGCGGCGGGATGGTTGGTGGTGCATGTCGAACTCCTTCCGGCTGGAGGAGATGAGCACGCTGAAAGTTTTCTTCAGTTGAAACGGATAGCCGGAAAGTTTTCGTCAGTCAATGGCTGTGACGCGAGTCGGCAGCACATTCACCGGGACGGCCAGCACCGCCGCGTAGATCTCGGGCCGGATACAGCGGATGTTCTCGCCTCCGGTCGGCGACGCCGATACCCGCCCCTCGGGAGTGATGAGTAGCGCGGCGCCGGTGGACCGGCAGCCGGACAGCTTGAATCCGAAGCGCCGTTCACCGCTTTTCGGCGAATGCGCGGCCAGCTGTGTGCGTACGGCCGAGGCGCCGGCGGCGGGCAGACCCGCCAGATAGGCGTTCAGCTGGGCGGGCTGGGTCACTTCCGAGCCCTTGAGCCCCTGGCTCTGGGCGGTCGCGCCATTGAGGTACGTGAACGCCACCGTCGTGCCGGGGCTGGGCGCGGTGGCCGCCGCACCTCCGGTCCCGAACACCGGATGCTTCGGCATACGGTCGCGCGGCACCTCGAAGACCACCGTGACCTGATAGGCGACCAGGCACTCCGGCTTGGGCTTCGGCTGGCTGACCCCGAGCGTCAGCCGGTCGCCACTGGCGAGCAGCGCGGCCCCGGTGGCCTGGCTGCAGCCGGTGGTCTCCACCCAGCCCACCAGCACATTGCGCGAGAAGTCCGTCTTCTGGGTGCGCTGGGCGATCTCGCGGGCCGCCGCCGGATCGGACCCCGCGAACCAGCTCGGGAAGCGGGACAGCTCGAGTTCGCTGTTGACCACCGAGTGGACCGCGGGCGGCCTGCGCACCCCGGCGGAGAGGTACACGACCCGGGACTCGATCCCGTGGGCCCCGGACTGGACGGGGGTGGTCGCGGTGCCGGCGGACGACGGACTGCCCGACGGAGAACCACCGGTCGACGGTGGAACCCCCGTCCCCGAGGTGCTGGGGCTGTGGTCGCCCCCGGCACTGTCGGAAGGCGGCGCACCGGTGGCGGACCGGTCCTGACCGCAGCCGGTGGACAGGGCTGTCAGTGACGCGGCCAGCACCGCGACCGACACGGCTCTACGGAGCTTTATCAGCAGCATGTGGCTTGGACGGGCGGATTCCACGACCGGTTCCGTGCGGTGGCTGAACATGGCTCCATCGTCGGGCCGGCCGAGGTCACCGGGCAGTGTGTGATGCGCCGTTTGGCCGAAAGCGCACGGACCGCCCCTGGCATGGACCGGCCCCGCATGCGCACTTGCCGGCATGGACCGACCTCCCCCAAGGACTCCCAAGGACCCCCACGGACCGCCCCGCGACCGGCGCACGGCCGGCCCCGGTGTCATGCCGAGTTGGCGAGCAGCCGGGACAGATGCTGCCGGGCCGGTGACAGCAGCTCCGGCAGATCCGCGACCTGCGGGTACCAGCGCTTCTCGTACTCCCAGCAGAGCCAGCCGTCCCAGTCCCCCCGGCTCAGTACCTCCACGGTCTCCGCCAGCGGCAGCACACCCTCCCCGAGCGGCAGCGGGGTGGTGTCCTCGGCCGAGGCGATGTCCTTGACCTGCACGTACCCCAGGTGCGGGGCGAGTACGGGGTAGGTCTCGGACGGCTGCTCACCACCGCGCCAGGTGTGCATCACATCCCAGATCACGCCCACGCTGCCGTGCCCGACCAGCCCCATGATCCGGGCCGCGTCCGCTCCGGTCGGGTGCGAGTCGTGCGTTTCGAGCAGCACCTTCACCCCGAGGCGGGCGGCGTCCGGCGCGACCGCCGCAAGGCGCCGTGCGGCGTACAGGTCCGCCTCCGCCGCAGGCAGTTCCCCACCGCCGGGGAAGACCCGCACGAACGGAGCCCCCAGATCGGCTGCGAGGGCCAGGTTGGCCCGCAGGTCCGTCAGCACCGGCTCGTCGTCACCCGGCGCGGCGACCTTGGCGTAGGCCGCCACCGTCAGGATCTCCACCCCCGACTTCTCGAACTCGGCCACGACCGCGCTCCGTTCCGCCGCCGACAGGCCGGTGTGGACGGGTTCCTCGGCGTTGGCCCGGATCTCCACACCGTGGAAACCATGCTCAGCGGCGAGGCGGACGACCTGCTCGATGGGGAGTGCGGGGACGCCGAGTGTGGAGAACGCGAGCTTCATCCGGCGGACACTAGGCACCACGCAGGGCATGGTCAACCTCCCACGGCGCTCTCGGCGCGCGCCGCCGCGATCCGGCCTAAAGCACCAGGCGCCAGTCCTGTCCCACGAGGTCCTTGCCGAAGCTGTGATGCGGCTTCTCCGCGACGAGCTCGAAGCCGGCCCGCTGGTAGATCTTCCGGGCCGCCCCCAGCACATCGTTCGTCCACAGCACCAGCTCGCGGTAGCCGGCCCCGCGGGCGAAGGATATGCACCGCTCCACCAGCCGGTCGCCTATGCGATGACCGCGCGCACCCGGCTCGACCAGCAGCAGCCGCAGCCGCGCGACGCCGGGTGCCTCGTCGCGGACGCAGAACACACAGCCGGCCGGCACACCGTCCAGCTCCGCCATCCACAGCGCCTCGCGCCCGGGATCCGGATCGGCGGCGAAGTCCGCCACGATCCGTGCCACCAGTGCTTCGTACTCACTGTTCCAACCGAACTCGGCCGCGTACACCGCCGCGTTCCGCTGGATCACCCAGCCCAGGTCGCCGGGCCGTGGTCCGCGCAGTTCGATCCGGGCCGGGGCAGGCGGGTGGTCGTCGCGCAGTATCTCCCGGACGGTGCGCATGGCCTCGGCCAGCCGCGGGCGGTCCTCCTCGGGCACATCGCTGAGCAGCGACCCGACGGCGTCCTCCGCCCGTTTCTCCAGCAGCGTGGCCGCCTCCCGGCCCTGCGGGGTCAGCTCTATGCGCTGCCGCCGGGCGTCCTGTTCGGACGGCGCACGGGTGACCAGCTGGTCCTGTTCGAACTTCGACAGCATGCGGCTCAAGTGCCCGGCGTCGAGCGAGAGTTCCACCCGGAGGTCGGCGGCGTCGGTCCGCCGGGAGTGCGCCAGCTCGTACAGCACCCGCGCTTCGGTCAGCGTGTAGGGAGTATGCAGATGGCGGCTGTAGTCCAGCGCGCCGATGAGGTTGGTGTAGAAGCGGTTGAACGCGCGGATCTCTTGCACGGCCATGGGGGCACCTCGGCATTCACCGTCGAAATTCCTTTGCCTGAGTCAAAAGTAAGCCCGCGACGGCACCGCGAAAAGGCCTGTGGATAACTTCCGGGCGCCCCTGCGGACACCCCGTGACGCCCTCGTGGACGGCCTCCCGGACGGCCTCCCGGGCGTCCCGTGAACCCCTCGGCCTCGTTTCAGGCGGACCCGGCCCGCGGCGGTGCCGTGGACGCCCGCACCATCAGCTCGGTGCGGATCGTCGCGAGGCCGCCGGGCGGCGCGGCCTGCCGCCCCATGACGAGGCGGCCGGCCCGGGCGCCCGCCTCCTGCAGCGGGATGCGGACCGTGGTCAGGGCCGGCGCGGTGTCCACGCTGAACGGGAGATCGTCGAAGCCCGCCACCGAGACGTCGTCCGGAATGCTCAACCCCTGGTCGCGCAGGGCCGCGCAGACGCCGAGCGCGACGGTGTCGTTGGCGGCGATGACGGCGGTCAGCGTGGGTTCCCTGCGCAGGAGTTCCAGCGCCGCGTCGTAGCCGGAGGAGCGGTCGTACGAGCCGTGCACCGTGAGCCGGTCGACGGTGGGACCGGTGGCCGGCAGGCCGTGGTCCGCCAGTGCCGCCCGGTGGCCCTCCAGCCGGTGCCGGGTGGTGGTGCGGTCGGCGGGACCCGCGACGTACCCGATCCGGCGGTGGCCGAGGGAGAGCAGGTGCTCGGTGAGCCGCCGCGCGCCGCCCCGGTTGTCGAACGCGACGGTCGCGACGGGGATCTGCGTGGCCGGCTGTTCCAGCGGAGGCCGTCCGCACAGCACGATCCGCGTGCCGGACTCCGCGAGCCGGGCGAGCCGGGCGGCGACCGCCGCACTGTGCTCCGCGCCCTCGACCGCGCCGCCGGTGATCACCACTCCGGCCGCACGCTGGCGTTCCAGCAAGGTGAGATAGGTGAGTTCGGCCTCGGGGGAGCCGCCGGTGTTGCAGACCACCGCGAGCTTGCCGCCGCCGGGTGCGGATGCGTCGCTGATCTCGGCCTGGACGGCGCTCGCGATCAGTCCGAAGAACGGGTCCGCGACGTCGTTGACGAGTACTCCGACCAGGTCGGAGGTGGCGGCCGCGAGGCCTCTGGCCTGCCCGTTTACCACATAGTCCAGGTCTTCTACGGCCCGCTGGACGCGGTCGCGCGTGCTGCCCGCGACCGGGTAGTTGCCATTGAGGACACGCGAGACGGTCGCGGACGACACCCCGGCGCGCGCCGCGACATCGGCGAGGGTCACTGCCATCTGCGTCCGTACCTCCTGCTGGCCGTCCCGGGACCGCACCGCCCGTTGCCGGACATGTTCTCACCTTGTCGGATCGGCCCGCTTCCGGCTAGCGTGCCAGAGAAGAAAGCGCTTGCTATCGCTTGACCGGCGGTAGCGGCCGAAGAGGAGGACCCAACGTGACACGCAGGACAGTGCGGATCGCCATGAACGGCGTCACGGGCCGCATGGGCTACCGCCAGCACCTCGTCCGCTCGATCCTGAGCCTGCGCGAGCAGGGCGGACTCGACCTCGGGGACGGCACGACGCTGTGGCCCGAGCCGGTCCTCGTCGGCCGTCGGGAGCACGCGCTGCGCGCGATGGCGGACCGGCACGGGCTGGAGCACATCTCCACCGACCTCGACGCCGTCCTGGCCGACCCGACGGTCGAGATCTACTTCGACGCGCAGGTCACCTCGGCCCGCGAGGAGTCGGTGCGCAAGGCCATCGCCGCCGGAAAGCACATCTACTGCGAGAAGCCCACCGCCACGTCCCTGGACAGCGCCCTGGAGCTGGCCAGGCTCGCCACCGCCGCCGGCGTCAAGCACGGCGTGGTCCAGGACAAGCTCTTCCTCCCCGGCCTGCTGAAGCTCAAGCGGCTCATCGACGGCGGCTTCTTCGGGCAGATCCTCTCCATCCGCGGCGAGTTCGGCTACTGGGTCTTCGAGGGCGACTGGCAGAGCGCCCAGCGGCCCTCCTGGAACTACCGTTCACAGGACGGCGGCGGCATCGTTGTCGACATGTTCCCGCACTGGGAGTACGTGCTCCACGAGCTGTTCGGGCAGGTCCGCACCGTACAGGCGCTGACCGCCACCCACATCCCGCGGCGCTGGGACGAGCACGGCAAGCCGTACGACGCGACCGCCGACGACGCCGCGTACGGCATCTTCCAGCTCGACGGCGGCGCCATCGCCCAGATCAACTCCTCCTGGACGGTGCGCGTCAACCGCGACGAACTGGTGGAGTTCCAGGTCGACGGCACGCACGGCTCGGCCGTCGCGGGCCTCCGGGACTGCCGGGTGCAGCACCGCTCCGCCACCCCCAAGCCGGTCTGGAACCCGGACCTCCCGGTCACCGAGCCCTTCCGTGACCAGTGGCAGTCGGTCCCCGACAACGGTGAGTTCACCAACGGATTCAAGAGTCAGTGGGAGCTGTTCCTCCGGCATGTCGTCCTCGACGAGCCCTGGCAGTGGGACCTGCTGGCCGGCGCGCGCGGCGTCCAGCTCGCCGAACTGGGCCTGAAGTCGTCCGCCGAGGGCCGGCGCCTCGACGTCCCGGAGCTGTCCCTGTGAGGGGCCGGGCGGCCATCGAGCTCCCCAGTGCCACCGGTGAACTACGTTCCTATGTGCCGCGTACCGAGCCCGTTGTCCATGCCCTGGGCGGTGAACTGCGCAGCCGGGTCGTCTACTCGGCCGCGCACGTCGTCGCCGACCCCTGGCGCAGCGCCGCCGACGAACCGGCGGCCATCGACTGGGACGCCACTCTCGCCTTCCGCCGCCACCTGTGGTCACAGGGTCTGGGTGTCGCCGAGGCGATGGACACTGCCCAGCGCGGCATGGGTCTGGACTGGGCGGCCGCGGCCGAGCTGATCCGCCGCTCCTCCGCCGAGGCACAGGCCACCGGAGGCCGCATCGCCTGCGGCGTCGGCACGGACCAACTCGTCGCGCCCGCCCGGACACTCACCGAGGTGACCGCTGCCTACGAGGAGCAGCTCGCGGTCGTGGAGGAGTCCGGATCGCAGGCCGTCCTCATGGCGTCCCGCGCGCTGGCGGCCCTGGCCAGCAGCCCTGACGACTACGTCGAGGTCTACAGCCACCTGCTGCGCCAGTCCGCGGAACCGGTCGTTCTGCACTGGCTCGGTCCGATGTTCGACCCCGCGCTGGCCGGCTACTGGGGCAGCGAGGATCTCGACGCGGCCACGGAGACGTTCCTGGACGTCATTGCCGCCCACCCCGACAAGGTCGACGGGATCAAGGTGTCGCTGCTCGACGCCCGGCGCGAGGTGGAACTGCGCCGCAGGCTGCCCAAGGGCGTGCGCTGCTACACCGGCGACGACTTCAACTATCCCGAGCTGATCGAGGGCGACGAGCAGGGCTTCAGCCATGCGCTGCTCGGCATCTTCGACCCACTGGCGCCGCTCGCCGCCGCCGCCGTCCGCACCCTGGACACCGGGGACGCGGCCGGCTTCCGGGCACTTCTCGACCCGACCGTCGAGTTGTCCCGGCACCTGTTCGGCGCTCCGACGCGCTACTACAAGACCGGTGTGGTGTTCCTGGCCTGGCTGGCGGGCCACCAGTCGCATTTCACGATGGTGGGCGGTCTGCAGTCGGCACGCTCCCTCCCGCATCTCGCCCGTGCCTACGAGCTGGCCGACGGTCTCGGCCTGTTCCCCGACCCGGCGCTGGCCGAGGCGCGGATGCGGCAGCTGCTCGTCATCCACGGGGTGTCCGCATGAGCACGGACCGTATGAGCGCCGACAGCGGGAGCGCCGACAGCGGACGCCCCGACCGTACGACCGCTGGCCCCGTGACTGCTGCCGTCCCGGTAACCGCTGTCCGCGCGACAGCCGGAGATCTGGCGCGGCTGAGCATCAACCAGGAGACCGTCAAGCAGTGGTCGCTGCCCGAGTTGGCGGCGGGTTGCGCCGGGCTCGGAGTGCCTGGTGTGGGCCTCTGGCGTGCGCCGGTGCAGGAGTACGGCGTCGAGCGGGCCGCCCGTCTGATGCGGGAAACCGGCCTCCAGGTGACGTCCTTGTGCCGCGGCGGCTTCTTCACCGCGAGCGATCCGGCCGCCCGGCGCGCGGCGATGGACGACAACCGGGCCGCGATCGACGAGGCGGCTGTCCTGGAAACCGGCACCTTGGTGCTGGTTTCGGGCGGACTGCCATCAGGAGAGCGCGATATCGGGGCCGCACGGGAGCGGGTCGCCGACGCGCTGGCCGAGCTGGCTCCGTACGCCGCCGAGCGGTCGGTGCGCCTGGCGATCGAGCCGCTGCACCCGATGTACGCGTCGGACCGCTGCGTCGTCTCCACGCTCGGCCAGGCACTGGACATCGCCGAGCGCTTTCCCGCCGAGCGGGTCGGGGTCGTCGTGGACACCTACCACCTGTGGTGGGACGACCGGGTTCCGGCGCAGATCGCCCGCGCCGGCGCGGGCGGCCGGATCGCGGCCTTCCAGCTCGCGGACTGGGTCACCCCGCTGCCCGAGGGCGTGCTGCTGGGGCGGGGCCAGCTCGGTGACGGCTGCGTTGACCTGCGCGGATTCCGTGAGCAGGTCGATGCCGCGGGGTATTCCGGCGCCGTGGAGGTGGAGATCTTCAACCCCGCCCTGTGGGCGCGGGACGGCGCCGAAGTGGTCGCGGAGATCGCCCGCCGGTACCGCGAACACGTCCTCTGAAGAATCTTCAAATTATTTCTGTCCGGCGTACAACCCTTCTGGGGGGTGGTCGGTCTTATAGGCATCAAGGTTCCCGGGAGGGGTTCGGGGAACTGAGGTAGTGATATGCGCCCGAGGGGGGCTTCGGGGGTACTGGGGGGAAACGCAAAGGGGTCCGGCTCACGCCGGACCCCTTTCGTCTGTCCCGGGACGGGTCACCGCCCCCAGGCGCCCCCAGGGCTCATCTCTTGGAGCGGGCCCGCTTGGCGAGCACGGTCGCCACCACGGGGATGACGAGTTCGAGCGCTCCGGCGACGGCTGTGACCGGCAGACCCGTCTTCTTCGCCACCGCTCGGGCGGTCGGCGCCGTCACCTTGCGGAGTACGGCGACCAGCATGCCGCCGCCCGCCACCGAAGCCGGTCCGCCGAGTCCGGCGAAGCCGACGGCCCCGGCCGGCGGCTCGGGTTCCGTGGCGGCCTGCTCCAGCGCCTGGCTGAGTTCCGCGGTGCCGCCCGGGGT
Source organism: Streptomyces sp. SID13666 (assembly GCF_010548325.1). Lineage (NCBI taxonomy): Bacteria > Bacillati > Actinomycetota > Actinomycetes > Kitasatosporales > Streptomycetaceae > Streptomyces > Streptomyces sp. SID13666. The sequence continues at coordinate 18,124 of NZ_JAAGLX010000014.1, read as the reverse complement.
GACCGCGTCGTCGGTGAGGACGCCGGTCAGCGAGGTGACCGAGGTCCCCACGAGCTTCCGGGCCGATTCCGGATCGGTGCCCAGCACTCCGGCGATCTCCTGGATCTGGTCGTCGCCGAGCTCGGACAGCACTTCGTTCTGCAGCGGTTGGTCGCTCATACTCCGGACGCTACGCGCGAAGGCGGTCCGGGGCCCGTGGTGGTCGGCCGAACGCGTCAGGCCAGGTCCGGGCGCTGCGCGGGCCTATCGCATGGACGCGTAGACGATGAGGTTGTCCACGGGGTGCCCTGCGGCGTCCAGGGCGCCGTCACAGGTGACCAGCCGCTGTACGGGGTCGGGGTCCCGGCCGTAGACCTTCTCGGTCGGGAAGGTGTTCTTGTTCACCGTCTGGGTGCCGGTCACCGTGTAGTGCACGTTCTTCACGGCGGCGTCGCGGACGGCGATGTCCGCGCCCTTCTTCACCTTTGTTCGGGGCCTCGGGCGAACGGCCATGAGCCCATCGGCCGAAAAGACGAGAAGTGCCGTGGCGGCGTCAGCGCAGCGGCGTACGCGGCGGTGCGCCGCGGTTGTCCACAGGCACACCCGGAGTGTCGGGGGCAGGCGGTACCTTCGGACCAGATCGCCGACGAGCAGCAGTCGGGCAGCCGCTGGACCGTCGCGGAGGCCGCTGGGGGAGGGGAGGCAGGGCCATGGGGGACGCGCGACTCGCCGTGCTCGAAGCCGTCCTGGAGCGGATCACCTACGCCAACGAGGACAACGGCTACACGGTCGCGCGGGTCGACACGGGCCGCGGCGCCGGTGATCTGCTGACCGTGGTCGGCGCCCTGTTGGGCGCGCAGCCGGGCGAATCGCTGCGCATGGAGGGCCGTTGGGGCTCCCATCCGCAGTACGGCAAGCAGTTCACCGTGGAGAACTACACCACCGTCCTGCCCGCGACGATCCAGGGCATCCGCCGATACCTCGGTTCGGGGCTGATCAAGGGGATCGGGCCCAAGATCGCCGACCGGATCGTGGAGCACTTCGGCACCGACACCCTGGATGTCATCGAAGGGGCGCCGAAACGGCTGATCGAAGTGCCGGGGCTCGGGCCGAAGCGGACCAGGATGATCGCCGTCGCCTGGGAGGAGCAGAAAGCGATCAAGGAGGTGATGGTCTTCCTCCAGGGAGTGGGGGTGTCCACGTCCATCGCGGTGCGCATCTACAAGAACTACGGCGACGCGTCGATCTCCGTGGTGAAGAACCAGCCCTACCGGCTGGCCGCCGATGTGTGGGGCATCGGATTCCTGACCGCCGACCGGATCGCCCAGGCGGTGGGGATACCCCACGACAGCCCGGAGCGGGTCAAGGCGGGGCTCCAGTACGCGCTGTCGCAGGCCACCGACAGCGGGAACTGCTTCCTGCCCGAAGAACAGCTGCTCTCCGACTCCGTCAAGCTGCTGCAGGTGGACGCCGGACTGGTGATCGACTGCCTCGCGGAGCTGGTGGGCGAGGAGGGCGTGGTCCGGGAGTCGGTACCGGATCCGGAGGGCGGCGATCCGGTGCGGGCCGTGTACCTGGTGCCGTTCCACCGGGCGGAGATCTCGCTGGCCGGCCAGCTGCTCAGACTGCTGCGCGGGCCGGAGGACCGGCTGCCGCTGTTCCAGGACGTCCAGTGGGACAAGGCCCTGTCCTGGCTGGCCGGCCGCACGGGAGCCGATCTGGCGCCCGAGCAGCAGCAGGCGGTGCGGTTGGCGCTGACCGAAAGGGTCGCGGTGCTCACCGGTGGCCCCGGCTGCGGCAAGTCGTTCACGGTGCGTTCGGTGGTGACTCTGGCGCAGGCGAAGAAGGCCAAGGTGGTGCTGGCCGCGCCGACCGGCCGCGCCGCCAAACGGCTGGCCGAGCTGACCGGCATGGAGGCGTCGACCGTGCACCGGCTGCTGGAGCTCAAGCCGGGCGGGGACGCGGCCTACGACAAGGACCGGCCGCTGGACGCGGACCTGGTGGTCGTGGACGAGGCCTCGATGCTGGACCTGCTGCTCGCGAACAAGCTGGCCAAGGCGGTGCCGCCGGGCGCGCACCTGTTGTTCGTCGGGGATGTGGACCAGCTGCCGAGCGTCGGCGCGGGCGAGGTGCTGCGGGATCTGCTGGCCCCGGGCAGCCCGGTCCCGGCGGTGCGGCTCACCCGGATCTTCCGCCAGGCCCAGCAGTCGGGCGTGGTGACCAACGCCCACCGGATCAATTCGGGAGTCCCGCCGATCACCCAGGGGCTGCCCGACTTCTTCCTCTTCCCCGAGGAGGACACCGAGGAGGCGGGTCGGCTGACGGTGGAGGTGGCGGCCCGGCGGATCCCTGCCAAGTTCGGCCTCGACCCGCGCCGCGACATCCAGGTGCTCGCGCCCATGCACCGGGGCCCGGCAGGCGCCGGCGCGCTGAACGGCCTCCTTCAGCAGGCCATCACCCCGGCCCGGCCGGATCTCCCGGAGCGCAGGTTCGGCGGCCGCACGTTCCGTGTCGGCGACAAGGTCACCCAGATCCGCAACAACTACGAGAAGGGGGAGAACGGCGTCTTCAACGGCACGGTCGGGGTGGTCACCGCGCTCGACACCGTCGAACAGAAGCTCACCGTGCTCACGGATGAGGACGAAGAGATTCCGTACGACTTCGACGAGCTGGACGAGCTGGCCCACGCGTACGCCGTGACGATCCACCGGTCCCAGGGCAGCGAGTACCCGGCGGTGGTGATCCCGGTCACCACGGGGGCATGGATGATGTTGCAGCGGAATCTGTTGTATACGGCTGTTACCAGGGCGAAACGCCTGGTGGTTCTGGTCGGGTCGCGCAAGGCGATAGCCCAGGCGGTACGCACCGTCTCGGCCGGTCGGCGCTTCACCGCCCTCGATCACCGGCTCGCTCAGGGCGCGAAATAGGCACTCCGTGCCATGTTTCGGCCCTATGGCCGACCCCGAGTGCACGCGCCAGTGCCAAATGGGGGACAGTGGACCTAGTCAGGGCACCTCGAAGAAGAGGCAAAACCGTCGGTGAGGGAATGACGTGAGCGACAACTCTGTAGTACTGCGGTACGGGGACAGCGAGCACAGCTACCCGGTGGTCGACAGCACTGTCGGCGACAAGGGCTTCGACATCGGCAAGCTGCGCGCCGACACCGGTCTGGTCACCCTGGACAGCGGATACGGCAACACCGCGGCCTACAAGTCCGCGATCACTTTCCTTGACGGTGAAGAGGGCATCCTTCGCTACCGCGGTTACCCCATCGAACAGCTCGCCGAACGTGGCAGCTTTATCGAGACCGCGTATCTGTTGATCAACGGTGAGCTCCCGACCGTCGATGAACTTTCCACCTTCAAGGGTGAAATTACTCAGCACACGCTGCTGCACGAGGACGTCAAACGGTTCTACGACGGCTTCCCGCGCGACGCCCACCCGATGGCGATGCTGTCGTCCGTGGTCAGCGCGCTGTCGACGTTCTACCAGGACAGCCACAACCCGTTCGACCCGGAGCAGCGCCACCTGTCCACGATCCGGCTGCTCGCCAAGCTGCCGACCATCGCGGCCTACGCGTTCAAGAAGTCGGTCGGCCAGCCGGTCGTCTACCCGCGCAACGATCTCGGCTACGTCGAGAACTTCCTGCGCATGACCTTCTCGGTTCCGGCCGAGGAGTACGAGCTCAACCCGGTCGTGGTGGGTGCGCTCGACAAGCTCCTGATCCTGCACGCGGACCACGAGCAGAACTGTTCGACCTCGACGGTCCGGCTGGTCGGCTCCTCGCAGGCGAACCAGTTCGCCTCGATCTCGGCCGGCATCAGCGCCCTGTGGGGCCCGCTGCACGGCGGCGCCAACCAGTCGGTGCTGGAGATGCTCGAGGGCATCAAGAACGACGGCGGCGACGTCGACGCCTTCATCCGCAAGGTGAAGAACAAGGAAGACGGCGTGAAGCTCATGGGCTTCGGGCACCGCGTCTACAAGAACTTCGACCCCCGGGCGAAGATCATCAAGGCCGCGGCGCACGACGTCCTCTCCGCTCTCGGCAAGTCCGACGAGCTGCTGGACATCGCGCTCAAGCTCGAGGAGCACGCGCTCAGCGACGACTACTTCGTCTCGCGCAAGCTCTACCCGAACGTGGACTTCTACACGGGCCTGATCTACCGGGCCATGGGCTTCCCGACCACCATGTTCACGGTGCTCTTCGCGCTCGGCCGGCTTCCCGGCTGGATCGCGCAGTGGCACGAGATGATCAAGGAGCCCGGATCCCGTATCGGCCGCCCGCGCCAGATCTACACGGGCATCGAGCTGCGGGACTACCTTCCGGTCGAGTCCCGCTGACCGAAGGCCGCCGACCGCGCGGCAGGCGGCGGTGCACACCGCCGCCGACGCCGCGGCGCACAACCCGCGGAGCATGAAGAAGCGCCCCGCGCCAGATCCCCCCACGGGTCCGGCGCGGGGCGCTCCCGTCCCCCGGATCGGATCCCCCCACGGGTCCGTACCGGGTGCTGGGTGACGCGCTATGCCGGGACGAGAAAGTCCGAGAGGGCCGCTCAAGCTCTCCGGGCACTTTCGCCCCGGCGACGCGATTGGGCCGTCCCCCAAGACGACCCGCTCTTTCATCCCACCAACGCTCCCCGGGAGCGTGGTGTTCCCCTCCATAGACCCACGAGTGGCGGTAATGGTTACGTTCCATTCGGTGTGATCTACGTCTCTTTACGGACGCCCGCCCCACTCGCAGACCGAAACGGTCCATCCCGTAGCGTGCTGTCACTTCTCGAGGGGCGGAGCGCATGGCACAGAACGAGGCAGTGGGCCGGAACATCGTCGTGACCGGTGGCGGTACGGGCATCGGCCGGGCCATCGCGACCCGGCTCGCCGGGTCGGGGGACCGGGTCACGATCGTCGGCCGCCGCCGGGACGTGCTCAGGGCCACCGCCGAGGAGCTGCGCGGCGAACACGGTCTCGACGTCACCCCTGTGGACTGCGACCTCGCCGACCCCGACGAGGTGGAGACGGCGCTCACCCGGCTTCCGGACCGGGTCGACGTGCTGGTGAACAACGCCGGCAGCCGGGAGCCGGCGACCGGGCCGGGGCCGCACGGGGTGCGGGCCCGATGGCGCGGAGACTTCGAGCGCAATGTGCTCACCGCGGTGCTGCTGACCGAATCGCTGCGCGACCGGCTCACCACGGACGGCGGCCGGGTGATCACCGTGACCTCGGTCGCGGCGTTGCGCGGCGGCGGCTCGTACGGCGCGTCCAAGGCCGCCCTGCACGCCTGGAACCACTCGCTGGCGGCCCAGCTGGGCCCGCAGGGCGTCACCTGCAACATCGTCGCCCCGGGCACCGTCGCCGGCACCGAGTTCTTCGGCGCCCGGCTCGATGACGCGGAGCTGACGCGCCGGGCCGGCCGTACCCTCGTCGGCCGGGTGGGCAGGGCCGCCGATGTGGCGGCCGCCGTGGTGTTCCTGGCCTCGCCCGAAGCGGGCTTCATCACGGGCGAGATCCTGCAGTGCAACGGTGGCGAGCTGCTCGGTCGGTAGCGGGCGCATGGCCGGTGGGCAAGGCCCGCATGGTGCCCTGCGGTACCCCGGGCCCGCCTGCTCCCCGGGTCTGCGACCACAGGTGGAGCCGGACCGGTCCCTGAGGATGACCTGTTTCGGGCAATCCCCTGGGAATCCCCCTATCAGGACGAAACTCTCTTGCGGCGCTCCAGTTGCCCCTGCCAGCTTGGGGATACGGGAGGGAAGAGGGGCAGCCACATGGACGTTGGACACTTCGTGTCGTCACTCGACTTCACCGCGGGTCTCGTCGAGCACCTGCGGGGTGGAAACGTTGTGTGGGCGTACGCGCTGCTGGCCGCGACCACGCTGCCGCCGCTCGTGCCCAATGCGGTGCTGCTCGTCACCGGCGGAGTACTGGCCGCCCAGGGCCGGCTGGACCTCACCCTCGTGCTCGTGGTCGTCGCGCTGAGCGCGCTGGCCGGGGACATGCTGATCCACCGCACCGGACGGGCCGTGAGCGGCCGCGTCGTATCCCGTATCCACCGCAGGCCGCGGCAAGCAGCCCTGTTGCGATGGGCCGCGCTGCGCATACAGCGGCATGGGGTGCCCTTCGTCATCGCGGTGCGTTTCCTGCCGAGCGGACGCCTGATCGGTGGCCTCGCCGCGGGCGTGGTCCGCTATCCGGCACGCCGTTACCTGGCCGGAGCGGGGGTGGCCGAGGCGGTGTGGGCCACGTACTCCGTCGGCGTCGGCTACTTCAGCGGCCGCGCGGCCTCCAACTCCCTGTACGCCGTCGGCCTCGGCCTCGGCGTCTCCCTGCTGGTGGCGGCCGTGGGAGTACTGGCCCAATGGGCGTCGAGGACGCGGGAACGCCGTCAGGTTCCGATGGCAGTTCCCATGGCACTTCCGGCCGGTTTCCCGGCCACCCCAGCCCCAGCTCCGGCGCTCGTTCGGGCTTCGGCTGCCAGGCCCGAGAGCGTCCTGGACAAGGACTTCTGCGAGTCTGCCGGGCGGGGCCTCTAGCCGCGCGGGCGGCCGTACCTGTTGCGGCTCAGTGGTGGCCGAGCGGGGGGCGGGATTCGGTGCCGACGTACGGGGCCAGATAGCGGTACAGCAGGCCCTTCAACTCCTTGATGTACGCGGCCTGTTCCGCGCCCTCCTGGGCGAGGACGAGCTCCAGGCCCGTCTTGAACATGGCGAACGCGATCTCGGCGATGCGGGCGCGGTCCGCGGCCGAGAGCAACGGCGCGCGCAGCTCGATCAGCCGGTCGACGCGTTCCAGTAGCGAGGCGTGCAGCTGATCGTGCTCGTCGGTGACCTTGCCCGGCGTGTCGGGGCCCTTGATCAGGGCGAGGAAGGCCGGGTTGGCGCAGTTGAAGTCGATGAACGGGTCGACGATCCGGTCGATCATCTCGGAGAGCGGCAGTGCGGCGTTCTCCGGAGTGAAGACCAGGCCGTGGGCCTGCTGCATCTGCTGGATGAGCCGGCCGCCGAGTTCGACCGCGATGGCTTCCTTGTTGGGGAAGAACTGGTAGAGCGTGCCCGGGGAGACGCCGGCTTCGCGGGCGATGGCGTTCGTGCTCGCCGCCCGGTAGCCGGACGTGCAGAACACGCTCGCGGCCGCTTCCAGCAGCTGCGTCACCCTGCGCTCGCCGCGCGCCTGGCGACGGCGCGGCTTCTCCTCCACCTCGGACACGTGTAGGCCCCAATCATGATTGACAAATACGAGTGGTCGCTCGCATTCTTGAAAACGCGAGTTGCTGCTCGTGTTTTTCATTCTATGCTCGTTCTACGGGGAGGGGACACCTCAGTGATGCCCGATGTCAACCGCGAGCGCGCCGTCGGGGGCTGGACCCGGGCGGTCACCGCCCGGCCCAGGCTGACGCTGCTGCTCGCGCTGCTCTTCACCGCCCTCGCCGTGGTCGCCGGCAGCGGTGTGGCGGACCGGCTGAGCGGCGGCGGGTGGGAGGCCCCGGACTCGGAGTCGTCCTATGCCACCAAGGCACTGGAGGAGCACTTCCCCGCCTCGCAGCCCAATCTCGTCCTGCTGGTGGACAGCCGCGGAGCGGGCGTCGACAGCCCGCAGGTGGCCGCCGCCGGACGTGACCTGGCCCGCAGGCTCGCCGCCGACCCCTCGATCGCCGGCGTCACGTCGTACTGGGCCACCGGAGCACCCGAGTTGCGGGCGAAGGACCGCGGCGAAGCCATGATCGCGGCCCGGATCGTGGGCGGCGACGATGCGGTGGGCGCCGCCGTCGAGCGCATAGCGCCCGCCTACCGGGGCGCTCAGGGGGTGGTGGACGTGCGGATCGGCGGATTGGCCGCGGTCCGGCACGAGCTGCAGAGCACCATCGAGGAGGACCTGCTGCGCGCCGAGATGATCGCGCTGCCGGTCACGCTCGTGCTGCTCGTGATGGTCTTCGGCAGCGCGGTGGCCGCCCTGCTTCCCCTCGGCGTGGGCATCATCGCGATCCTGGGGACCAACGCGGTGCTACGCCTCATCACGTCCTTCACCGATGTCTCCCTCTTCGCCCAGAGCCTGACCACCGTGCTCGGGCTGGGGCTGGGGATCGACTACGCGCTGTTCATCGTGCGCCGCTTCCGTGAGGAACTGGCGGACCGGGACGACCCCTTGAAGGCGGTGGGCGCGACGCTGCGCACCGCCGGCCGTACCGTGCTGTTCTCGGCGCTCACGGTCGCCGCCGCGCTCGCGGCGATGCTGGTCTTCCCGCAGTACTTCCTGCGCTCCTTCGCCTACGCCGGTATCGCGGTCGTGCTGCTGGCGGCCGGTGCCGCACTGATCGTGCTGCCCGCCGCCCTGGTGCTGCTCGGGCACCGGGTCAACGCCCTGGATCTGCGCAGGCTGTGGCGGCGACGGGTTCCCGCCGCGGAGCCGCGCGAGCCCGGAGCCGGCTACGCGGCGCTCGCCCGGCTGGTGATGCGGCGCGCTCCGCTCTTCGCCATAGGTGCCACCGCGGGCCTGCTCCTGCTCGGACTGCCCTTCCTGCAGATCCAGTTCGGCACGGCCGACGATCGCCAGCTCCCGGCAGGCGCCGAGTCGCACGCCGTCCAACAGCACATACGTGAGGCGTTCCCCGGCAATCCGGGCGGCGGAATCACGGTGCTCGCCGAGGGGAACCCCGGTCGGGACGCGCTCGCTGGATACAAGGGAAAGCTGGCCGCGCTGCCCGGAGTCGTCACGGTCGAAGGCCCCTTCGCCGCTCCTTCCGGCGGCCCGGCGTACCTCACCGTGCTGCCCCGGACCGAGGCCGTGGACGCGGCAACCCAGGACCTGGTGGGGGAGATCCGAGCGGTGGACGCCCCGTTCGGGACCGCGGCCACCGGCCAGGCCGCCGTGCTGGTCGATGCGCAGAAGGCCATCGCCGACCGCTTGCCCTGGGCGATCGGAATGATCGCCGTCGTCACTCTCCTTCTGGTGTTCCTGTTGACCGGCAGCGTGGTGATACCGCTCCAGGCGGTGCTGCTCAACGCGCTGAGCCTGACCGCGATGTTCGGGGCGGTGGTCTGGGTGTTCCAGGACGGACATCTGTCCGGGCTCCTGGGATTCACGGCGACCGGCAGCATCGAGACCACCCTCCCGGTGCTGATGTTCTGCCTGGCCTTCGGCCTGTCCATGGACTACGGGGTCTTCCTGCTGTCACGTATCAAGGAGGAGTACGACCGCAGCGGTGACCATCAGGGAGCGATCGTCTTCGGTGTGCGGCGTACCGGCGGACTCATCACCGCGGCCGCAGTGATCCTCGCCGTCGTCATGGTGGCCATCGGTACCTCACGGGTGGCCAACACCAAGATGCTCGGCCTCGGCATCGCCCTGGCCGTCCTGATGGACGCCATGGTGGTCCGTACCCTGCTTGTCCCGGCCGTCATGCGACTGACCGGTCAGGCCACGTGGTGGGCGCCGCCCGCGCTGCGCCGGTTCCATGACCGGTTCGGCATAAGCGAGGGCGGCGGCGGGGGAGTGGCGCCGGAGGCGGCTCGTGCCCCGCAGCGTGATCAGGAGCGGGACCCCGAGCCGGTCCGGTAGCTGTTCGCCGGTCAGGAGCCGGTCGTTGTGGGGTGTCGGTCAGAGTCCCGGCGGCCCGGGTATGGGTGTCAGTCGGGATCCCGGCGGCCCCGATTACCGGGCCGCCGGGCACTCCAAGCTCGAATGGTGTCGGCATACCAGAAGGGTTTGCCGCTCTCCACGACGTCCGGAGCGGGCAGGTGCCCGTGCTTGCGATACGAGCGCACGGTATCGACCTGGACCCGGATATGTGCGGCGATCTCTGCGTACGACCACAGGGTTCGGTCGGTCATGTCACGCACCTCCCTACAGTGGGGTGGCTGTTGATCAGTAACCCTTGTCCTGTGAACGACATGTACTGACAGCCGCATGGGCCTGTAGATCGTTTGTGACACGGAACCCGCGTAACAGTGACAAACGTGGCAGATAGGTGACGATCAGCACCAGGGTGGGGCTAACCCCCGTAGTGACTGGCGGGGCGTCGCCAGTGCACAAGTGAGTGTGCACAAACCATTGTGTACACATGCCGAAGCAACGACGCATCAAGGAGATCGGCGATCTCGGGGCGCTCAAGGCGCTCGCGCACCCACGCCGTCAGCAGATCCTCGACCATCTGGCGCTGCACGGGCCGGCCACCTCGGCGACCCTCGCCCGTGCCCTGGACCTGAACACCGGAGCCACCAGCTACCACCTGCGGGAGCTGGACCGGCACGGCTTCGTCGAGGAGGCCGAAGGGACGGGACGGGGGCGCGAGCGCTGGTGGCGAGCCGCCCCGGCGGACCTGCGCTTCCCGCAACGCTCCGAGCAGAGCGACGAGATGCGGCCGGTCGTCGACGAGATGAACCGTCTCGCGTTCGCCGCCGACCTCGCGCTCTTCGAGCGGTCCCAGCGCGAGATCGAGGGCGTATGGGCGGACGGCCAGCCCTACTCCCGGGGCTCCATCCAGGTGACCCTCCCCGAACTGCGCGATTTCTTCGAGGAGTACATCGCCCTGGTCAACCGGTACAAGCGCGCCGACGACGAACTGCCGGAGGGCGCACGAAACGTGCTCACGCGATTCCTCGCCTTCCCGGCACCGGCCGACGCCCCGGAGGTCCAGTCGGCAGCAGGTTCGGCCGCCGATGAGCCGACCGATCCCCTGCCCGCCGAAGCGAAGACCCAGAACCTGCCCGATGAGCAGACCGAGGACCTGGCCGAAGCGACGAACGACGACACCACGAACGGGGACCCCTCATGAACACGTTCGCCATGGACACCGACCGCATCGCGCTCGCGCCGGCCGTACGACTGGCGGCCGTCACCAAGATCTACGGCCGGGGTCCCCGCGCGGTACGCGCCCTGGACGGGGTCAGCGCCAGTATTCCGCGCGGCTCCTTCACCGCGGTGATGGGGCCGTCCGGCTCCGGCAAATCGACCTTCCTGCACTGCGCGGCCGGGCTGGACACGCCCACGAGCGGCACGTCCCACCTCGGGGACACCGAGCTGACCGGGTTGAATGAGACCCAGCTCACCCAACTGCGGCGCAGCCGGGTCGGCTTCGTCTTCCAGGCGTTCAACCTCGTCCCCGCACTGACCGTCCGTCAGAACATCGCGCTTCCGCTCAGACTCGCGAAACAACGGCTCGACCCGGCCTGGCTGGCGGAGATCCTGCGGCGCGTCGGACTGGCCGGCCGTGCGGACCACCGCCCCGCGGAACTGTCCGGGGGACAGCAGCAGAGGGTGGCCATCGCCCGTGCGCTGATCACCCGCCCTGACGTGGTCTTCGGCGATGAACCGACCGGCGCCCTGGACACGGTCACCGCCAAGGAGATCCTCGGCCTTCTGCGCGGCTGCGTGGACGGCACCGGCCAGACCGTCGTCATGGTCACCCACGATCCCGTCGCCGCTTCGTACGCCGACACCGTGCTCTACCTCGCCGACGGCCGCATCGCGGGCCGTGACGACGAGCCCACCGCCGACCGGGTGGCCGAGCGCATGACGCACCTGGGGGCGTGGTCCTGATGCTGCGCTACGCACTGCAGACCCTGAGGGCCCGCAAGGGCGGCTTCGCGGGAGCCTTTCTCGCCCTGTTCTGTGCCGCGGCGCTCGTCACCGCGTGCGGGGTGCTGCTGGAGACCGGTCTCCGGGGCGAGATCGCGACCGAGCGGTACGCGGCCGCACCGATCGTCGTCGGAGCCGACCAGAACGTGCACCAGACCACCGTCAAGGAGAAGAAGGGCAAGACCAAGGTCAAGGACAAGGCCAAACCGCTCGCGGAGCGGGTCTGGCTGCCGGACACCACCGTGCGGACCGTCCGCCAGGTGCCAGGAGTACGGGCCGCCGTCCCCGAAGTCACCTTCCCCGCCTATGCGGTGGGCCGGGGTGCGGACCGGAGCGGCTCGCTGAGCGGAAAGCCGTCCTTCGGCCACGACTGGGCCTCCGCCGTACTCACGCCCTTCACCCTCGCCGAGGGCCGCGCCCCGCAGACGGACGGCGATCTCGTCATCGATCGCGAACTCGCCGGGCGGATGGGCCTGAAGCCCGGCAGCAGCGTCACCGTCCAGTCCACCCGGGCCCCGCGCAGCTATCGCGTCACCGGCATCGCCGCCGCCCAGGACGGTGATCTGCGGCAGCAGACCTCGCTGTTCTTCACCACCGCCGAGGCCGGACGGTTGGCCGGCCACCCCGGGCAGATCACCGCGATAGGAGTCCTGCCGGAGCCCGGCGCGGACACCGGCGCCCTCGCCACGAACCTCGCCACCGCGCTGCAGGGCACGAAGGCCCAGGTGCACACCGGAGCCGACCGCGGACCGGTGGAGTTCCCCGACGCGGCCAAGGCCCGGATCAAACTCGTCAGCATGGGTGGCGCGATCGGCGGCACCTCACTCCTCGTCGCGGTCCTCGTGGTCGTCGGCACCTTCGCTCTGACCATCCAGCAGCGCTACCGGGAGATAGCCCTGCTGCGCGCCATCGCCGCCACCCCGAAGCAGATCCGCCGGCTGATCGGCAGGGAGGCGCTGCTGGTAGGCCTGGCGGCGGGCGCTCTCGGTTCCGTCGCGGGCCTGCCGGTCGCGTACTGGCTGCACGCCGAGTTCGTCGGTTTCGGCGCCGTGCCGGACACGCTGCGGATCGCGTGGAGCCCCTTCCCGATGTTCGCGGCCGTGGGTGCCGCGCTGCTCGGCGGCTGGTCCGCAGCCCGGATATCCGCCCGCAGGGCGTCCAGGATCCGGCCTGCCGAGGCGCTCTCGGAAGCCGCCATGGAGACCCGTACGTCCCCCTGGGGGCGGCTGCTCGCCGGCGGGCTGTTCCTCGCGGGTGGCATCGTCCTGCTCGTCGTGCTCAGCGGTCTGCGGACCGAACCCGCGTCCACGCCGGTCACCTTCCTGACCGTGGTGGTCCTCGCCGTCGCGGTGTCCCTGCTCGGGCCGCTGCTGGCCCGGATCGCCGCCGCGGTACTGGCCGTTCCGCTCCGCGCCTCCCGCATCGGCGGCCACCTCGCCGCCGCCAACGTCCGTACCAACTCCAAGCGCCTCTCGGCGGCGGTCACTCCGCTCGCGCTGCTCGTCGGGATGACCTGCACCGTGATCTTCGTGCAGACGACGATGGGTCACGCCGCTCAGCAGCAGGCCTCGGCGGGCAACCGCGCCCAGTGGGTACTCGGCGCCGCCGCGCCCGGTGTGCCCGGCGAAGCCGCCGCGGCGGTGCGCCAGGTACCCGGCGTCACCGCGGTCACCGAGGTCGTACGGACCAGCGTCCGGGTCGGCCTCTCGAAGTACACGGCGCAGGGCGTGACCCCCGCAGGACTGACGACGACCTGGGATCCCGACGTCACCCAGGGCACGCTCCGGGGGTTCGGCGACGGTGACATCGCGCTCAGCGAGGTCGCCGCCGACGGGCTGGGAGTCCGGCCGGGCAGCACCGTACGGCTCACCCTCGGCGACGGAACTCCCGCCGCTCTCAAGGTGGCCGCCGTCTACGCTCGCGGTCTCGGATTCGGCGACCTGACGATGTCCCACGACCTGGTCGCACGACATGTCGACAATCCGCTGGCATCGGCCGTCCTCGTCGCCACCGACGGCCGCGCGGACCGTGCGGCGCTCGGCGCGGCGGTCAAGGACTTCCCAGGTGTCGCCGTTCTCGACCACGATCAGGCGGGAGCGGTCCAGGCCGAGGTCCAGCAGTCCAACGCCGAGGTCAACTACCTCGCGATGGGCCTGGTGCTCGCCTTCACCGCGATCGCGGTCGTCAACACCCTCGCGATGTCCACCGCCGACCGGTCCCGGGAGTTCGCGCTGCTGCGGCTCGTGGGCACCACCCGCCGGCAGGTGCTGCGGATGCTGCGGCTGGAGGCGCTGACGGTCGTGCTCGTCGGGGCGGTGCTCGGCACCGCGATAGCCCTGGCCACCCTGACCGCGTTCAGCCTCGGGATGACGGGTGCGGCGGCCCCGCGGCTCGACCCTGCCGGATACCTGCTGATCGTGGCCCTGGCGGCGGGTCTCGCCCTGCTCGCCACCGCCCTCCCGGCCCGGCTCGCGCTGCGGGTCCGGCCCGCCGAGGCGATCGGCTGACCGCGAAGAAGTCCGGGAAGAAGTCCGGTTCGAACACTTGCCCCTGTGATTGCTACCGGACAGTATCGGCAGCCATCCGTACGGAGCCCGAGCCTGAGAGGTGGGCCATGCGCCTGCGCCGTACCGCTACCGCACTCGCCGTCAGCGCTGCCCTCCTGGGCGCCGGAAGCCTCCCCGCCGCCGCTCAGGCCGGCCAGAACGCTCCGGCCCAGGCCGCCCGGAGCCACCAGGCAGCCCCGGTTGCCGCCGCCCCCCACCGGGCGGCGGCACCGGTGGCGGCCGGCACCGTCACCACCCCCGACGGCCGGACCTATCTCGCCGACCGCCAGGGCCGCGCCCTCCAGTTGCACGGCCTCAACCTCGGCAAGACCGACACGGTCACCGAGGCGGGTATCGCCGAGCTCGCCACGAGCGGCTTCAACCTTGTCCGGCTCAACATCCAGTGGCAGAAGGTCGAACCGCGGCGCGGCCACTACGACACCGCCTATCTGCGCTACCTCGGCCGGGTCATGGACTGGGCGGACCGGTACGGCGTCCTGGTCCTCGTCGACTGGCACCAGGACGTCTTCGGACCGGCCTTCGGCTTCAACGGCATCCCCGCCTGGGCCACCCGCACCGACGGCATCCCTTACGAACCGCTGCCCGGCGACGACTGGTTCGCCAACTACTTCCAGCCCGCGGTCGGTGCGGCCTTCCGGCACCTCTACGACGACGCGGATCTGCGGGCCGCCCAGGCCGCCGCGTACACCAAGGTCGCCGCGACGCTGCGCGGCCACCGGTCCCTCCTGGGCTACGACCTGTTCAACGAGCCGTTCGGCCCGTTCACCGGTGACCCCACCGACCCGGCCACCCAGATCGAGAACTCCGCCGCGATGGAACGGGGCCGGCTCGCCGGCCTCTACCGGCGGCTGATCGCCGCCGTCCGCACGGCCGATCAGGACGCCTGGCTGTTCGTCGAGCCCACCGTCCTCATCGGCCAGGGCGTCCCCACTCAACTGCCCGGCTTCAACGACCCCCGACACGGCTCCGACCGCATCGGCTACGCCCCGCACTACTACGACACCGCCGTGGAGAACGGCGCCGACTGGGATCCCGCCGACGGGTTCATCGAAGCCTACGAAGCCGTCATCCGCGCCTATCCGGCCGCTCACAGGATGCCGGTCCTGGTGGGCGAATGGGGTCCCGCGAAGGCCACCGGCAGCGGCAACGCCGAGCTGATACGCCGCCAGACAGCGTCCATGCGCGGCTTCGCCACCGGCTGGGCCCTGTGGTACGACTGCCACGCCGCCGAAGGCGGTGGCTACTGCGCCTACGACGCCGAAGGCCTACCCGCGCCCGGCAAGGAGCCGGTGTTCGCCGCCTACGCGCCGGCGATCGCCGGGACACCCGGCGCGGAGTTCTACGACCCCGCGACCCACACGTACACCCTCGCCCTGACCACCACCGCGGTCTCGCGGCGCGCCTGGACGGAACTGCGGCTGCCCGCCACGGCGTTCCCGCACGGCGCCAGGGTGTCCGTCACCGGCGCCCGCGGTGCTCTCGTCCACCAGGTCGCGGGAGAGGCGCGGATCCTGCTTCCGGCGACCCCGCCGGGCTGGCACGTGACGCTGACGGTCACGGCCCGCTAGAGCCCTGCGGCCCCCGGAAGGCTCCTAGTCGGCGCGGATCGCCGCCGCCAGCGCTCCGGCCTTGGCCGCGCCCAGCTTGCGGGCGACATCGGCCTCGCTGATCATGCCGACGAGCGAGTCGCCGTCCAGCACGGGGATCCGGCGGACGCGCTTGGCGGCCATCGCGGCGACGACGCTGTCCGTGTCGTCGTCGGCCTTGGCCGTCAGGGGCTTCCCGTTCATCAGCTCTGCGGCCCGTATGGCCGACGGGTCGTGCCCGATGGCCACACACCGCAGAACGATGTCCCGGTCGGTGAGCACGCCCCGCAGTCCGCCGTCCGAATCGGTGATGGCCAGCGCGCCGATGCCCGCATCCCGCATCCGCTTGGCAGCCACGTCCAGCGTCTCGTGTTCGGAGATGCTCTCCACACCCTTGTGCATGATGTCGCGTGCAGTCGCCACGGAAACTCCGTCCATCGCAGGTAAGCCCCCGCATCGACGCTAGGCGAGCCCGCCCCGCCCTGCATCCGGAGCCGCCCCCTGCTCGCCCACCAGGCTGGCGAACCGGTCACCCACCCCGAAAGTCTCTTCGCCCCGCCGCTCGCCAACCACTGGGCCGAACGGGTGCCGAACGGACACCGGCCGCGTTCCTGCCAGAAATGTCGACACGGATGAGGTACACCCGCCGGGAACGAGCCGGCGACGCCGTACGCACTCGGGGGCAGAGACTCACGTGAGTCGCTGCCCCCGAGTGCATGAACAGGGCGCCGTACCGGCACGACCTGCGGAAAGGTTTCCCCGGAACGGGTGAAGCGGTGGTGCCCCCAGCAGGACTCGAACCTGCGGCCAAGTGCTTAGAAGGCACCTGCTCTATCCACTGAGCTATGGGGGCCGGACAGTGGCCGCGGCTGTTTCCGCCCCTGGGTGGTTCCGTGACCTGGCCGGGGTCAAGGATAGGGCGCGGTGGACCTTCTACCGGTTGCTTCACCTCCGTGACACGTTGTGGAGGTTCAGTGAAGCGGTCCGATAATCGCAGGCGGGTACGAATGCTGCACCGCTTTTTCCGCCTCAGTCGGTGGCCGTTGTGCACTCGTTATGCCCGGGTCTCGTCCGGCTCGCTTACCGCCGTATCGGGTGCGTGCGGGCCAAAAAGGCGTGAACTGGGCGGTATACGCTTCAAAAATGCGCCAAAATGGGGCATTCTGCCACTGTGGCGATCTTGGACGTACGGCCCGATCTGCTAGACGCGCTTTCCGCGCTGCGCGACCGCGTCGACGTCGCGCGCTTTCCGTTCCCACTTCCTGGAGCCGCGCGGGCCCGCCGTACCCGCCAGGAGCTGATCGCGCAGCTCGACGACTATCTGGTGCCCCGGCTGCGGACCCCTGAAGCGCCGCTGCTGGCGGTGGTCGGTGGATCGACGGGGGCCGGGAAGTCCACGCTGGTCAACTCGCTGGTGGGGCGGCGGGTCAGCGAGGCGGGGGTGCTGCGTCCCACGACGCGGACGCCGGTGCTGGTGTGCCACCCCGCGGACCGGGCCTGGTTCTCCGATCCGCGGATCCTGCCGGGTCTGGCACGGGCCTGGTCCGCGCGGCCCGGGACGCAGGACGAGGACGGGGCCGCGGAGGGCGAACTGCTGCGGCTGGAGATCGATGACGCGCTGCCCAGGGGGCTCGCGCTGCTCGACGCCCCGGACATCGACTCGCTGGTCGCGCGCAACCGTGAGCTGGCCGCGGAGCTGATCTGCGCGGCGGACATCTGGATCCTGGTCACCACCGCGTCGCGGTACGCCGACGCGCTGCCCTGGCATCTGCTGCGCACCGCCAAGGAGTACAACGTCACGCTGGCCACCGTGCTGGACCGGGTGCCGCACCAGATCGCCGAGGACGTCGCCCGGCACTACGCGGCGCTGCTGACGAAGGCCGGGCTCGGGGACGTACCGCGCTTCACCGTTCCGGAGCTGCCCGAATCCGCGGGCGGCGGCGGGCTGCTGCCGCAGACCGCGGTCGCCGCCCTGCGCCAGTGGCTGGCGCACAACGCCGAGGACCCGGCCGCCCGCCAGCAGGCGGCGCAGCGCACCGTGGTCGGCGTCCTGGACTCGATGCGCGCCAGGATGCCGGCGCTGGCCTCGGCCTCGGCCGTCCAGCACGCGGCGGCGGTACGGCTGGCCCGTGGCGCGGAGGACGCGTACGCGGAGGCCGCCGAACGGATCGACGGCGCGGTGACGGCCGGGGTGCCGTTGGCCGGCGAAGCCCTGGCGCGCTGGCTGGAGTACCCGCACTGCGGGCGGGAGGCGCTGCAGTCCGCGCTCGCCGAAGGGCTCGCGACGCTGCTGCGCTCCGAGGTCGACGCGGCCGACGAACGTATTGCCGCCGGATGGCAGCGGGACCGCGCGGGGGCCGCGCTGCTCGCGGAGCCGGACGGGCGCCCGGACCGGGCGGCCGCCGCGGACCGGATCGACGCCGG